>NZ_KV824233.1:51176-143276 GCF_001816025.1 Hafnia sp. HMSC23F03
GCTCTCCCAGCTGAGCTAATCACCCCCGCTGTGTGGAGTCGCATTATAGGGAGCGCCCGAAAATGGTCAACGCTTTTTTCAAGAAAAAATGCTGTTCGTTGGAAAAATAGTCAAGATGTCTTATACATAGGCAGCAATGATAGCTTTTTAAGCACATTCTGCAATATGCCCCCGAACTATAGACGTAACGGCGTTGAGGAATTGGGGCGTAATGGTAGAATGCTGGCTACTTATTAGTAATAGAAAGCAGGCAACATTTTTATTCCCGTCGTTCTTCCCGTTGCATGTGCGCTGGCAGTGTTTGTCTTCTTGGTCACATCGTTATCTATGTGGCTATAGGCTCACAAATCTGTCGGCAGCCTGAAACTCGAATTATTTAGGGTATATAATGTCGGTCATTGCGTAATAAAGGCCACGTTTCACATGAAAATCAAAACCCGTTTTGCACCTAGCCCAACTGGCTACCTGCACGTAGGTGGTGCGCGTACCGCACTTTATTCTTGGTTGTTCGCCCGCCACGCTGGCGGTGAATTTGTTCTTCGTATCGAAGATACCGATCTTGAGCGCTCAACTCAGGAAGCGATCGACGCCATCATGGATGGTATGAACTGGCTGAATCTCGATTGGGACGAGGGTCCGTACTACCAGACCAAACGTTTTGATCGCTATAACCATGTGATCGATCAGATGTTAGAGCAGGGCACTGCGTATAAATGTTACTGCTCTAAAGAACGTCTGGAAGAGCTGCGTGAAACACAGATGGCTAACGGTGAGAAGCCTCGTTACGATGGTCGCTGCCGCCATAGCCATGAACATCATGCTGATGACGAGCCGCACGTGGTGCGTTTCTTGAACCCGCAGGAAGGTTCGGTGATCTTTGATGATAAAATTCGTGGCCCTATCGAATTTAGTAATCAGGAGCTGGATGATCTGATTATCCGCCGTACCGATGGTTCTCCAACCTATAACTTCTGTGTTGTTATCGATGACTGGGATATGGAAATTACCCATGTTATTCGTGGTGAAGACCATATCAACAATACGCCACGCCAGATCAATATCTTGAAAGCGCTGGGAGCTCCGGTTCCTGAATATGCACACGTCTCCATGATTTTGGGGGATGACGGTAAGAAACTGTCTAAGCGTCACGGTGCGGTTGGCGTGATGCAATATCGTGATGACGGCTATCTGCCGGAAGCTCTGCTGAACTATCTGGTTCGTTTGGGGTGGTCTCATGGCGATCAGGAAATTTTCAGCATTGATGAAATGAAAGAGTTCTTCACGCTTGATGACATCAGCAAGTCGGCAAGTGCGTTCAACACTGAGAAGTTACAGTGGCTGAACCATCATTACATCAACACCATGCCTCCAGAATATGTTGCTATCCACCTAGCATGGCACATCCATGAGGCGGGTTATGAAACTCGCAACGGTCCACAGCTGGTAGAAATCGTTAAGTTGCTGGCCGAGCGTTGCAAAACGCTGAAAGAGATGGCCGCTCAGGCGCGCTACTTCTATGAAGACTTCACCGAGTTTGACGCTGACGCAGCGAAAAAACATCTTCGTCCTGTTGCACGTCAGCCATTGGAGTTAGTGCGAGCTAAACTGGCCGCTATTACCGATTGGACTGCTGAAAATATTCATCACGCGATCCAGGGCACTGCGGATGAGCTTGAAGTAGGTATGGGCAAAGTTGGGATGCCACTGCGTGTTGCGGTTACAGGCGCAGGTCAGTCACCAGGTGTGGATGTTACCGTGCATGCTATTGGTCAGCAGCGCTCGCTTAAGCGTATCGATATGGCTTTGGCCTTTATTGCAGAGCGTGAAGCACAGCAATAAACAAAAGAGTCGCATCAGTAAAACAAAAACCGGCTAAGGCCGGTTTTTTTGCATCTGAAACTTACGATTATTGTTGTCTAGCTTACGTATGATGGAGATTAATGAGAATCTTAGTTTTCCATCATCATGGTATGGCTAGTTTTAGCGTTGGTGTGTAGGCAACAAAGTAAAGCATCAATTCCCTCACGCATGACAAAAGTCGTCAGAATCTGGCGCTCTTCTTGGCTCATTTGGTTAAAAATAGTGAGCCATGCTTTGTCTGGTGTGGAAGAGCCTGAGCCTAAATTGGCCAGATCTTTTTTGGTGAACCATTCCTTTTTCATTTTGCAATCCTTGCAATTGGGTACGATACGATTAAGAGAGAGGTTCGATATTATCGTCATCAGGTGTAGTAACGGCTTGAGGACGTGCACCTAAGCGATCGAAGAGAGCATTGATACCTTGGCGCATAATAAAACGCGTTAGCAGTTCACGTTCTTCTTCAGTCAATTGGTAATATATCGCGCTCCATGCTTTTTCTGCCTTGGGCATATCTGCTAAATAAAACGATGACTCCTCATTCGCAAGCAGGGCAGAAACAACTTCATCCGGGAAGCTGCTGATATGGTACTCAAGCGCTTTGCCTTGAACGCCACTTCGCTTCTGCTTACGCCATCCCTCAGATTTCGCACGCTGATTTATTGCCTGAGGCGTGGTCGGGAAACCGGCGATTCCAACCAATTCTTTTGCTGCATACCATTCCTTGTTCATAATCCTTCCTTGCTAAAAGTCACCGCGTTTCTATTACTCGAAATAGTTACATATCTAGCTAATAGAATACAGTGAGTAGAACCATAAAACAGCGTTAGCTTTCCTAAAGATTGAATTTGCTCTGACTACTGATTTGTCGATAAATAACGTTGAGTTGGCGTCTTTTTCAGCGTTTAAATCAGGAAGAACATTTAGCCGTTGACAGCTTTTGTGAGGTTTCATATCATGCGCCCCGTTAACGCGATTAAGCGTCAGCGTTGGGGCTATAGCTCAGCTGGGAGAGCGCTTGCATGGCATGCAAGAGGTCAGCGGTTCGATCCCGCTTAGCTCCACCAACCTTTTCTCAGATTGGTTGGAAACATTTCAAGTAATAAGAAAGAAGTACAACCACTTCTCGTAGTATCAGTCGTGGGGCTATAGCTCAGCTGGGAGAGCGCTTGCATGGCATGCAAGAGGTCAGCGGTTCGATCCCGCTTAGCTCCACCAAAATTAAGAAAGCCGACAGAAATGTCGGCTTTTTGCTTTTCTAGATCCCGCGTTCAATCCCACTCAAAAGCTCTACTTCGTCTTTTTAAACCATGGTTCTAGCTATCGAGTGAGGCGTATCCGCAAAAGGCGCTGTAATCGATACTATGGAATTTTCCTAAAAAAGGTGTGGGGTTGGGTAGGAGATAATAAAAAAGGCGCCTAAGCGCCTTTTAACCAATCAGAATGAGACTGTGAATTACAGGAACAGACCTGCAATCGATGCAGACAGAATACTTACCAGCGTAGAACCGTAAACCAGCTTCAGGCCGAAACGCGCAACGACGTTACCCTGATGTTCGTTCAGGCCTTTGATTGCACCTGCAACGATACCGATTGACGAGAAGTTAGCGAAGGAAACCAAGAACACAGACAGAATGCCCAGTGAGCGAGGAGACAGCTCGGTAGCAATCTTCTGCAGATCAATCATGGCAACGAATTCATTGGAAACCAGCTTGGTTGCCATGATGCTACCCACGTTCAGCGCTTCGTGGCTTGGTACACCCATCACCCATGCAAATGGATAGAAGACATAGCCTAGCAGTCGTTGGAAGGTCATTCCTTCGATATGGAAGAATGTGAAGATCCACTCGGTCAAGCCGTTCAGCGCTGCAATCAGGGCGATAAAGCCAATCAGCATAGCAGAAACGATAATCGCAACTTTGAAACCAGCCAGAATATATTCGCCCAGCATTTCAAAGAAGCTCTGACCTTCGTGGGTGTTTTTCAACTGAATATCGGCTTCACCATCCACAGAGTATGGGTTAATCAGTGACAGTACGATAAAGGTACTGAACATGTTTAACACCAGCGCTGCCACCACAAATTTGGCATCCAGCATGGTCATATATGCACCTACGATGGACATCGAAACGGTAGACATCGCCGTTGCTGCCATGGTGTACATACGTTTTTCTGACATTTTACCAAGAACATCTTTATACGCGATGAAGTTCTCAGACTGACCCAGAATCAGTGAGCTCACGGCGTTGAAAGATTCCAGTTTACCCATGCCGTTGATTTTAGACAGCACGGTACCAATTGCGCGGATGATAATTGGCAATATGCGGATGTGCTGAAGAATACCAATCAGGGCAGAGATAAAGACGATTGGGCACAGTACGTTTAGGAAGAAGAAGGCCAGTCCTTTGTCACTCATGTTACCGAAGACGAAGTTGGTACCTTCTGCCGCATACTTGAGCAGAGTTTCGAAGAAACCTGAGAAACCTTTCACGAAGCCCAAACCGATGTTGGAGTTCAAGAAGAAATAGGCCAGCAGGATCTCTACGACTAACAGCTGAACAATGAAGCGCACACGAATGCTTTTGCGATCGCGGCTAACGAGCAGGGCAAGTACCGCTACCACCGCAAGGGCTAAAACAAAATGCAAAATAGGGGACATACAGTGCTCCAAATTATGAGGCAGGCTAAATTTCGCAGCACATTCTATGTAACGGCACAGGTAAAAACGAGACTTAGGTTGCAAATATTGAAATTGTTATAACGTAAATCAAGAAAAAAGTTAGAAAAGTAACAAAACTGCCCCAATAGCGGTGTTAGTGAAAGTTTGAAAAAATGTGATATTATTATTAAACACCATATTCTGCCGTTTGGGAATGAAGGTGAAAGTATGTAAAGCAGAAAGCGCCTTGCCAGACTCCACAAGCCAACGACCTATCAAAGAGATAGGGAATATCGCTTAAGTTGATATTGATAATCATTCTCATTTTGAGGATAATGGAGTCAAGAACAAAGTTTAGGTCACAAATTGCTGATGTGACTATAGGTGTTAAGGTGGCTGATATGCTTGATTCACGCGTTGTAGAAACAACTCCTCCAGCGTCTCGAAAGATAAAACTTTCGCTGATGGGGCCTGCTTTTATCGCCGCCATTGGCTACATCGATCCCGGCAATTTTGCCACTAACATTCAGGCGGGCGCTTCTTACGGCTACAAGCTGTTATGGGTGGTTGTCTGGGCCAACTTCATGGCCATGCTGATCCAACTTCTTTCTGCTAAGCTCGGGATTGCTACGGGCAAAAACCTTGCAGAACATATTCGCGATCGCTTTCCTCGACCTGCCGTGTGGGCCTACTGGGTTCAGGCTGAAATTATTGCGATGGCTACTGATTTAGCAGAGTTCATCGGCGCAGCGATTGGTTTCAAACTGCTGCTGGGATGCACTTTGCTGGAAGGTGCGGTATTAACCGGTATTGCTACATTTTTGATTCTTACCTTACAGCGCCGTGGGCAGAAGCCTCTTGAACTGGTGATTGGTGGCTTACTCTTATTTGTTGCAGCGGCTTATATTGTGGAACTCGTATTTTCTCAGCCAAGTATTGCGCAATTAGCTCATGGGATGCTCGTTCCTGATTTACCCACTCATGAAGCCGTATTTTTGGCCGCAGGGGTATTGGGCGCAACCATTATGCCGCATGTTATCTATTTGCATTCTTCGCTGACTCAGACATCGTCATCCAAAGGGACCAAGGCAGAACGTTACTCTTCGACCAAGCTTGATGTCGCAATTGCCATGACAATTGCGGGTTTTGTGAACCTTGCGATGATGGCGACAGCGGCTGCGGCATTTCACTTCTCTGGTCATAGTGGGATTGCAGAACTTGATCAGGCTTATTTGACGCTGAAACCTCTGCTTGGTCATGCTGCCGCCACTATCTTTGGCCTGAGTCTCGTGGCCGCAGGTCTTTCTTCTACCGTGGTCGGCACATTGGCTGGTCAGGTTGTGATGCAAGGTTTTGTCCGCTTCTATATCCCTTTGTGGGTGCGCCGCGTCGTGACCATGTTACCGTCGTTCATCGTCATTATGGCGGGTCTAGATGCAACGCGTATCCTGTTGCTCAGTCAGGTATTATTGAGTTTCGGTATCGCTTTGGCTTTAGTGCCTTTGCTTCGCTTTACCGGTAATAAAGAACTCATGGGTGAAATGGTTAACGGTCGCTATGTACAGAATGCGGGCAGAGTGATTGTGGTTATCGTCGTAGGGTTAAACTTTTATCTGCTGGCGAGTATGCTGTTTTAGCATTGAGAAAATTTAAAGAAAAAAATGGGCTCCTTTTGGGAGCCCATTTTTGTTCAGTACTTAATGGTGTCCACGCCCTTTACCATGATCGTCATGGTCATGGTCATGGTGATCGTGGTCTTTATTTTTGTTATGGCCATTTTTATAGTGACCATAGTGATTGCCATTGTCGTGGCGGTAATGTTTGTTTTTGTAGCGATAGTATTTTCCGCCGCGCGAGTAATAGTTCTTATGCCACCATCCCTGATCTCGCCAGCGCCCACCATCCCAATAATATCCGCGAGGGCTACGATCGCCAATCCAGCGCCCCTGATGGCTACGCCACCAGCTCTGATCGCGCCAGTCGTAGCCGTCCCAATAGTTCCCTCGCTGGTCGCGGTCACCTAAATGCAATGTAACGCCTGGAAGTAAATCGATATCCGCCGATGTTGCCTGTGCAACGCCCAGAGGCAGCAGGCTACAGAAGGCCAGTGCGATGGCCGCAATGCGCTGGTACATATTTTTCTCCTTATGCGGAAGGACGCTAATCGCTATTGTCATCAATGGCTGATACATAACGTCGCCATTCCTTTTTGTTAGCTGATATTAGCATTCTGAATGTGATGATAATGTGGAGAAATGGGGTAATCTGCTGGTGAAGTCTGTGTTTGAGATTATTCTGTCTGCCTAGCCAATTAAAGGAGCTGTATGCATGAGCAAAAGTGAAAAGCAGAAGATGATTGATGGAGAAAACTATTACTCGTCAGATAGTGAATTAGTCGCAGATAGAACGCGGGCTATTGATCTATGTTATCGCTTTAATCATACCCTTCCATCTCAGCGGGAAGCGCGCCAAGCGTTGATTCATGAATTGCTACCCCATGCGGATAAGCAGGCGGAGATCACAGGCCCTTTCTTTTGTGACTATGGCTACAACATCAACATTGGTCAGCATTTTTACGCCAATACGGATCTGACGATTCTGGACATTGCGCCCGTCACTATTGGTGATAATGTGATGTTTGCACCGCACGTACAGCTCTATACCGCCGCGCATCCTACAAATCCTGAACAGCGCATTTCCGGTATCGAGTTTGGCAAACCGATAACCATTGGCAACAACGTGTGGATTGGTGGTGGAGTGATCGTCTGTCCGGGAGTCACTATTGGTGATGGCTCAGTGATTGGAGCGGGAAGCGTGGTGACCAAAGATATCCCGCCGCGCGTGGTGGCAGCGGGAAATCCATGTCGTGTACTGCGTTCGGTAGATGAAGACTAGCTGGCCAAAATACTTTCAATGGCGCTGATCTCTTCGGCGCTAAAATGACGGTTTTCTAGCATACCAATAGCATCTTCAATTTGGCTGGTGCGGCTTGCACCAATAAGCACTGAGGTGATGCGGTCGCCGCGCAGAACCCACGCAAGCGCCATTTGCGAAAGTTTTTGCCCACGAGCCAGCGCCATATCATTTAATTTTTTAATCTGACCAAGCTTCTGCTCAGTAATGACTTCCGGCTTTAAGAACTTGCTGTGTGCTGCACGCGAATCCGGTGGAATGCCGTGCAGGTAGCGATCGGTAAGCAAACCGCCGGCTAATGGGGAAAAGGCAATCGATCCAACGCCCTCATCCTGTAATACGTCCAGCAAACCGCCTTCAACCCAACGTTCAAACATTGAATACTTCGGTTGATGAATCAGACACGGTGTTCCGAGATCGCGCAGGATCTTAATGGCTTGGCGAGCCGTTTCGGCCGGATAGTTTGATAGCCCGACATACAGCGCTTTGCCTTGACGCACTATCAAGTCGAGAGCGCCCATGGTTTCTTCCAACGGCGTATTCGGGTCTGGTCGATGGTGATAGAAAATATCGACGTAGTCCAATCCCATTCTTTTCAGGCTTTGGTTCAGGCTGGCGATCAGATACTTTTTACTGCCCCAGTCACCGTAGGGGCCATCCCACATGGTGTAACCCGCTTTGCTGGATATCACCATTTCGTCTCGATATGGCATGAGATCCTGCTGCAGAATGCGGCCAAAATTGCTTTCCGCAGAGCCGGGAGGTGGACCATAGTTATTCGCCAAATCAAAATGAGTAATGCCTAAATCGAAGGCACACAGCAACATATCGCGGCTGTTATCAAACAGCGTGGTATCACCAAAGTTATGCCACAGCCCGAGCGAAATAGCCGGTAGCTGTAAACCGCTGTGCCCGCAACGTCGATATTCCATAGATTGATAGCGCTTAGGACTTGCAAGATAACTCATTGATCTTCCTTACACGAAAACATGAAAAAAGCTCACTAGAGCGTGAATTCTCATCGCTGATAATGCACACAAATGCGTGTTCACTGCGTAAATCTAGCTTTCCATCATGCTCCCCAGTGGGTTTTTACGCCACTAAAAAGCGCCCCCTATACTTCTAATCGTCAATTGAATTTTCGTTTCTGCAACGCGTGTTGCACTGAAATCGCTAATTGGGAGCATCGTAATGAGCAAGACTTTAAACAGCAATATTTACAGCGTGTCCGATTATCTCCTTGATCGACTTTCACAGGCGGGTATCCAACACGTATTTGGTGTTCCCGGAGATTACAACCTCAGGTTTTTAGACTTTGTCACCGCTCATCCGCAGTTGGAGTGGGTCGGATGCGCTAACGAACTTAACGCTGCCTATGCGGCTGATGGTTATGCACGTTGCGCTCCGGCTGCGGCCTTGGTAACGACGTTTGGCGTAGGGGAGTTGAGTGCGATAAACGGCACCGCCGGTAGTTATGCCGAGTATTTACCGGTGATACATATCGTAGGGGCTCCCAACCGCCGTTCTCAGCAAAAAGGGGAGTTGCTACACCATACTTTAGGTGACGGCGACTATGGTCATTTCTATCGTATGGCGGCGGAAGTGACCTGCTCTCAGGCGGTGTTAACCCCTGAGAATGCCGCGCTAGAAATCGACCGCGTGCTCAGCGATGTGCTGTATCACCGCCGTCCGGGTTATATCTTACTGCCAAGCGATGTCTGCGATGAGCCAATCCGTACTGAGCTTTATCCATTTGCCGCTAGACAGGATGAGGTGACTGGGCTGAGTGAGTTTATTCAGGCTGCGCGTGAGCTGCTAAAACCAGCTCGCAAAGTGGCTTTGTTGGCAGATTTTCTCGCCGATCGATTTGGGCAAAAACAGCTGGTTCAACAACTTTCTGACCTACAGGGTGTAGCCAGTGCAACGTTGCTGATGGGGAAAGGTGTGCTGGATGAAAGCCGGCCTAATTTTATTGGCACCTATGCCGGTGGAGCCAGCCAACCCAAGGTCAAGGCTGCAATGGAAAACGCCGATGTGCTCATTAGCGTTGGTGTGCGTTTGACCGACAGTGTTACGGCTGGTTTTACTCATCAAATCGCGGCTAATAAAACCATCGACCTGCAACCGTTTTCGGCCAGCGTTGCAGGGCAGGTTTTCAGCCAGTTACCGATGGGTGATGCGTTGGCAGCACTGACTGAGCTGGCTAAGGAGCTAAGTGTTGAATGGCAGGCACCGGAATCTTTGCGCGACTGTTTGCCGGAAAACCATGGAAACAAACTCGATCAGCCTGCGTTTTGGCAGCAGATGCAACGCTTTTTACGTCCAGATGACATTGTGGTTGCCGAGCAAGGGACGGCCAGTTTTGGCTCGGCCACATTGCGATTGCCTAAAGGGGTGACTTTTATTGTTCAGCCGTTATGGGGATCTATCGGTTATACCCTGCCAGCAATATTGGGTGCTCAGCTGGCGCAGCCTCACCGACGTGTAGTACTGATGATTGGTGATGGTTCGGCGCAGCTGACGATCCAAGAGCTGGGTACTCTGCTACGCCACGGCCTAAAACCGGTTATTATTTTGCTGAATAATGACGGTTATACGGTGGAGCGCGCAATTCACGGGCCTGAAGAGAGCTACAACGATATTGCGGCGTGGAATTGGACTAAAATTCCGGCGGCGCTATCGGTGAATGGCGATTTTTCCACCTATAAGGCGGACAGCGTTCCGGCTTTGGAAAAGGTGCTTAGCGAAGTTAACGTTCCCAAGGCATTAACGCTCATCGAAGTGATGTTACCTAAGATGGATGTGCCGGAATATCTCGCTAAGCTGAGTAAAGCCATTGCCGAGCGTAATGCAGCGCATGAGTAATATATTCGAGTGATGGCTACGCTGGCATCTCCAACAAATAGTCTTTGATCCAACTCCCTGCTGGTCCCGGTGGGGAGCTTTTTGACCACACAACATCGACCGAGGTGGATTTCGGCCAGCCAGGAACCGATAGCTGCACCAGCTCATCGCGGTGGCAAAACTCGTCGACTAGCGCACAAGGTAGAACGCTCCAGCCAAGTCCCTGAACCGCCATACTTAGCAGCAGTAAATAGTTCGGCGCAGACCAAATCACCCCATGCACACGAGCCTGATCGCGTTCCAGATAGGTACTTAAACGTAGCTCTCTAGCGGCATCCAATTCTTCGGGGCGGATACGTTCTCGCTGAGCAAGTGGGTGCGTCGGCGCCGCGTAAATGGCCATCTCGGTTTGTTTGCTTAACCGTGCGGCGCTAATGTCGGGTGGATAACTTTTCCTCGCTTCAATAAGCCCGATGTGGGCGCGATTTTTTTGTAGTAGATCGATAACGTCCTCTTCTTCACCTATCAGGCATTCAAATTCCGTATCGGGATAGCGGCGATCGAATTCATGCAGGAGTGCTTCGAGCGCGCTGGGATGAAAAGTATCAGAAAGGACGAATGTGAGTCGCGGCTCAATCTGATCCATTAACCGCACGGCAAGCTGATCCAAACGTTCGCTGGCGGCAAGGATCTCTTGCACATGGATCAATACCCGCTGTCCTTGTTCCGTCAGCACCGGTTGGCGCGCTGAACGATCAAATAGGATGACACCTAAATCATCTTCCAGATTGGCAATTGCCGTACTGATAGTGGACTGGCTTTTATGTAGCCGGCGTGCGGCGGCCGAGAAGGAGCCCGCAGAAACGGTTTCAACAAAGGCATTCAGTGCTTCGGGAGAATATCGCATAAAGTATCTATTTTATCGATGGTATCTAATTTCAATATAACGTTTTAACCGATGATAATCACGATCTCTGACATCTCTCAGAGTGTTTATTTGAGGTTCTTGTGATTATGCAACGTAAAACTTTGATGGAACGTGTATTCCATGCCGTCACTTTCGAGGCTATTGCCACGCTTATTTGTGCCCCTGTGGGGGCTTATCTTATGCAGCGCTCAGTGTGGGAGATGGGCGGTTTAACCATTATTTTGGCTACCGCCGCGATGATTTGGAACATCATTTATAACGCGATATTTGATCGACTGTGGCCAGTGAGCCGCGTCGTGCGTAATGTCAAAGTGCGTATTTTCCACGCGCTAGGCTTTGAGTGCGGATTTATCGTTATTGGTGTCAATATCGCGGCCTTTGTATTAGGGATTTCGATGCTACAGGCTTTCCTGCTGGAGTTAGGGATTATCCTGTTCTTCCTGCCGTATACCATGCTGTATAACTGGGTTTATGACACCTTGCGTGAGCGTATCGTTGAGCGCCGCTCTGCTCGCAAGATGGCGTCAACACTCCGCTAATGCTGTACTCGCTCCGCAAGCCTGCGTTATGTTAATCCAAGAAGCAATATGGGATTAGCGGGAGGCTGAAACATGAAAACATTGGGTTTGCTGGGCGGAATGAGTTGGGAGTCAACGGTTCCTTATTATCGGATTATCAATGAAACGGTCAAAAACCAGCTGGGTGGATTGCATTCCGCTCGGCTGGTTTTATATAGCGTTGATTTTGCCGAAGTAGAACATTTGCAAATGCGCGGTGAATGGGCGCAGGCGGGAGAGTTGTTGGCAGATGCCGCACAGCGCCTACAGGCCGCCGGTGCTGAAGGAATTGTGGTGTGTACTAACACCATGCATAAAGTGGCTGAACAGATCGAATCTCGCTGCGGTTTACCTCTGCTGCATATTGCCGATGCAACGGCTGCGCGCATCAAGGCACAAGGGCTAACGCGCATTGGGCTATTAGGCACGCGTTTTACCATGGAGCAGGATTTTTATCGCGGGCGACTCACGGATAAATTTGGTATCGAGGTCATGGTGCCTAACGAGTCAGATCGAGAAGTCATCCACCGCATTATTTATCAGGAACTGTGCTTAGGCCAGATCCGCCCTGAGTCACGTCAGCAGTATCGCGAGATTATGCAGCGCCTGTCTGAACAGGGTGCGCAAGGGATTATTCTTGGTTGCACGGAGATTGCTCTGTTGGTGGATCAAACCGACGCCTCTGTTCCTTTGTTTGATACGGCCCAAATACACGCCGAATATGCAGCGCATTGGGCTTTGGAGCATGTGCGTTAATAGCCTAAGTTCACAGGTAAAATGACAAGGTGAAATTGAAAGCTGAAACGATTTTTGTGATCGATTTCACTATTGCGTGGCACGGAGATGATCGGTCATTGTGACCGCCGCTGGGGCTGTGGTTAGATACGCTCTGTCATTTTTGGGTGGTTCAGGCAGCACATTGGGGAGAGGGCAGTATGACTACGCACGCACTGGTCGGGGATGTCGGCGGCACTAACGCTCGTCTGGCACTTTGTTCGCTGGAAAACGGTGAGATCTCACTGGCCAAGACCTATTCCGGCTTAGAGTTCGATAGCTTGGAAGCAACAATCCGTACTTATCTGCAAGAACATAACGTTTCTGTCAAGGAAGCCTGTATCGCCATCGCTTGCCCCGTGACCGAAGATTGGGTGGCGATGACCAACCATTCTTGGGCATTTTCTATTACAGAGATGAAAAAGAATCTGGCGCTGGAAAAATTAGAAGTCATCAATGACTTTACTGCGGTATCGATGGCGATTCCGATGCTCAAACCTGAGCACCTGATGCAATTTGGCGGCAAAGAGCCGCAGAAGGATAAACCGATCGCTATTTACGGTGCGGGAACAGGGCTTGGCGTTGCACACCTGATCCATGCGGCCGATCGTTGGATCAGCTTGCCGGGCGAGGGGGGGCATGTCGATTTTGCAGCCAATAGCGAAGAGGAAGATATGATTCTGGAAGTGTTACGTCCAGAACTCGGTCATGTTTCCGCTGAGCGTATCCTTTCTGGACCGGGTTTAGTCAATCTATATCATGCGATTGTGAAATCTGACGGGCGTTTGCCGGAAAATTTAGCGCCAAAAGATGTGACTGAACGCGCGCTGGCTGACTCATGCACTGACTGCCGTCGAGCGCTGTCACTCTTTTGCGTCATCATGGGGCGTTTTGGCGGTAATTTGGCCTTGAATATGGCGACTTTTGGCGGCGTATATATCGCAGGGGGGATTGTTCCTCGTTTCCTTGAGTTCTTCAAGGCCTCAGGATTCCGCGCAGCCTTTGAAGACAAAGGTCGTTTCAAAGATTATGTGCATGATATTCCTGTGTATATGATTACGCATGATAACCCAGGCCTGCTGGGCGCAGGTGCACATTTGCGTCAAGAGTTGGGGATTAAACTTTAGCTTCTACCGGTGTGAATCATGCGATCGAAAAGCCTGCATAGTCATCCTATGCAGGCTTTTTTCGTTAGTCGTGGTAATCAGAAATAACGACGATCAGAAGTGTCTTTGGATGTATTGCTCTATTTTACTTTTTAAGTCCACCAGCTTAAGCGCTGGTGTTTTATGACACTCTTCAATCACCATTGGGGTGACGAATTCGTCAATCTGCCTTTCATCAACGTCATCATTACCTTGGTCATTTGGGTCGAGATTGCTTACCCAGAATACGACGGGGGTTTGTGCTTGTGTATCCAACGCCAAAAAGTCTTCGCAGGACATATGAACCGATGTGTTTTTGGACTCTTTTAGATCTGCGGTTTGCACCGCGCCCGCCGACGTATCGATGGGAATAACCATACTATTCTGTTGCTCACAACCTTCCACTGAGGTGGCATAAGCACAGGTCGTCGCCAGAAGTGCGCCAATAAGGGCAACTGCAAAAATGTTGTTATTCATCACTATTCTCTTGTCATACCACTGAGCTAATTGCTCATAAATCAATCAATAAATTACTGTGTTATTAGGTGGGTATAATAACTTGTGAAATTATTTTTTGTAACACAAATAATATATATCACTTAATTATTTTATCTGTTTAGAGATTAGCTCTATATGTGTAGTGATTTGGTCTAGTTGTAGGTGTCGGTGTAGATTTTTATTTTGAAAAAAAAGAGAGATTTCCTGTGAAATCTCTCCATTTATTGGGCATTTTCTGGCAAATATGCCAGTGTTAAAGTCGCATTAATTGTCTAAATGCTTTTATTTTTCCACGACTTACTGGGACTTCAAATTCAAGATCGGTAAGACGCAGTACATAGGTGTTATTGAACCAAGGGACGATTTCACGAATTTTTGAAAGGTTTACGCAGTACGAACGATGACAACGGAAAAACTTCTCCTCTGGCAGACGGTTACAGAATTCGGTGATATTCATCGGCATCACAAACTCTTCACGACGCGTAAAGACGCGCGTGACTTTTTCATCTGCGGCAGCGTAATAGATATCGTTGCACTCGGTGACAATGATCCGCTCGTCTTTAATCAAATTGATGGTTTTTGGCGCAGGACGCGTCACGGTATTGTTTTGAGTTAATTCCTGATCGCGCTGGTGGCTTGCTTCTAGCTTTTGCAGCATGGTAATGATGCGTGACTCATGGTAGGGCTTCAAAATGTAGTCAAACGCTTCTAACTCAAAAGCCTCAACCGCATGTTCTTTGTAGGCAGTAATGAAAATAATCTGCGGTTTACGCGCAAACTTGCTTAGGTTTTGCGCCAGCAAAACACCATCTAACGACGGGATATTAATGTCTAAGAAGATAGCGTCCACTTCGTTGTGTTGGAGATATTTTAAGACGTCGAGCCCATCGTCGAAGGTTCCAACGATCTGAATTTTGCTATGCGTACGGATTAAGTAGCTCAGTTCTTCCTGAGCTAAGAATTCATCTTCTACGATGATGGCTTTCATGGTGTATTAACCTCCTTGGGTTCTAGCACCGAGAGTTCGCTGTGCGTAGAAACGCTTGGGGTAATGTAAAAATAGATTTCAGTGCCGGGTTCAAGGCGGCGAATATGCAACCCATCCCCATAAAGGAGTTTGACACGCTGATGTACGTTCAACAGGCCAATTTTATTCCCTGGCATATCGCCGCGCTCGACGCGGTCAATCGTTTCTTGGCTGATTCCATTACCTGTATCTTTGATTGAAATCCGGATCCGGTTGTCTTTCTTTTTCACCGCAATTGCCACAACGCCCTTGCCACGGCATGGCTGAATGCCGTGAACAATCGCGTTTTCGACTAATGGCTGAATGAGTAGGCTGGGGATGGTTAAATCCACGTCGTCAATATCAAAAATGACGGTTAGCTTATTGCCGAAGCGCGCTTTTTCTATCGCGACATAGTCTTGTACCTGATGCAGTTCGCGTTTGATATCAATATGTTCGTCGTTGAGTTCAAGGTTGAATCGCAGATAGCTAGCCAAATTGATAATCAGTTGGCGAGCGGTGTCTGGATTAGTTCGAATCGAGGAAGAAATAGCGTTAAGCGCATTGAATAGAAAATGCGGATTAATCTTGCTTTGTAGGGCACGGAGTTCGGCTTTGTCAGCCATTTCACGCAGTTGTTCAATGCGTGAAACTTCAATTTGGGTAGAGATAATTTGTGATAGCCCCACAGCCATCACTTTCAATGAATAGGTAATTTTATGGGCGTGGCAGTAATAAATTTTTAGTGTGCCTGTCACTTCACCTTTTTCCCGAAGCGGGATGATGATTTGCGAATGGATCTGCGGTGTGCGGTGGGCTTCGTCGTTATTATTAATGGTAATGTCGCCGCGCTGGATGGTTTGGCGAGTGACATCGCTGATGAGCTCTTGTCCAATATTATATTGCTCTTGGCCGACGCCTACGTAGGCAAGAATGTTTTCTGTGTTGGTAATCGCGACCGCGTCGGCGTTGATATCATCCCGAATGATGCTACAGATCGTCATCAAAGAGTCATTATTGATATTACGGAAGTAGGGGAGGGTTTTGTTGGCAATATCGAGTGCCAATTTAGCCTGACGAGCGGCGATAACCTCTTTCTCATCCTCCACGCTCTGCACCAGTAAAACGATCAGGCCAATACAACCCGCGCCAAGGATCATGGGTAAACCGATATGCTCAACGATATCGATGCCTAACGGTTTGGAGTCGATAAAGACGATGATCAACAGCATGGTGAGGCTTTCGCACAGCATGCCCGCCAAAATACCGGCGCTCCAACGCTTTTCTTTGGCCACGCGTTGATGGATCCAAGCAGAAATAATACCGGCCACGATGCTGCTGATTAGGCATGGAATAGCCGTTACACCGTCCATATCGATGAGATAACGATGCACTCCAGCAATGACGCCGGTAATAATTCCCACCCACGGACCAAACAGTATCCCACCAGAAACCACGGCGATAATTCGCACGTTGATGAGCGCGCCTTCCACGCTGATGCCGTTATAAGTACTGAAAAGGGCAAAAGTGGTGAAGATCGCGGTGACCGCAGCCAATTCAATCCGAGTATGCTGCTCTTTTTGCAGCAGTTGGCGGAATAGGCGAATACGCGTCAGAAAGAAGATACAGATGAGCATCAGGGCGGCGCGTTCAAAAACCGCCAACAGCATGTTGAAATTTTCTTGCAAAATATTTTAAACCGAATCATTCATCGCATAGGTGAATGGCGATTATAGCCATAAAGTATCAGCGATGATAATCAACCAGAGCGGTAGCGCTGTTTAGATCTATGATGAGGAGGCAGAATTAGAAGAAGAGAACACAATCGATCTATCAAAGGAACAGAAGTACGATAGATCGATTGAGATGTGAAATCGCGACTAATTTTGTTCTTCCCATTCGTCGGAGGCCGCTTCGCCTTCTTCGGTGTCCAGCGGCGGCTCATATTGGAAGTCATCTTCGTCCCACTCATAGAGTGTGTTCTCGGTGATCCACTCTTCGCGAATTTCCACTTCGTCGTAGTCGTTATCGAAAATAGCCTGTGCAGCTTCGCCACTAAACATAGGCACGCCTTCACCGCCTTCATCTTCAGTGGCGTGAAACTCCGCTAACCACATAATCTCGCCATCTTGCATGACATATTTTTGCAGATTGAATTGTGCCACCTGCGATGCATCGTCACTATTCTCATGATCGGCCAGATAGGTTTCGCGGGCGGCGTCGATAGCTTCATCTAAGGTTAGATACATGTCCATGATGTTTCTCGCTATTGGTAGTGGTTATGAATTTTTCTATTTGAATATCTATTGTTGATTGTTTCTGTAAAGGTGCAAGAAAACGGCAAGATTTTTTTGCATTTCAAGATGGCAACAGAAGTGCCCAGCAATGACTTTGCTTACGCAGACTGCTAAGGTTCATTTCATGTTTTCATCAATATCGTTGGCTATCATGAAAGTCGTTATGCATGTCTCTGAATCAATGCACTGTATCTCTGCCTTTAATAACGCAACCAATCTACTCAAAGCCCGAAGCGGCGCGTTTACCGATATTCATATTATCTTCACGGGTTCGGCCATCAGTACACTGATTGCTGACAGCGACGAGTCGCCCAATTGGGAAGCCCTGCAGCAAGCTAACGTTGTTCTACTTGCATGTGAAAATGCCATGCGAGCGAATAACATAACGCTAGATAGACTATTGATGGGCGTAAATGCAGTTCCTGCCGGAATATTGGCATTGGTAGAGCACCAAGAAAATGGTTATTTCTACATCAAACCTTAAAACGTATCCCCGTAGCCGCACCGGTTTCTGAAAACGACCGGTGTGGATTGGCTTGCTCATGTTGAGTTAAGCGTTTTAGGGTTCCGTTATCACACCCGTGGTCAATCAGAATTATGGATAAAAAAGCGTCTTCCTGCGCTATATCGCGATGTTTGAAACCATTGCGCTAATTTTATTCAGTGAAATTTTTAGCCGATTGAATTAGCTCTCTATTAGGGATACTCCTAAAAACACTTAATGTAACATTTTGATTTTAAATGTTAATTTAATTATTACCTGCGGCAGGTATAATTAAAACCAATTCTGCCTTGTCGTTAGCCTTATTAGGTTGTTGTCGGCGGGGTGAGTGATCCATTACTATGCTGTCCAATAAACCAATTTATAACTGAGTTCTTCGTTTCGTAGAGCACCATCAGGGGGGTATGTGCTAACACATTTATTAATCACCCGGCCCAAGGTTCGCGCTTTAACAGGGCTGGCAGCATCGGTATTTCTGATGCTCGCAACAACACAGGCATGGGCGTTTTCGCTAGATGATGTTGCAAAAAAAGCACAATCTCTGGCAGGGGAGTCCTTCAAGGCGCCTAAAAGCAATCTGCCATCAGAGTTTCGTGAGATGAAGTTTGCTGATTACCAGCAAATTCAATTCAATCATGACAAACCCTATTGGAATAACCTCAAGACTCCATTTAAGTTAGAGTTTTACCATCAGGGAATGTATTTCGATACACCAGTCAAAATCAACGAAGTGACAGCAACGTCCGTTCGTCAGATCAAATACAACCCAGATTACTTTAATTTTGGTTCTGTCAAACACGACCCTGAAGCTGTGAAAGATTTAGGTTTTGCCGGTTTCAAAGTGGTTTATCCGATCAATCAGGCGGGTAAAAACGATGAAATAATGAGCATGCTGGGGGCCAGCTACTTCCGCGTGGTGGGGAAAGGTCAGGTTTATGGTCTTTCTGCCCGTGGTTTAGCCATTGATACCGCGCTGCCTTCTGGTGAAGAGTTCCCGCGTTTCCGTGAGTTCTGGATCGAACGTCCAAAGGCCAAAGATAAGCATTTAGTGATTTATGCGCTGCTGGATTCTCCGCGTGCTACGGGTGCCTATCGCATGATTGTAACGCCGGGGACAGATACTGTGGTTGACGTTCAGTCTCGCGTTTATCTGCGTGATAAAGTCGGCGTGCTGGGTATGGCTCCGCTGACCAGCATGTATTTGTTCGGTTCTAACCAACCGTCAAGCAACGTGAACTATCGTCCACAGCTGCATGATTCTGAAGGTTTGTCGATTCATGCCGGTAATGGTGAATGGATCTGGCGTCCTCTGAACAATCCTAAGCATCTGTCCGTAAGTACCTTCAGCGTTGAAAACCCTAAAGGTTTCGGCCTGCTGCAACGTACTCGTGATTTCTCCCAGTATGAAGATCTGGACGATCGTTACGATCTGCGTCCGGGAGCTTGGGTTGAGCCACGTGGCGTTTGGGGCAAAGGTAAAGTTGAACTGGTAGAAATTCCAACTGCGGATGAGACCAATGACAATATCGTTGCGTTCTGGATCCCTGCCAGCCTGCCAGAAGTCGGAAAACCAATTAATCTGGATTACCGTCTACACTTCACTCGTGACGAAGCAAAACTTCATGATCCTGCGTTAGCGTGGGTAAAACAGACAATGCGCTCAACTGGCGACGTGAAACAGTCCAACCTGATCCGTGAACCCGACGGTACGACGGC
Source organism: Hafnia sp. HMSC23F03 (assembly GCF_001816025.1). Taxonomy (NCBI): domain Bacteria; kingdom Pseudomonadati; phylum Pseudomonadota; class Gammaproteobacteria; order Enterobacterales; family Hafniaceae; genus Hafnia; species Hafnia sp. HMSC23F03. Next base: position 70,873 of record NZ_KV824233.1, read on the forward strand.
GCTGATTGTTGACTTCGTTGGCCCGGCATTGAAAGCGTTGACGCCAGATGCTCCTGTGACTACTCAGGTGACGACGGATGACAACACTAAACTGGTACAGAATGATTTGCGTTACAACCCGGTAACCGGCGGCTGGCGTTTGACGCTGCGCTTCAACGTTATCGACAACAAAAAACCGGTTGAGATGCGCGCTTATCTGGTTAAAGAAGATAAACCGCTGAGTGAAACCTGGAGCTATCAGTTACCTGCCAATGAATAAGTCTACTGAGAATGCTGATGCCTATTTGAAGGCACTGGCGATGAGCGCGGAGCAAGAAGCCGCGCTCAGGCAGTAAATGGCCGCATCACAGGAAATTTCTGTTGATGCGGTGCATAGGTCGCTGGCCTCAGACGATGTTCAACTGTCGGATTTAGAGGCGCAAGATGCGCCTCTTTGTTCAGTTGAATCGCGTCTGGAAATGGGCTGGTCGGATACGCTGGAAGAAAAAGCATTGCTAACAAAAGATGCGGCAGGACGTACTGCGATCAAAGCAATGCCGGTGATTAAGCGTACGTCGATGTTCCCTGAAAAGTGGCGCACTAACCCAGTGGGTCGCATGTGGGATAGTCTCCTAGGCAGAACCCAGCCGCCTAAGCACCAGTTTAAAACCGCAGCAGAAGCTGAGGCGGATAAACGCTGGCGTAAAGTGGGCTCAATGCGCCGTTGGGTGTTGTTGATCTTGATGCTGACCCAAACCGTGATCGCAACGTGGTACATGAAAACCATTTTGCCTTATCAGGGCTGGGATCTGATCGATCCGCTGTCAATGTTTGATAAGCCATTGATGCAGTCAGTGTTGGAATTGCTGCCTTATGTATTGCAGTCGGGCATTTTGGTGCTATTTGCCATTCTGTTCTGCTGGGTATCGGCGGGATTCTGGACGGCGCTGATGGGCTTCCTTCAGCTATTGATCGGACGGGATAAATACAGCATTTCCGCGACGACGGTGGGGGATGAAGCATTAAATCCGAACCATCGCACGGCGCTCATTATGCCGATTTGCAATGAAGACGTATCGCGTGTATTTGCGGGTCTGCGTGCTACCTACGAATCTGTTGTGGCGACAGGGCAAATTGAGCATTTTGATATCTTTGTTCTGAGCGACAGCTACGATCCTGATATCTGCGTCGCTGAGCAAAAAGCGTGGATGGAAATCTGCAAAGAAGTCGGTGGCGAAGGGCGTATTTTTTATCGCCGCCGCCGTCGCCGCGTAAAACGCAAATCCGGCAACATCGACGATTTCTGCCGTCGCTGGGGCGGAGAATACAGCTACATGGTTATTCTCGACGCCGACAGCGTGATGAGCGGAGATTGTTTAACCAATCTGGTTCGTCTGATGGAAGCCAATCCAAGCGCAGGGATTATTCAATCCGCACCAAAGGCTACCGGTATGGATACGCTGTATGCGCGTATTCAGCAGTTTGCTACGCGCGTGTACGGGCCGCTCTTTACGGCGGGCTTACATTTCTGGCAGTTGGGCGAGTCTCACTACTGGGGCCATAACGCGATTATCCGCGTTAAACCGTTTATCGAACATTGTGCGCTGGCACCGTTGCCGGGTAATGGCACCTTCGCGGGTTCTATTCTGTCGCATGACTTCGTTGAAGCTGCGCTGATGCGCCGTGCGGGCTGGGGCGTATGGATCGCCTACGATTTGCCTGGCTCCTATGAAGAACTTCCGCCAAACCTACTGGATGAGTTAAAACGTGACCGCCGTTGGTGTCAGGGTAACCTGATGAACTTCCGTCTGTTCCTCGTCAAAGGGATGCATCCGGTTCACCGTGCGGTGTTCCTGACAGGGGTGATGTCGTACCTCTCTGCGCCGCTGTGGTTTATGTTCTTGGTGCTCTCGACGGCGTTGCAGGTGGTGCATACGCTGATGGAGCCGCAATACTTCTTGCAGCCACGTCAGCTATTCCCGGTTTGGCCGCAGTGGCGACCTGAACTGGCAATTGCATTGTTCTCAACCACGTTGGTGTTGTTGTTCCTACCCAAGCTGCTTAGTGTGGTGCTTATTTGGGCTAAAGGTGCGAAAGAGTATGGTGGTTCATTCCGCCTGCTGATTTCTATGCTGCTGGAGATGTTGTTCTCCGTGTTGCTAGCGCCGGTGCGCATGATCTTCCATACGGTGTTTGTGGTAAGTGCATTCCTCGGCTGGTCAATTACTTGGCAGTCTCCTCAGCGTGACGATGATGCTACGCCGTGGAGCGAAGCTTTCCGTCGTCATGGTTCGCAATGTTTGCTCGGTCTTATTTGGGCCGGTGGCGTTGCGATACTGGATCTTCGCTTCCTATGGTGGCTGTCTCCGATCGTCGTATCGTTGATCCTGTCACCGATCGTGTCGGTTATCACTAGCCGCCGTACTCTTGGCGTGAAGTGCAAGCGAGCCAAGATCTTCCTGATCCCAGAGGAGTATTCACCTCCGGTTGAGATGGTGGCGACTGAGCGCTACGTTGAAATGAATAACCAGCGTGAACTCGATCATGGATTTTTACGTGCGGTGTTTGATCCGTCATACAACGCCTTAGCCACGGCGATGGCAACGGCGCGTCACCACGCACACGCAGCGATCTCCAAGGCTCGTGAAGAGCGAGTTGAGAAAGCACTGAGTGGAGCACCACAGGATCTCAGCCGCGATGAGCGTTTAGCGCTGTTAAGCGATCCTGTGACGCTGGCTCGTCTGCATCAGCTTGTGTGGAATGCGCCAGATCGCTATCCGCAATGGACTCAGGCTTACCAGGCATTGAAACCTGCGGCTTAGTGGTTGATTGAGCTAAAATGTAAAAAGGGCATTTGCTTTGGCAAATGCCCTTTTTTTATCTTCAATTCCCGTTAAGGATGAGTTGCTCGATGTGGCGGGTAGTACAAAATGTCCTGCTGTAGCATAAAGCGTGACGTGATGGATTTCGTTTCGCCTAGGTAGTCGAAGCTGATGATTTCCTGCTTTTCTGATAGCACGCAGTTGCTGCTGTTATCCCATTTCTGACACTCGGTAATGTAGGTGACATGCGGTGTTTTTGTTGTGGAGCTGAGATCTTTACCATTGTCGGTAAATGTAGAAACGGAGTCATTGTCATTTTTGATCACTTTCTCTAATCGGCCATCAGGTCGATAAAGATAGACGCCAAATCCTGGATTGTGTCCCACGGCGACATAAAAACGCACCAGATCGTCAGGCGTATAGAAATAATATTGGTTAGTGATCCCAATCGTTTTGTCACCGGCTTCAACTTCTGTGACTTTCACGATCCGTCCGCGCTCATCGGTTTTATAAGCGCTAATCAACTGCGAAACGTCCTGCTCGTCGTTGGTCTGAACGGCAACCACGCTGCGACTCATCCAGCCAATATCATCAGGGACTAATCGACTTTCCCAAACAGGGTTAGGTCCGTAGCTTTGACTCGCCGTGTTTATTTGTCCATTACGGGCAAATTCGATGCTGATATCGCGCAAAGTATCTTGGCTTTCCGGGCCAATAACGTACTGATGGTAGCTTTTGGCTGGGCCAATAATATCCCCTTCCATCAAGATAATATTGTTGGAGCGCACAATGTGCTGACTACTGGGAAGCGGCAGAGTGGCCATGGCACTCGACTGAGATAAAATGACGGAAAGTAGCGTAGCAGCAGTGAGTAGGATCTCTGGGTGCCGCATTCAGGCTCCTTGTGGCGGTAGAATTGGAGAGATAACTCTATTGATAATACACCACGTGCGACATAGAAGGAGGACTGAATGGGCTGCTCTGTAATAATTCACACTGCATACGTGGTGGCCAGGAAAAATTTAAAGGCGATTGGCGATTTCTATCAGGTTTCCGTCTGGATCGCGTAGATAAATAGAGTGAATTTTTCCCGTCGCACCGGTTCGAGTGACCGGCCCTTCAATTACCTCAACGCCGCATCCAATAACCCAAAGAACAGCTTCTTGCACCGGTTGAGACGTGATAAAGCATAAATCAGCGCTACCCGGTGTTGGGTGTTTGGCGTGTGGGCGGAAGGGCGCTTTGGCCGCGTGGAGATTGATTTTTTGCTCACCGAATTTCAGGGCGGTTCGACCTTCAGCGCCGAATGTTTCGACTTCCATTCCTAGCACCTGCTGATAGAACTGTACGGATTTGTTGATATCAGCGACGGTGAGAACTAAATGATCCAACGTGGAGAGTCTTAGCATAGGTGGCTCCGCATAATGAAAAAATCAGAGAGATAATAGCGTTCAATAAATCGATGGATAAAACGTTTCGGAGCCACCATAACGTTTTATCTTTATAATATTCAACAAATATGCAACAGCTAGGAGCACTGACCAGATCGGCTATGCGTTACCACAAACTTCGCAGGTCGGGTTCTTCGCAAGTTTCATGGTTCGCCATTGCGAGCTCATCGCGTCATACATCATTATCTGCCCGTGCGGGATACGACCAAAGTGACTCAGTAGTTTGATGGCCTCCATCGCCTGAGTTGCACCAATGATCCCGACGAGAGGAGACATCACGCCAGCCTCGACGCAGGTCAGTGCATTAGTACCAAATAAGCGGCTGAGGCAGCGATAGCAAGGCTCATTCTCCTGATAGGTGAATACGCTAACTTGGCCTTCCATACGGATAGCTGCACCGGATACCAGCGGTTTACGTTGGCTAAAGCACAGACGGTTGAGCCGATCGCGGATATCCACATTATCTGTGCAATCAAGAACCACATCTGATTTTTCAATCAGCGCAGCCAAAGCCACATCGTCAAGCACAGCATGAATAGGATGAAGCTGCGTATGGGGATTAACCACGCGCAGCGACTGAGCCGCGGATTCAACTTTCGCCATGCCAATGCGCGCATCGCTATGCAGAATTTGACGTTGCAGATTTGACAGAGATACGGTGTCGAAGTCGACCAGCGTTAGCGTTCCCACTCCAGCAGCCGCCAGATATTGGCTAGCAGGGCAGCCTAAGCCGCCCAATCCGATGATCAGCGCATGTGACGCTTTGAGTTTTTCTTGTCCATCAAAATCAAAACCACGCAGGACGATTTGACGGTTATAGCGCATCATCTCTGCGTCACTTAGCTCTTCTGGTGAGGACACGGGTACCTCTGGCGTCATAGTTAGAATCTCAACAGTGGATTAAACAACTCAACATCGACCAGCTCACCTGCTTCAACCGATCCGCGTTCGCGTTCTAACACGATAAAAGCGTTTCCAAGGGTGAATGAACTAAATACGTGCGAGCCTTGATGGCCCGTGGTGCGAACTTCCAGTTCACCTTGTGCATTAGCGCTCACGATGCCACGTTGAAAATCGAGACGTCCTGGGGATTTTTTCAGAGGCGTCATCGCCTTAGCTTTCAAACGCGCCGGAGCCTGCCAGCTTTTATCGCCAGAAAGATGGGCGATGAGCGGTTGCACGAGCTGATAGAAAGTCACGACTGCCGAAACAGGGTTGCCTGGTAAACCGCAGAACAGCGCACGGTTAAGCTGACCAAAAGCAAAAGGTTTACCCGGCTTCATTGCCAGTTTCCAAAAGCTGATTTTGCCTACTTCATCTAAAATCTGTTTGGTGAAATCGGCTTCCCCCACGGATACGCCACCGCTACTAATCAGCAGGTCTGCTTGCAGGTCGCCCGCTTTGAAGGCTTCACGTAATGCCTGCGGGTCGTCGCGGATAATACCTAAATCGATGATGTCGCAGTTCATTTGCTCTAACATCAAGCGAACGGCAAAACGGTTGGTATCGTAGATTTGCCCCTCCTGCAACGGAGTACCGACAGGCTGTAGCTCATCTCCGGTAGAAAATAGAGCCACTTTTAGTCTACGTACAACCTGCAGACGAGCTATTCCTAAAGACGCCAATAAGGGTAATTCTGCCGTTCCCAAGCGCACACCTGCAGCCAGAACTTCGGCACCCTGTTGGATATCTTCACCTGCCAAGCGAATATTCTGTCCCTGCTGTGGCATGACGGTGAAGCGTACACCTTGTTCAGACACTTCAGCCTGTTCTTGCATAATCACCGCATCCGCTCCCGCGGGGACTGGCGCTCCCGTCATAATGCGGATAGCAGTTCCTGATGGCCATTCGCCACTAAACGGTGAACCAGCAAATGCCTTTCCCGCGATCGTAAGAACCGCATCGGGAGTCACATCTTGTAAACGTACGGCATATCCATCCATTGCGGAGTTAGCAAATGGTGGCACATTGATTGGGGAAATGACTGGCTGAGCAGTGATGCGGCCTGCTGCCTCAGTAAGTGCAATGTCTTCACGCTCGGTAATGGCAGAGGTTTGGGTCAGTAATTTGTTTAGCGCTTGTTCAATAGAGATTAAATCAGATGTGTTGTAGCAATCCATCGGTTAGCTCCGTGGCAGGTTTCCCGACAGCCATTCTCAGCTCTAGGGCGGTCAATAATAGGCGTATTATGGCAGAAATCAGCGGAAGGGAGAACGCCTGCTTGTCCGGCGCTGAAAGTAAAAATCTCTTCGATATCAATACAGATATGAATAACCATAATTAGCTATTTATTCTAAAAAATAATCACTGCCATTATTTATAAGTCATTTGCATGAATTGTTAGAAAACGGTATGGGCATATATAGTGATATAACATCATGTTCGCGCATATCGATCCAAACGGTCTAAGGAATACATGGTAGCTATTTTACTGAGGGTTTCGGTAAAAATGCTTTGATATCTATCTATTAAACTGATTCTTAAGATGAAAATGGTGATTTATATTTTTTTGTCGAAAGCTAAAATAAGGAGGTTCAAAGTGAAATTGCATTCATGGCGATACCTATTCAAAGAGACGAATTCAATAGAGGAACCGCCAATACCTTGGCTTACGTAACGTTTTCTTACCAATAAAAATGACAGATTCTATAATAATAAGACTTTTACGGATAAAAATGGGAATGTTCCCTAAACGAACTGGGTTAAAATGAACTGGAATTAAAGCAATGAGATGACGATATGAATACTCACTTGGTTGAACATACTGTTTTTAAACCCAGCGAACAAATAGACAGAATTATCAGCTTGCTCAAACAGCAGCCTTTTTATCGGCAGTATCATTTTGCCAAGGGCAAGCACTTATCAGAACACGGAATCTGGGGCGGACAGCATGTTTTGATTATAGAACAAGGCAGTGTCAGTATTCAGAGAGTCAGTTCTGGAAAAATGATGGCAATCTGTGAAGCGCCTAATATGATCGGGATAGGGGAATTATTATTAAATCAGCGGTTTCATGAAGTTGTGGCAGAGACTGATATTGTGATGGCCTATGCGCCTTATGATGATTTTGTGCTTTTTTTACGTGAAAATCATTTGTGGAAAGATATCTGTTATGTGCTTAGTGCGCATGCTCAGGTGCTTTATTCGCGTTTGGCCAACACAGACAGTCGCCGAGCTTACGATATTGTAAAAACCTATCTTATCGAGCTTGAATTTATGTCGCCTGACTTTCGTCAGTCAATTGCAGTATGGAAATATCTGCAAAATCTCACCGTACTTTCTCGTAGTGCCATCATGAGCATTTTGTCTGAGTTACGTAATCAGAAATGTATCGAGATGAAAGATGGAAAGTTGATAAAGATAAATCGATTACCTGATGAGCTTATTGCACAACAAGTACAGGAGAAAAAATAATGGAGGAACCACAACTGGCTGTTAAGAAAGCTATTTTACGTATTGTGGATGTACTAAGTACTTTACCTAATGTGGTTCATGAGCAGTTAAAGGCGGGGAAACGCTATGCTTTTGAAGACTATGGTACATCATCAGGTGTTTTGATTATTAAAAGTGGTTCTTTCTCAGTATACCGCAGGCGTAGCGATCTGTTCTTAGGGACGATTAGTGCCCCCAATGTGACTAGCTTTAGTGAGGCGCTGTATAACAACTCGTTCCATTATATTAAAGCGGATGAAGCATGCGAGGCTATATTAGTTTATCCCGATGATTTTATTCAAGCCGCAGAGGATTTTGATCTGTGGGAAGATATTTGTTTAGTGCTTAGCACAAATCTCATTTCAATTTTTGTCGAGCAGAATCTCAATGTCGCTGATACCGCTTATGAGGTCGTCAAAAATTATTTGCTCGAACTTGCTGATATGGATGATGCTGAACGATATAAATATAATGTTGCTAACTATATCGTTGAGCGAAGCGCTTTATCCCGTAGTGCAGTGATGGCGATTCTTTCCGACCTGCGTAAAGGGGAGTTCATCAAGATGCAGCGTGCAAAGTTGATTTCTGTGGGTAAATTGCCGAAGGGGTATTAAAAATGGCCGCAGGTGCGACCATTTCTGCTCGTACACTTTTCTATTGCGCTAAACCAAGGTGCTGTGCGTGGAAACGCAGATGATCTTCGATAAAAGTCGCAATGGTGTAATAACTATGATCGTAGCCGGGCTGAATGCGCAGCGTTAGCGGCCAATCGTGCTGACGAGCCAGTTCGGCGAGTTTAGCGGGTTGTAGCTGATCGGCGAGAAACTGATCGTCGTCGCCTTGATCAATTAAGATCGGGAATGACGGTTTACACTGGGCGATCAAATAGCAGCTGTCATAACTTTGCCAAAGCGATGGGTCTTCCCCCAAATAAGCCGCAAAGGCTTTGCGTCCCCAAGGCACCTGCGTTGGATTCACAATAGGTGCAAAAGCAGAGACTGACAGATAGTGCTGCGGATTACGTAATGCCAGTGCTAGAGCCCCGTGGCCGCCCATCGAGTGGCCGCTAATTGACTGCTTATCGCCCACGTTGAAGTGATTACGAATTAGCTCTGGCAACTCCTGTGTAATGTAATCATCCATACGATAGTGGCTATTCCACGGCGACTGGGTAGCATTCAGATAAAAGCCCGCGCCTTGCCCGAGATCGTAGCCCACATCGTTAGGCACCTCGTTGCCGCGTGGGCTGGTGTCTGGGATCACTAAGGCTAGGCCTAGCTCAGAGGCGATCCGCTGAGCGCCCGCTTTGGTAGAGAAGTTTTCGTCATTACAAGTGAGGCCTGATAGCCAGTACAGCACCGGTGGCGGGGCATCGTCAGCGGTAGGCGGTAAATAAATACTAAATGTCATCAGGCAGTTCAGTGCGTCAGAAGCATGTCGATAACGCTGCTGCCAGCCATTAAACAGGCGATGTTCTTCCAGTAGTTCAAGCGAATCCACGGCGTTCTCCTTATCCTTGATACTTGGAGCTGCCTTCGTATAAGCGCAACCCCAATTATTATGGCTAAAACGGCTCTTAACTATTCACTTGTCCTAGCGGTCAAAATGAATGACGGTACGAATGGATTTACCTTCATGCATCAGATCGAAAGCATCATTGATCTCATCCAAACTCATGGTGTGCGTAATGAAGTCATTGAGGGCGAATTCGCCATCCATATAACGCTGTACAATGCCCGGTAGCTGAGTACGTCCTTTTACACCGCCGAAAGCGGAGCCTCGCCATACGCGACCCGTCACCAGTTGGAATGGACGGGTAGAGATTTCTTCTCCCGCGCCAGCCACGCCGATAATCACCGACTCTCCCCAGCCTTTATGACAGCACTCGAGCGCAGAACGCATGACGTCAACGTTGCCGATACACTCAAAGGAGAAATCGACGCCGCCGTCAGTTAATTCAACAATAACCTGCTGGATTGGCTTGTCGTAGTCTTTTGGGTTGATAACGTCAGTCGCCCCTAGCTTTTTCGCCAGTTCGAATTTATCGGTGTTGATATCAATCCCGATGATGCGCCCCGCACCGGCCATTTTGGCACCGATAATGGCTGATAAACCAATGCCGCCTAAGCCGAAGACGGCGACGCTATCACCGGCTTTCACTTTAGCGGTGTTGACTACGGCACCCATGCCGGTGGTGACGCCACAGCCTAGCAGGCAGACTTCTTCCAGTGGTGCTTCTTTGCTGATTTTTGCCAAAGAGATTTCAGGTAAAACCGTGTATTCCGAGAAGGTAGAGGTGCCCATATAGTGGAAAATAGGTTTACCGTTTTTGGAGAAGCGAGTCGTTCCATCCGGCATCAACCCTTTACCCTGTGTTTCACGAATGGCTTGGCACAGATTGGTTTTACCAGACAAACAGAATTTACATTTACCGCACTCCGGCGTGTACAGCGGAATGACATGATCGCCTACCGCCACGCTGGTGACGCCTTCACCGATGGCTTCGACAATGCCAGCGCCTTCATGGCCGAGAATGGCCGGAAAAACGCCTTCAGGATCTTTTCCCGATAGGGTATAGGCATCGGTATGACACACGCCGCTCGCGACAATGCGCACCAACACTTCACCTTTTTGGGGTGGCATCAAATCAACTTCTTCGATAGTCAGTGGCTGATTTGGCCCCCAAGCGACGGCAGCGCGAGTTTTAATCATTTGCATGGTGTGCTCCTGGTTCTTCTTGATGTAAGACGATAGCGGGTTCTGACACGGTTATTTCGGCGTGTTCAGATTCATTTTGTTCTTCAACGCTTTCTTGAATGCGCTCTTGCTCAATGATTTGCATCTTAAGCTCACGGACGTTAGGACTGAACGCGTCACGGCGCCAGATTAGCCGCGTAGCCGTTTGTGCAATGCTGTCAGGCAAGGTATGAACGGCGACACGTTCGTGGCCGGGCAGCAGTGAGAGCACCGAGCGTGGGATCATCGCGATACCGGCGCCGCTGGCGGCGCAGGCTAACATCGCATGATATGACTGAATTTCCATGATGGCTCCGGGAACGGCGCCATCCTGCTGAAACCAAGACTCAAAGCGGAGTCGGTATGAGCAGCTAGGGCGAAAGGCGAACAGCGTCTCATCTGCAACGTCCTTCGCACGGGTAATCGGCGGATGCTCTAAGCTTGAAATCACCACCATTTCTTCGCGAAAAGCAATGCAACCGTTAAGTTCATCATGATTGATCGGTCCATCAGCCAATCCTGCAGATAAGGTACCCGCACGTACTTTTTCGATAATTTCGCCTGACGTGCCGGTAACCAGTGAAAGGGCAACCTGAGGAAAGTTTTGATGATAGGCCGCAAGTAACGCGGGTAGTCGCGTGGCGGCGGTACTCTCCATAGATCCCAGCGCAAAGTTACCTGCGGGCTCACCGGCATGAGTGATGCTCATGGCTTCGTCGCTCAGTGCCAAAATGCGTTTGGCATAGTTGAGAAAATTGTGTCCCATCGGTGAAAGGCGTAAACGCTGTTTTTCACGGATGAACAAATCCGTGCCGAGCTCTTGCTCTAGCTGGCGTAGACGGGTGGTGAGATTCGAGGGAACGCGATGAAGCAACTCTGCTGCGCGAGCAACCGAGCCAGTTTCAGCTACGCTACAAAACATGCGGAGTTGAGTAAGATCCATTGTCGTTCTCATATCGTGAATAACTTGGTTATCATTATTCACTTTTTGTGACTTATTTGGCAAGGCAATATAACAACAATAATTTATTTAAAAAATCTCTGACTTGAATAAGTGAGAGAGGGAGATCCTGCAATGGCAGTGCGTATCGCGTTAAGTGGCTTTTTAGCCTTGGTTGTTGCAATGGGGATAGGGCGGTTTGCCTTTACGCCTCAGGTTCCATTGATGATTGCCGAGCATCAGTTTTCTTTGACCGGCGCTGGATTAGTTGCCGCACTCAATTATCTGGGGTACTTAGCGGGTGCCTTTGATGCCATGCGCGCTAGCCGCAGCGTAGAGCGCCGCTTACAGCTAGGGCTATGGGGGGCCGTTGTGTTAACGCTCTTGTCGGCCTGTGTGAGTGGTTTTTGGTGGCACAGCCTAATCCGCTTTGCCATTGGTTGGGCCAGCGGTTGGGCGATGGTGCTCGTCGCCGCGTGGACCAATGAACGCTTGGCGCATTTTGGTAAACCTAATTTAGCCGCCGCAGTGTTTGCTGGGCCGGGGGCAGGAATTTTTATCAGTGGAATATTATCCGTCGCTATTAGCGCACTTCATCTCGATGCGGCGCAAGCGTGGCTGGTCTATGGCGTTTTGGCTCTGGTGCTGATCGCTGCGGTGGCGCGTTTTCTGCCTAAAGCGGGAGAGCTACATCGTCCTGATGTGCCTGCCGAGCCGCTAGTACTAACACCCGCATTGAAACGCTTGGTCTGGAGCTACAGTTTGGCCGGATTTGGTTATATTCTCCCCGCCACGTTTTTATCGCAGATGGCGCATGCGCGTTTTCCTGCGAGCCTGTTTGCCCAGTTTGTCTGGCCGGTGTTTGGTTTTTCGGCGGTCGTGGGGATTGGTTTGGGGATCCTGACGCGCCGTTGGCTACTGACCCAGCAGCGTTTGGCGCTCGTGCTGTGGATTCAGGCGCTCGGTATCGTGTTCAGCGAAACCGTTCCCGGCGTTAGCGGCTTGGTTCTCGGGGCGCTGCTCACCGGCGGTGGTTTTCTGTGCGTGGTACAACTTTCGCTGCAATATGGGCGTGAACTGGCACCGGCGCATATCCGCTACATGGCGGGACTACTCACGACCGGCTATGCGGTGGGGCAGCTCGTTGGCCCTATGCTGTCCGCATTATCAACGTCGCTCACGCATCGCTTAGAGCCCGCATTGTATATTGCTGCAATAGGTTTAATCGTTGCTGGAGGTTTAGTTTTCCGCGTGCAACCCGCGCTCAGTGCGAAAACAGAGCGGGCTGAGCCTTAACTAAATGACAGTTTTTCATGTGTCCCTGAAAGAGTATCACTGGATAAAGCTTTCACTCTCCACTAAAGTGTTGGCAAAATTCTGAACTTGATCTACATCACGTAGTGCTCAGAATTAAGATCACCTGCAGGAGAAAATTGATGTCATTGCTAAGCAAAGAAGCAGCTCAGGTTCATGCGGCGTTAGAAGCTCGTGGTCTGGAGACCCCGCTCCGGGGCGAAGTGTTAGATCGTGAAACGCGCAAGCAGCGTATCAAAGAGCACATGACGGAAATCATGCAGTTGCTCAATCTGGATTTAACGGACGACAGTCTGGCAGAGACGCCGCACCGTATTGCAAAAATGTACGTAGATGAGATTTTCTCCGGCCTCGATTATGCGAATTTCCCGAAGATTACCGTTATCGAAAATAAGATGAAAGTGGATGAAATGGTCACGGTGCGTGATATCACACTGACCAGCACCTGCGAACATCACTTTGTCACTATTGATGGCAAGGCTACCGTGGCGTATATCCCAAAAGATTGCGTTATTGGTCTGTCCAAAATCAATCGTATCGTACAGTTTTTCGCGCAACGCCCACAGGTACAAGAGCGTTTAACCCAGCAGATTCTGGTTGCTTTGCAAACGCTGCTGGGTACCAATAATGTTGCGGTATCGATTGATGCCACGCATTATTGTGTGAAAGCTCGCGGAGTCAGAGATGCGACTAGCGCGACAACGACGACATCGTTGGGTGGGCTGTTTAAGTCTAGCCAAAACACGCGTCAGGAATTTTTGCGGGCGGTACGCCATCACGGGTAAATGAATCTGTGACCCGAAGTGATACAGCGCCGGCCATGTGCCGGCGTTTTTGTCTGAGATGAACACTCTTTATAGGAATCGCCGCTATGTTGCAGCGTTTGCAAGCCTTTGAGTCCAATGCGGTGACCAAATCTACGCAGCTTAAATCGCGTATTGGTACGCTGGATTTTGCGCGTGGATTGGCGATTCTTTTTATTCTTTTGATGAATATCACCGGCTTTGGTTTACCGAAGGCCGCTTATCTCAACCCTGCCTATAACGGATTACCTGACGGTGCAGACACCTTAACGTGGGGCATATTGCACATTTTTGTGCAGGGCAAATTTTTAGCTATGTTTGCTTTTCTGTTCGGCGCGGGGCTACAGCTGCTGATGCCGAAAGGAAAGCATTGGCTGCGAGCTCGTTTATCTTGGCTAGTTTTGTTTGGCTTGGTTCATGCCATTTTCTTTTGGGATGGCGATATTTTGCTCGCTTACGGGCTCATTGGCTTAATCAGTTGGCGCATGATCCGCGACGCGAGCTCTACATTGCAGCTGTTGCGTACCGGTTTGGTGTTGTATGCCATAGGGCTTGGGTTATTGCTGTTGCTTGGGCTAATTGCCGGACCTGAGCCGAGCTCATTTTGGCTGCCCGGCTACGCGGCGATTCAGTATGAAGAGATTTGGAAAATTCACGGCGGATGGGAAGCTTGGCGTAATCGCAGTGATTTGCTCAGCGCGAACCTAATGGCGTTAGCGGTGCAATACGGCTGGCAGCTTGCCGGCCTGATGTTAACGGGCGCAGCGCTGATACGCAGCGGCTGGTTGAGCGGTAATTTCAGCCAGCGGCACTATCGCCGCACGGCATTGTGGTCACTGCTGGTGGGGCTAAGTATTCAGATCCCCACAACGCTGGCGCAGTGGCTGAACGGTTGGGAATATCATGTTAGTGGCTATTTGCTTCAGGTACCCTGCGAGCTTTCAGCACCGCTAATGATGATAGGCTATGTATCGCTGATTTATGGGTTTTGGCCGCAGCTCTCTCGCTTGAAAATTGCCTATGCGCTGCGTCAGGTCGGACGTATGGCACTGAGTAACTATCTGCTACAAACGTTGCTGTGCACTACGCTGTTTTATCACCTTGGGATGTTCAATCAGTGGTCGAGAAGTACATTGCTCTGGGTGGTGCCTGCGGTATGGCTAATTAATATTCTGTTCTCGCTATTCTGGCTAAGTCACTTCAAACAAGGGCCGGTTGAATGGCTGTGGCGCAAGCTTACTGCGCTGGGTTCTCGCACTATTCAGCAAAAGTAGCCTTTAGAGATACCCCAAAAGGCGTGGCAAACAGGAAAGGTTAACGAAATGTATGAAAACGTTTTCTTTCCTGTGACATATTTCACGCAGCGATGATGAAAAACTGAGTAGCATAGCGCGGTCACACTATGTGCGTGCTTTCGACTCAGGGATCTCTATGAACGCTATTCTTCGTCCTGCACCATTCTGTTTTGCTTTTCTCTTTTCTCTTCTCCGCCACGAGCGTCGGGCATGATTACCATCCGTGACGTGGCGCGGCTGGCCGGAGTATCGGTCGCGACGGTTTCGCGAGTCTTGAACAATACGGCCATAACGACGGCTGAAACCAAAGCGGTTGTGCAGAGTGCGGTGGCTGAGTTGGGCTATCGGCCTAATGCCAATGCGCAGGCGTTAGCAACCCAAAGCAGCGATATGCTCGGTGTTGTGGTGATGGATGTATCAGATCCGTTTTTTGGCGCATTAGTCAAAGGCGTGGATGAGGTCGCGCAGCGCGAGCGTAAAAATTTACTGATTGCTAACAGCTACCACGATGCAGACAAAGAGCGTAAGGCCATAGAAATGCTGATCCGCCAGCGGTGCAATGCATTGATTGTTCACGCAAAAATGTTGTCTGATGAAGAGTTAGTGGCCTTTATGCATCAGGTGCCAGGTATGGTGCTGATTAATCGGATTGTGCCAGGCTATGAGCACCGCTGTGTAGGGCTCAACAATCAGGCGGGTGGGCAAATGGCGACCCAATTATTGCTGGATAAAGGCCATCGCCGCGTCGGATTTTTGGGTTCTAATCATGATATTGAAGATCAAAGAATGCGGCAGAAGGGCTATGAAATGGCTCTACATTCCGCGGGAATTGATGGTAGCAAGGCTTGGTATGCCTATGCTTCGCCCGATTTACAGGGAGGAGAGGTGGCGATGGTTGAGTTGTTGGGGCGCAACCAGCAGCTCAGCGCGGTTTTTGCCTATAACGACGCCATGGCCGCTGGCGCATTGGCGGTGCTGAAAGAAAATGGCATCTCCATCCCTGAGCAGTTCTCTATCGTTGGATTCGATGATATTCCTATCGCGCGTTACACCAGCCCAAAATTGACTACGATACGCTATCCTATTGTTTCTATGGCAACTTTGGCTACTGAGCTGGCGCTTCAATCCGTGCACCAAACGCCGCTTTCCCCTGAAGGGCACTGTTTTATGCCGACGCTGGTACAACGTTGGAGCGTGGGTTCTCGATAATTGTGGCATAGCTCACTTTGTCAGCAGATTGCACCATGTAACCGTTTTCAATTTGTGAGTTTATTCACAGATAATTAACATAATCGTGTCTATTCTTGTGGCGTTTTCACTGTCATAGATACCTTCCATACGTGTAAACCGCCCTAGTGCTCTAGGTTTTTCGGGCGTCAAACCTAGAGCATGAGGATTATTCTAAATGTAAAAAATATGTTTTGTTTTTTGGTTCGCGTGGGTGTCTGTTTTATTGCCGCAGCGACGGTGGAAGCGAGAAATAAATGATAAAGAAGCGATAACCCAAAGGGCGTCTGAAAAATCGGACATCCGTGCTGAATTACCCTACATCCAACCGGAGCTTCACATGAATAAGAAGACGTTTACCTTAGCAACTTTGGCGGCCAGCATGATGTTTGGCGTCGCGGCACAGGCAGCAACCACCAATCTTGGTGTGACAATCTATAAGTATGACGACAACTTTATGTCCGTGGTGCGTAAGGCGCTGGAAAACGATGCTAAGGCCGATCCTAGCGTTAAATTGCTGATGAATGACTCACAAAACGATCAGTCAAAACAAAACGATCAGGTTGACGTCTTGATGGCACGCGGCGTGAAAGGGCTTGCGATTAACCTTGTTGACCCCGCCGCTGCGCCAACGATTATTGATAAAGCTCGAGCCAACGATGTTCCGGTTGTTTTCTTCAACAAAGAACCTTCTCGTAAGGCATTGGATAGCTATGACAAAGCTTACTACGTTGGGACTGACTCCAAAGAGTCCGGCATCATTCAGGGGGAGCTAATCGCTAAACACTGGAAGGCTAATCCAAACTGGGATTTGAATAAAGACGGCGAAATCCAGTTCGTATTGCTCAAAGGTGAACCGGGTCATCCAGATGCCGAAGCACGTACCACGTACGTGGTGAAAAGCCTTAACGATAAAGGTATTAAAACCCAACAGCTGCAGCTAGATACGGCGATGTGGGATACGGCACAGGCCAAAGATAAAATGGACGCGTGGCTATCGGGTCCAAATGCAAACAAAATTGAAGTGGTTATCGCCAATAACGATGCGATGGCCATGGGCGCGGTTGAAGCACTGAAAGCACACAACAAAACCAATATTCCGGTATTTGGCGTGGATGCGTTGCCAGAAGCGCTGGCATTGGTTAAGTCGGGTGCCATGGCAGGGACCGTATTGAACGATGCGAACAACCAGGCTAAAGCGACCTTTGATTTGACCAAAAATCTGGCTGAAGGAAAACCTGCTGGCGAAGGCACTAACTGGAAAATCGACAATAAAATCGTTCGCGTTCCGTATGTCGGTGTCGATCAGGATAATCTGGCCCAGTTTATTAAGAAATAAGCGTCTACCCAGTATTTATAACAATAACCTATTAGTCCGATATTAACGGATGGTTCGCACAACGGCAGGGTTTATTTCGACCCTGCCGTTGTTTAACTGCCCAATTTCATTGGGCTGAGAATGCGTGTTTATTCAGGTGGGCGTTATGCCAGAGAACTCTTTTACCGATAGCTCGTTGACGAAAGCCCCTGTTTCCGAACAAATAACATCGGCGCCAGATCATCACGATGCAACTTATTTGCTGGAAATGGATAATATCAATAAGTCATTCCCCGGCGTAAAAGCGCTGGATAATGTCAATCTTCGTGTGCGTCCACACTCTATTCACGCCTTGATGGGCGAGAATGGGGCAGGGAAGTCCACGCTGTTAAAATGTTTGTTTGGCATTTACCAAAAGGATTCCGGCAGCATTATTTTTCAGGGAAAAGAGATTAATTTTAAGAGTGCTAAAGAAGCATTGGAACACGGTGTATCTATGGTACACCAAGAGCTTAATTTAGTGCTTCAGCGCAGCGTCATGGATAACATGTGGCTCGGACGTTATCCCATGAAAGGTATCTTTGTTGATCAGGACAAAATGTATCACGATACCAAAGCGATATTCGACGAGCTGGAAATTGATATCGATCCGCGTGAGAAAGTCGCTGGCTTGTCTGTATCTCAAATGCAGATGATCGAGATTGCCAAGGCATTTTCTTACAACGCTAAAATAGTCATTATGGATGAGCCTACGTCCTCTTTGACTGAAAAAGAAGTCAATCATCTGTTCACGATTATTCGTAAGCTAAAAGATCGTGGCTGCGGCATTGTGTATATCTCCCATAAAATGGAAGAGATATTTAAGCTGTGCGACGAAATTACCATTCTGCGCGATGGACAATGGATTGCTACCCAAACATTGGATGGCATGAATATGGACCAGATTATCTCAATGATGGTTGGCCGCTCGCTGACTCAGCGTTTTCCCGATCGTGTTAATACACCGGGGTCGGTAATCCTTGAGGTGAGGGAGCTAACTTCGCTACGTCAGCCTTCCATCCGCGATGTTTCCTTTGATTTACATGAAGGTGAAATATTAGGTATCGCTGGGCTGGTGGGCGCAAAACGCACCGATATCGTTGAGACACTGTTTGGTATTCGAGAAAAGGTCAAAGGTACGATCCGCCTGCGTGGTAAAGCGATTAATAACCATAGCGCGAACGAAGCTATCAACCATGGTTTTGCATTAGTTACCGAAGAACGCCGTTCAACGGGAATTTATGCCTATCTGGATATAGGCTTTAACTCGCTGATTTCAAATATTCGGAAATATAAAAATAAGGTTGGCCTGCTGGATAATCGCCGCATGAAAAGTGATACCCAGTGGGTTATCGATTCTATGCGGGTGAAAACGCCGGGTCATCACACTTCAATTGGTTCACTGTCTGGGGGAAATCAGCAAAAAGTAATTATTGGCCGCTGGTTGCTTACTCAGCCGGAGATCCTAATGCTGGATGAACCAACGCGTGGAATTGACGTTGGGGCTAAATTTGAAATTTACCAACTGATGACCGAGCTGGCAAAAAAAGGTAAGGGCATCATTATTATTTCATCTGAAATGCCTGAGTTATTGGGAATAACCGATCGCATATTAGTGATGAGTAATGGTCAGGTTGCCGGTATCGTTGATACCAAAAGAACTTCTCAGAATGAAATTCTGCGTCTGGCCTCTTTGCATCTGTAATGCAGCTTCTGTCGTATTTTAAGGGTTCCGAATATGAGCGTATTGAATAAAAAAAGCCTGTTTACTTATTTCAAAGAAGGCGGGATTTACGTTGTTTTGTTGGTGCTATTGGCCATTATTATTTTTCAGGATCCAACGTTTTTAAGCCTCATGAACCTGAGTAACATTCTTACTCAGTCTTCCGTGCGCATCATTATTGCACTAGGCGTTGCAGGGCTGATCGTGACTCAGGGGACAGACTTGTCCGCAGGGCGTCAGGTCGGATTGGCGGCAGTAATCGCTGCGACGCTGCTACAGTCGATGGATAACGTTAATAAGGTATTTCCAAATATTGATACTGTGCCGATTCCGGTTGTGATTCTGATCGTATGTGCCGTCGGCGCGGTGATTGGCTTGGTCAACGGTTTAATCATTGCCTATCTTAACGTGACGCCATTCATTACGACGTTGGGCACCATGATTATTGTATATGGCATAAACTCGCTGTATTACGACTACGTGGGAGCTTCTCCGGTGGCCGGATTTGCGCCTAATTTCTCTAATTTTGCGCAAGGATTCTTGCGCTTCGGTGATTTTAAACTTTCGTATATTACGTTCTATGCACTGATTGCCGTCGTATTTGTCTGGATCCTGTGGAACAAAACCCGCTTTGGTAAAAACATTTTTGCTATCGGGGGGAATCCCGAAGCCGCAAAAGTATCTGGCGTGAACGTGCCGTTAAATCTGATTATGGTTTATGCCTTGTCAGGCGTCTTTTACGCGTTCGGTGGGATGCTTGAAGCTGGGCGTATCGGTAGTGCTACAAATAACCTAGGCTTTATGTATGAGCTCGATGCTATCGCTGCCTGCGTAGTGGGCGGCGTATCGTTTAGCGGCGGTGTTGGTACGGTTATCGGCGTTGTGACGGGGGTTATCATCTTTACCGTTATCAACTACGGCTTAACCTATATCGGTGTGAATCCGTATTGGCAATACATTATCAAAGGCGCAATTATTATTTTCGCCGTAGCGCTTGATTCACTCAAATACGCGAAGAAGAAATAGTCTATCTGTAGTAAAAATCCGGGCGAAAGTTTAATACCGGTCGCTTAAGCGTGATTTTAGGGCTAGTACACCGCCCCGCGGTGTACTAGCCCCGTGTATCTCGATCTCTTAAACGATCAGCATTAGGTGAAAGTCTGGCTTTTTTGTTTATTCACCTCGGTATTTAGCAAACCATAAAAAACATTCTTCCAGTTTATAGGGTATTCCCGGCGCGTTATCTGTTATCCATTAATTATGGGTATACTGAGCGTTCATGAACCATACATATTTACTAGAATCAAACCAACAAAATAGATCGCCATAAGTATCGCGATGATGCTATGTATAACGCTATGGTATAGGTGCTTATGGTTTATTCGGTATGTTGCATAAAATATCGATATACTTCCGATAATAATGCTTAACGCAAAAAATAGTTTTGTATAAAAGTAATCCATATATTTTCCCATGCCTATATAGGCGATGAGAATGGTGAGTGCTATCAAAAATGCCACGATAAAAATCAATAGATATGCTTTTAACTTAACCAACTATAGGCACCAAGGCTATTTAATGGATTTTCTCTTAATAGAAAGAGTTTTGCGTTTTATGACTTTGTATCTGTATTTCTTATTGTTAGATGATGCATCTCTGACTTCGATCAACGTTCGGCTGACTGTCGGCAGTGAGTTTCAGTATCGTAGCCAAACGAAGGACAGTTAATCTTTGTCACTTTTCTCTCAAAACTTACTCCGCCGGTTTATCGGCGGTTTTTTCTTTTTGCAGCACTTGTTCAAGTTCTTGTAGCTGTTCTGGCGATACCGCCGGATAGCTTTGGGCGTCGGCCGGAACTTTATGCACCGCTGGGATTGGGATCATGGGGCCAAGAAAGCGTGGCTCTCGTTTCAGAATGTACAAATCGGTTAAGGCACCGAGTCTGGCACCAATTTCTCTGATTCTTATCATCATCATGTTTTTGGGCGAGGGGACGGCCAGACACTGTGCTTGAATGCCCATATGAAGCGCGATAAACAGGGCGCGTTCGCAGTGGAAGCGCTGGGTAATAATGGTGAAATCGTTGGTATCGAAAACTTTTCGCGTGCGGACAATCGAGTCCAGCGTTCTGAATCCGGCATAATCTAACACGATATCCCCGCTGGGAACGCCAGCCGTGATCAGGTCACGGCGCATGGTGACGGGCTCGTTGTAGCTTTCCAGTGCGTTATCGCCGCTCAGCAATAAGTAGTTTACTTTATTACTGTTGTAGGCGTTTAGCGCCCCTTGAATGCGGTAGCGATAGTACTGGTTGATAGTGCCGGTGCTGACATATTTCGCGGTGCCCAAGACCACACCCACCTGACGATGTGGCAAATCTTGTACTTCTTCATAAATATACGGCGCAGTTTTCCAGCTAATCCAGCGATCCAGACCAATAGCAGTCACCGCCAATAATATCGCGACGGTCAAAATACCGTATATCAGTCGTCTCCACATGATGATGCCTGCTGCGTCCGTTGTCGTTGTTAAATACGAGGCTACTTTACCCGCCAAGACGACGCAAGCAATCTGAAGAGGATTTTCCTAGCTTGATGATTTTTTGAACGGAATGGAAGGAGCGCAGCGATTATGCTGCGCTTGATGCTATCTCATTGGCGCGTTTTTACGCCAAAAATTAGAACGATGTGCGTTTATAGATACGGTATTGCGGCTGCCAGAAATTGCTTTCAATGGCTTGCAGCAATGCTTCATCTGATGTCAGAACCGCAACGCCTTGAAGCTGTGCTTCTTTAGCAACTTGGAAAGCAATGGAGCGGGAAACTTGCTGGATATCTTTGACATCCGGCAGCAGCGCACCTTTTCCTTCCAGAGCTAGAGGAGAGCAATCAGCCAAGGCGCGGCTTGCCGCCATCAACATGCCGTCGGTGACACGTTTGGCTCCCGAGGCCAGAACACCTAGACCTATACCTGGGAAGATATAAGAGTTATTGCACTGAGCAATAGGGAATACCTGGTCTTTATAGCTCACGGGGCCAAATGGGCTACCGGTCGCGACCAGCGCAGCGCCGTCGGTCCAGTTGATAATATCCTCTGGGCGCGCTTCGACGCGTGAAGTTGGATTCGACAGTGGCATCACAATCGGACGTGCGCAGTGGCTATGCATTTCACGGATAATCTCTTCGGTGAAAAGCCCCGGCTGCCCCGAGACGCCAATCAGAACCGTTGGTTTCGCGTTGCGCACCACTTCCAGCAGTGATATCGCGTCACTTTCAACGTTCCATTCGGTCAGAGAGGCGCTTTTTTGCACCAGCTTGCTTTGGAATTCCAGCAGGTTGGGCAGCTTATCTGTCAACAGACCAAAGCGATCTACCATGAATACGCGTGCACGTGCTTCATCGTCGCTAAGTCCTTCAGATTTCATCTGAGCGATGATTTGCTCTGCGATCCCACAGCCTGCAGAGCCTGCGCCGAGGAAGGTGATGGTTTGATCGCGCAGCTGACTACCGGCGGCGCGGCTAGCGGCAATTAAGCTTCCTAGCGTAACGGCGGCGGTGCCTTGGATATCATCATTAAAACAGCATAATTCATCGCGATACCGATTCAGCAACGGCGTAGCGTTTTTCTGAGCGAAATCTTCAAACTGTAACAGCACGTTTGGCCAACGACGCTTCACGGCCTGAATGAATTCATCGACGAAAGCATAATACTCATCGCCTGAAATACGCGGGTGACGCCATCCCATATACAGCGGGTCGTTTAGACGCTGTGGATTGTTAGTTCCGACATCTAGCACGACAGGCAGCGTGTAGGCAGGGCTAATCCCGCCGCAGGCGGTATAAAGAGACAGCTTACCGATAGGAATCCCCATGCCGCCGATGCCTTGGTCGCCCAAGCCGAGAATACGTTCGCCGTCTGTCACGACGATCACTTTAACGTTCTGCTTAGTGGCGTTTTGCAGCATGTCATCAATGCGATCGCGATTTGGATAAGAGATGAACAGGCCGCGTGCACGGCGGTAGATATCAGAGAAATGCTCACAGGCTTCACCCACCGTTGGGGTGTAGATGATCGGCATCATTTCACTCAGATGCGCGTCAAGCATGCGATAAAACAGCGTTTCGTTGGTATCTTGGATATTGCGCAGATAGATGTGCTTATCGTTATCGGTTTTAAAATCTAGGTACTGACGGTAGGCGCGTTCGGTTTGTTCTTCGATAGTTTCTACAGCTTCAGGTAACAGGCCATGCAGGTTGAAGTTACTGCGTTCTTCTTCGCTAAACGCACTGCCTTTGTTCAGCAGGGGAAACTCTAGCAGGATAGGGCCAGCGTAGGGGATGTATAACGGGCGTTTACTTTCGTATTCCAATTCCATGAGTAGCACTCTTATATGTCTATATGTCTATATGTCTATATGTCTATTGGTCGGGCGATATATTTATCTGAGAGAATAATACGTCATGCCGTCGATCCTAAGAGATACTATAAAGTTGTTCAATGGTTGTTATGGAAAGATGACATAAAGCTGGAGAAGTGAGAACTAAGTAACACTTTTTTACAGGATTTGGCGGGAAATAAAGACGCAGGGCCGAGTGGCCCTGCGAGTATGTGCTTTAAATTTGCGTGTGTTCGACCTGAGTACAACCTAACGCGTTGAGTGTCGCTTGGGTGGCATCCCACTGTGAGAACATCGTGCTTTTGGTTTCAACTAATACTGCACGACGGATCTGCAACACATCTTTACCGGAGACGTTCATCAAGATCAGTGCCGCCTGAAGCGGAGGCAAGCTTGGATTGAATGCGGCATTTTCAGCGTAGCGACCGCAGTAAACGTTGCCATCTGCTGCTTCCAACGCCACGCCGCTATAAGCTTGGCTGTATGGCGCATGGCTGCGGTTTGCCGCATCCATCGCCGCTTGAGCCAGTGCATCACCGCTGGTCAGTGACAGATTGTGATCTTCTTCATCCATCAGCAGCGTTTTGATCTCCAGATCGCGTGGCCCAAAGGCATCTGGCAGGTAATGCGCTAGCGTCGCTGGCTGGCGACCCGGTAAATGAATCGCTAGCTGGGTGCCGGTATTTAGCTCGTTCATAAACTGACGGCAGTGACCGCAAGGCGTGTAGTTTACGGTAATGGACGCCAAGGCTTTTTCGCCGCGTAACCATGCGTGGGTGACTGCGCATTGTTCAGCATGAATAGTCTGCTGCATAGGGGCACCCAAAAACTCCATATTGGCACCGAAATACAGGTTGCCGCTAACGCCGCGGGCAACTGCACCAACGTAGAATTTAGATATCGGAGCTAATGAGCAGGCCGCGGCTAAAGGTAGCAGGGCAAAAGCCAGTTCGCTGTCGTTCATGCCGGTCGCTTGTTTCAGGGTTTCAACCTGAGAAGCCGTAATGACAGCATGAAAATCGGCGTGATTAAGAATGGGTGAGAGCGCCGCCTGCAAAGCGGCTGGCAGTTGGCTGAATGCCGCGTCATAACGTGCGTGCATGGGGGAGCCTCTTAGTTAGTTACGGGAGAGTATTCTAGGCAAGCGATTGGCTCGGTTATGTGATTTTTGTCACTATTTCGATGTAATGAATGTAATGATTGTAAAAAATGAGAGATATATCGCAGGGTTTTTGTGATTTTTGCTTCTTTTTCCACTCTCCCAACGCGATGGGAAACGATAAGAGAGTGGAAAAACGCGTCTTAGCTAAAGAGATGAATCAGGATTGGGAATAAAAACGGGGCTAACAGCGAAGTGATTATCCCGCAGATAACCAGAGCTAATGAGCTGAATGCGCCTTCCTGAAAATCCATCTCAGCACAGCGTGCGGTGCCCAATGCGTGTGAGGCCGTACCCATAGCTAATCCACGAGATGCCTTGGTGCTGATTCTCATCAGGTTTAATAGCATATGACCAAACACCGCGCCCACAATACCAACGAAAATAACGCAAACGGCGCTGATGGCCGGAATGCCACCAATTGACTGAGCGACAGCCATCGCAATCGGTGTGGTGACTGATTTAGGCAATATCGAGGCAGCAATTTGTGGTGTTGCCCCCATCCATAGCGCAATCACGGTGCCGGAAACCATCGCGGTAACACTCCCAATAAAACAGATAGTGATGATAGATTTCCAACGTGCGCGAATCTGGTGAATCTGTTCATAAAGCGGAAATGCTAATGCCACGACGGCAGGCTGCAACAGGCTATTAAGCGTAGAGCTCCCCGCAAAGTAATGTTCATAGGGAATTCGCAGCGCTAATAACAAGGGAATAATAATCACCATTGAAACTAGCAAAGGATTTAATAACGGCATGTTGAGTTTTTGCGCGATGCGACGGGCACCGAAAAAGACCAACAGCGTCAGCGGTAATGACCACCAAATATAAGCCATTATTTTTCCTCCTCGCTGCCGTCTGTTGCCTCTCCGATGATACGTTCACGATGTACCATATGAGAGCTATAGGCGACGACAACCATAATAACCAACGTACTGATAAGGCATGACACTACGATAGGACCGAACTGCTTGACGACTACGTCATAATACTGCATCACACCGACGCCGATGGGCACGAACAACAGTGCCATGTAGCGGATCAAAATATTACAACCGGGCTTCACCCATTTTGCCGGCATAATCTGCGAGGCTAGGAGGGCGAATAAGATCAGCATGCCAATGATGCTGCCGGGGATGGTGATTGGCAGCAGCGTCGAAATCGCATTACCGGCGAATAAACACAGGTAAATTAATATGAACGCTCTCAAATACTGCCAGCAAACTGAAATTGCTTTTGACATCAGTGAATACCTAAGAAAGAAAACGCATTCATCATACAATTAAATTCAGAAATGTGCTACTGATCACATCATGAAAACAAGTTATCGCAATCATGCCATTTATGAAGGTTTATCTATCGACGATGTGGCACTGGAATCAACCTTCAGAGTGTTGGATAGAGGCACCGGAAAGTCGGTAGCCGTACCAGAAGAAACCTAAACCCAGCAGCGAAACGGCGACTAGCACATAGAAAAGCGTAGTGGGTGGGGCGAAAGATAACAAAAAACCGCACAGGATGGGGTTCACGGCACCACCCAAATTCCCCAGATTTTGTACTCCGTAGTAGCTCCCTTTTAAATGCGGAGGGGCAATAAAGTCGATAAACAGATATTCGACGGGGATAACAATCACTTCTCCGAGCGTGAAAATGGCCATTGCGACCATCCACATAGGAATGGATCGATCGGCCAGCGCGAAACCCACTAAGCCAAAACAGAAAAACAACGTGCCTGCGGTTAGCCAGCGCAGCAGGTTTGTACTGTTCATATTTCGGCTGAGCAGATACTGAAGGCAAATCACCACGGTGGCGTTTACCGTCATGACGGATCCAATCACCTGATAGGCAAACTGTGCATTGCTGACGGTAATCAGATACTGAGAAAGATAGCCGGTGAATTGACCGGCGACCACCGCTCCCATTGTGCTACCGAGAGTAAAAAAGATTAAGCGGCGATCGTGACTCAGGATCTTAAATGTGGCACTAAAATTTAAGCGTTGCTCGGTAAAAACGGCATCGCCGTTATTGGGCGGCAAGCCGTAGCCATCAAGACGCAGCCAGAGGGTTAGACCCACTAAAAAAGCCAGCATGCCAGAAAGGAAAAAAGGCAGCATGGGGTAATAAGAAGCGGCAAATACGCCGAGCGCAGGGCCTACCGCCCAGCCAACATTGACCAACGTGTAGTTCATTGAAAAACCGCGGATGCGTTCGCTTACGGGAAGCCATTCAGCGAAGCAGGCTTTGATGGCAATACTAAAAACAGAATAGGCAGCGTGCAACAAGGCAAGTACGGGAACCATCCACCACACGTTACCCAGCCAAGGCATTATGCAGAATGTCATGGCGAATAGTGCAATGCTGAGGATCATCAGGTGGTGCTTGTTAAATTTATCGACTAAGTATCCACCATAGAAGCTGCTCACAATGCCTATGGCGAGACTGATCCCTAAAATTAATCCAACGCCTTCAGGTTTTAAATGAAAATGCTCAGTCATGTAGATAGTGATAAAAGGCAGGGTGATAGCACGACCAATGGTTAATATCAGTGATGATATTAATAGCAGGGTAATTAATGGCGGAAATCCTTTCAGTCTCATGTATTGATTTCTTATTATGTGTGGTTTTACGAATGCTGGAGTCGGTGACGAGCACGATAATTATGGAGTGTATTAGAAAAATTCTAATCAGCTAGGGTAAACAATAAATTCAGTAAGTTATTTATAATTTGTGGCTTATTTGATGATCAATAACTGTCAAAAACCAGAAAGCATAAAGAAAATACTGCTTCAAAAAAATAATGGGTTAAAAGGTTTCAATGGCAATCCGTTACCATTGGTTTTCGATACTAGCTTAAGTTACTCAGATGCGACAAGGAACAGCTGTGACCACTCATGAATTTGATTTTTATAGATGAATTTTATTGTAGGAAAGGGCGATAAGGCGGTGCTAACAGTAAGGTAAGCGAGGCAGGGGTATGATTCTGGCTGAGATTTATTGCAGAAATCCAGCATTTCACTTTCATCAATCAGCGGTGTGGGATCATATCTGGACTCATAATAAAAGGCCTTAGATATCCATTCGTAATATTCATTGTAATTATAAATTAACTGCATAATATCCTCTCATCAATAATTGGAGTAAGACAAAACATGCCAAGGTGATATTTTGTTTTTAAAATGAGAGTAATGCCAGCGCTATTTTAATATTTAATAATTACAGATTGTAATTTCCTAATATAAAACTAGACAATAAGGGACGAAAAGGGCGGCAGATAGTGATAAAAATAAGCACTTATTTTATGTGGAATTATTTAAGGCTGTGTTGTTTTTAACTAAAAAATACAAGAGCCTATATGGCTCTTGTATTTGATAAGATAAAAAAGAATTAAACGCCCAACCGATCGCGGATTGTATAATATGCTGCACCAATAGCGGTGAACGGAATCTGTAGATTCCTCCCCCCAAAGAACGGAAGGTGTGGCAGTTTGGCGAAGGCGTCGAAACGCTCAGCGTCACCACGCAGGACTTCTGAAATCAGTTTGCCGGCCAAATGCGTGCAGGTGACTCCGTGCCCGCTATAGCCTTGCATGTAGTAAATATTGTTCTCAAGTCGGCCAAATTGCGGCATGCGTGATAGGGTGAGCAGGAAATTCCCTGTCCAGCGATAGTCTATTTTGACCCCTTTTAGCTGCGGGAATGTTTTCAACAGTTTTGGCACGATCAGATTGTCGATATCATCAGGATCGCGTGCACCATAGACCACGCCGCCACCGTATAGCAGACGGTTATCCCCCGTTAGACGGTAGTAATCGAGCAGATAGTTACAGTCTTCTACGCAATAGTTCTTAGGTAGTAATGACGCTGCAACCTCTGGTTGTAACGGTTCGGTGGTAACAATCTGCGTTCCGCACGGCATGCTGCGACGCGCTAATTCAGGCTCCACTTTGTTACCTAAATAGGCATTACCTGCGACGATGACGTATTTTGCCTGTACCTGACCTTTTTCGGTGATAACGGTTGCTGGCGTGCCGTGGTTGATTTTTACCACCGCAGATTGTTCAAAGATACGACCGCCCTGTAAGCGAATGGCTTCTGCTTCACCCAGAGCTAGATTTAAAGGATGAATATGGCCGCCGCTGTGATCCAATAAGCCACCGACATAGCGGTCGGACGCGATTTCTTCACGTACTCGGTCTGAATCCAACAATTCGAGTTGCGTATTGCCGTATCGCTCCCAATGGGCTTTCTGTTCGATCAGGGTGTGATATTGTTTGTTATTCAGCGCAACAAAAATACCACCCGGTTGGTAATCACAGTCGATCGCGTAGCGCTTGATACGTTGGCGAATAATTTCAGCACCTTCAAACATCATGCTGCCGAGCATTCTGGCCGTGTCCATGCCGTAGCGCTGCTCGATAACGTCAATATCGCGACTATACGAGTTCACCAGTTGACCGCCGTTACGGCCGCTGGCACCGAAACCGATACGCGCAGATTCTAAGAGCACGACGTCGTAGCCTGCTTCAACCAGATGCAGTGCGGAGGATAACCCCGTGTAGCCGCCGCCGATAATGCACACGTCGCACTGGACGGATTCGGTTAACTGTGGATAGGGCGCGTGTGGATTCGCGCTGGCGGCATAATAGCTGTTTACATGTTCTGTCATGATATTTACTCCAGCGAAATCCAGATGGTTTTTAATTCGGTAAATTTTTCTAAGGCGTGCAGAGACTTATCGCGCCCGTTACCGCTTTGTTTATAGCCGCCGAACGGTACGGTCATGTCGCCATCGTTGTAGTTGTTCACGAATACCGAACCCGCTTTGAGGCGGCGAGACAGGCGGTGAGCTTTAGACAGGTCGCGCGTCCAGATCGCCGCACCTAAGCCATAATCGCTGTCGTTGGCCAGGTCTAAAGCCTGCTGTTCGGTGGTAAACGTTGAGACGGCAAGCACAGGGCCAAAGATTTCTTCACGCGCAATGCGCATGTGATTGCTGACGTCGGTAAATATGGTGGGGCCGAGATAACCCCCGTGCTCGCCTTGGGCGTGATCGCGGCCGTCGAGATACAGCGTGGCGCCTTCGGCAATGCCTTGCTGAACATATTCTTGTACTTTAGAGCAGTGCTCAGCATCAATCAGCGTACCCATCACGCTTTCAGGATCGAGTGGGTTACCAGGCCGATAGGCCGCAGCCTGATCGCGCAAGGCGGCAAGAAATTCCTCTTTGATGTTTTCTTCGACCAGCAAGCGCGTACCTGCAATGCACACCTGTCCTTGGTTATAGAAAATGCCAGCCGCCGCATTAGCCGCGGCTTTTTGCAAGTCGGGACAGTCAGCAAAAATGATATTGGCGCTTTTGCCACCGGCTTCTAGCCATACGCGCTTCATGTTGGAGTCGCCCGCGTCTTTCAGTAGCTGTTTTGCTGTACGGGTAGAACCGGTAAATGTCAGCACATCAACGTCAGGATGGCGGGAGAGTGCCTGTCCAGCGCCTTGGCCGAAGCCTGAAATCACGCTAAGCACACCGTCGGGTAAGCCAGCTTCTTTGGCTAACCCCGCGACGCGCAGCGCAGTGAGTGGCGATTTTTCTGAGGGCTTGAGTATGACGCTGTTGCCTGCCGCCAGCGCGGGGCCGAGTTTCCAGCAGGCGAGTAGCAGTGGGAAATTCCAAGGAACAATAGCAGCTACCACGCCAACCGGTTCACGCTCAATCAATGCCAGCGCATCTTGGCTGGTCGGGGCAATTTCGCCATAGACTTTGTCAATCGCTTCGGCATACCAGCGCAGTGAGCGAATGGCGCCAGGGATATCATCGCGCAGGCTGTGGCGAATCGGCTTGCCGGTATCCAGTGTTTCCAGCAGCGCCAGCTCCTCGTGATGTTGTTCCATCAAATCAGCCAGCTTCATCAATATGGATTTACGCTTAGCTGGGGTAGCGCGTGACCAGTCGCCGCGCTCAAAAACTTCGCGCGCTGCGCTGACGGCCTGATTCACATCGTGCTCATTTCCCTGAGCGACGCGAACCAGCTCACGCTGACCCGCAGGATCTTCCACTGAAAACTGTGCGCCATCGGCGGCCTGCTGATAACGGCCATTGATAAACAGTCGATTCTCAATCTCTAGGGCCTTCGCCCGTTGCTGCCAGTACTGCAAGTTGTGAAAGTCCATGCATTCCCCTTAATTCCCGCCGTGACAGGCTCCGCCGTGCGTTAGCAGCGAGGCCTGTATTTTGGGTATTTATCTATGTAACCAACATATGCATTAGAACGTCGTTGGCGTGTGGGCGCTGATAATGCGGCATATACGCGCTGACGTATTACTGAAGCTATGGGGAATACCAGTGTTAATGGCATAACTCTGTCCCGCTTCAAGGTGATATACCTGACCATTAATTGTCAGCATCACTTCCCCTTCCAACAGGGTGCCAATCTCTTCACCCTGATGTTTTATGCGTTCACCGGTTGTGGTTCCGGGTTCGTAAGTCTCAATCATCATGGCCAACGTGCGGTTAGGATTTCCGTTATGAATTAGCTTCATGGAAACTCCCTGGCTGCCAATTTCGATTAAGTCTTCGGCATTAATCACAACCTGTGGTTCATCCGGTTTTTCCTGTTCGGCAAAAAACTCCGACAGCGACAACCCATAGACCTTGAGCAGTTTTTGCAAGGTGCTAATTGCTGGGCTGACTTTATCTTGCTCAATGGTGCTAATCGCACTGTGCGTTAATCCAGACAGTTCAGCTGCCCTGCGCTGTGACAAACCCAGTTGTTGACGGATATGTGACAGGCGTTTTCCTGGCGCCAAGCTGACATCGCTCATATGCATACTTCCTTATTGATAGTTCTTGTCAGGCTGGCTGCTTTTTTCAGCACTGGCTTTCTGACAAGCGGTGATAAAACCTTCAAACAACAAGCGGGATAGGGCGTATTCATCGCTGTTCCATTCAGGATGCCACTGCACGCCTAAAGCAAAGGGGTGATCGTGAACGCTCACGGCTTCCACTAATCCATCCGATGCCTTGGCTTCCACGCGCAGCAAAGGCCCCAGCGTTTTTGCGCCCTGGCCGTGCAATGAGTTAACCCAAAACTTGTTGCAACCCGGTACTAATTTTGAAAGCAAACCCCCATCTTGTACCAGCACTTCATGAGAAGGGGCATATTGTTGTTCAAGCGGTAACTCAGGATCTTCGCGGTGTTCCAACAGCTCAGGCTGTTCATAGAGACGGCGATAGAGTGTGCCACCGGTTGCCACCACCATTTCTTGTAACCCTCGGCAGATGGCGAAAAGGGGAATGCGCCTTTCGAGTGCGATGCTAATTAGCGCCAGACTCAAACTATCACGCCCAGGATCGGCGTCAGGCTCATCGCCGTTTTCACCATATAGGTGCGGCTGCACATTGCTTGGGCTACCTGGCAGCATAATGCCGTCCAGATGAGGAAGAAGCGTTTCCAGTAATTCCGGCTCTGCTAGCGCATGGGGCAAAGCGACTGGCACGCCACCGGCATTCAATACGGCATTTAGGTACTTTTCTTGCAAGGTCTGCGTTAAGTGTCCGTGCACCCTGTTCCTACACATGACAACACCGATTACCGGCCTGTTAAATATATTGCCCATACCACCCTCTCCGCTTGGTCTAAATTATGAACATATTGCTTCCATACAGCGCTTTTCCGTTCAATATTTTCTCAATCTAGCAGTGGTAAGCCCAATATTCAAACTAATTGCAACACTTGCGAAACATTTTATTTGCATCTACATTTCAATTGTGGACATTATATCGAGCAACTCAAAGGGTCAGATCCACGGTCTTCAATCAATGGCGGGTGAATCATGCAAACCAATATCGTAGAAGTTGAAAATTTTGTTCAGCATAGCGAAGAGAGACGAAGTAGCGCGTTTCAACGCGAAGTTAAAAATTATTTGGAACGCTATCCCTCAACGCAGCATGTGGATGTACTCCTAACCGACCTTAATGGTTGTTTCCGCGGGAAAAGAATTCCTGTTGCAGGTTTGAAAAAACTGGAGAAAGGGTGCTATTTCCCCGCTTCGGTGTTTGCGATGGATATTCTTGGCAACGTGGTTGAAGAGTCCGGTTTAGGACAAGAATTAGGCGAACCAGATCGCACCTGTGTGCCGGTATTGGGTTCGCTAACGCCGTCGGCGGCAGACCCTGAGTTTATCGGTCAGGTTCTTCTGACCATGCTGGATGAAGATGGTACTCCCTTTGACGTTGAGCCACGTAACGTGCTGAATAATGTCTGGCAGCAACTACGCCAGCGCGGATTATTCCCCGTGGTAGCGGTAGAGCTGGAGTTCTATCTCATCGATCGACAACGTGATGCGGAAGGGTATCTACAACCGCCATGTGCGCCGGGGACGCAAGAGCGAAATACGCAGAGTCAGGTTTATTCCGTTGATAACCTGAATCATTTTGCTGATGTTCTCAGCGATATCGATGAGCTGGCAAAACTGCAACAAATTCCTGCCGATGGTGCCGTTGCCGAAGCCTCCCCGGGGCAGTTCGAAGTTAACCTCAACCATACCGATAACGTGTTGCAGGCCTGCGATCATGCGCTGTCTCTGAAGCGACTGGTGCGTATGGTGGCTGAAAACCATGATATGCATGCCACCTTTATGGCAAAACCCTATGAAGAACATGCTGGCAGCGGGATGCACATTCACATCAGCATGCTGGATAGCAAAGGTCAGAACGTATTTGCCGATGATGACGGCGAAGATTCTCTGCTATTGAAGAAAGCGCTTGCCGGGATGATGGAATTAATGCCTGCCTCTATGGCGCTGTTGGCACCTAACGTCAACGCTTTCCGTCGTTTCCAACCGGGAATGTATGTACCGACTCAGGCCTCTTGGGGGCATAACAACCGAACCGTGGCGCTGCGCATTCCGTGCGGCGATCGTGACAGCCACCGTGTTGAATATCGCGTAGCGGGCGCTGATGCCAACCCTTATCTGGTGATGGCCACGGTTCTTGCCGGCATTTTGCACGGCTTAGACAACGACCTCACGCTGGCAGAGCCGATCACCGGCAACGGTATTGAGCAAGAGGGTTTACCTTTCCCGATCCGCCAAAGCGATGCTCTGTATGAATTTGAAGAACAGCAGGCGCTGCGCTCGCTGCTCGGAGAGCGTTTCAGCCATGTTTACCATGCTTGTAAGACCGATGAGCTGATTCAGTTCGAGCGTATGGTGACTGATACTGAAATTGACTGGATGTTGAAGAACGCCTGATCCCTTGATTTTTCAAATGGTAGATGCGTTGGCTGCTTTCGATCGCCCCAGTCACTGACTAACGTCAGTTTCAGGGGATTCATTCCGTTGCCGCCTTTCTACATTCTGAAATCTTTCGGGGAAAGCCGGAAAAATGTTGTAACTCCACCTTAACCCCTCTTTTGTCAGAGGGAAGTGCGTACGGTGGGGGGAAGTCTGTATTCGAAATTCAAATTCAATTACGGAGTACACCATGTCTGAGAATCACAATCTGTCCGGTAATGGCACCAACCAATCATGGCAGAAGCGCCGTGAGGAAGCGGTGGCGGGCGGAGTTTCAACCTTACTGCCAGCGTTCATTCAAAAAGCGCGCAACGCTGAGCTGTGGGACATCGAAGGCAATCGTTATATCGATTTTGCAGCTGGGATCGCGGTATTAAATACTGGGCATAACCATCCAAAAGTGATCGCGGCGGTGCAAGAGCAACTGACTCGCTTTACTCATCCGTGCTTCCAAGTGACACCGTATCCAGAATACGTTGAGTTGGCTGAGCGTTTGAATGCGCTGGTGCCTATAAAGGAAGCGACTCAGACACTGTTATTGACCACGGGAGCCGAAGCGGTTGAAAACGCCGTTAAGGTTGCGCGTATTGCAACGGGACGCGGCGGCGTGATTGCGTTTCGCGGCGGCTTCCACGGACGCACCCTCATGGGGATGGCGTTAACGGGGAAAGTGGCACCGTACAAACAGGGATATGGGCCATTCCCATCGGGCATTTATCATGCGCCGTATCCTGCGCCATACCTCGGTATTACGGAACAACAGGCTCTGGATGCGTTAGATGCCATTTTTGCCGCTGATATTGCGCCGACTGAAGTCGCGGCCATCATTATCGAGCCGGTGCAGGGTGAAGGCGGTTTCTATGCGGCTCCGGCGGGATTCCTCAAATCGCTGCGTGAGATTTGCGATCGGCACGGGATCGTCTTGATCGCGGACGAAATTCAGAGCGGTTTCTGTCGTACAGGCAAGACCTTTGCTATCGAGCATACCGGCGTAGAGCCAGACTTAGTGACTATGGCGAAAAGTCTGGCCGGTGGTTTCCCGCTGTCTGCGTTGGTGGGTAAAAAACGTTTAATGGAAAAAGCGCTGCCGGGCGGATTGGGTGGAACCTATGCCGGTTCGCCAGTGGCGATTGCAGCGGCTCTGGCAGTGACGGATCTGATTGAGGATGAACAACTGAATCAGAAGGCACAACAGGTTGGTGAGCAGATCACCCGCGAACTACATGCGCTGGCTGAGCGTTTCGACTGCATTGGTGACATTCGCGCCGTGGGTGCGATGGTGGCCATGGAATTAGTTGAAAACCGTGATGCGACCAAGCCGAATAAAGCGCTGACCTCGGCGTTAGTGAAAGAGGCTGGTCAGCAGGGGCTGATTTTGCTCTCCTGTGGCGTGCGCGGTAATGTCATTCGATTCTTAGCACCGCTCACAGCAGAAAAAGAAGTTATAAAAGAAGGTATGGAAAAGTTAGCTGCGGCACTTTCTGTTGTAGCTAAAAAAGTGCAGAATGCATGACATAAAGATAACCGGCAGTTTACTGACGGTTATCTTTTTTTTATCACTGAAGCGATGCGTAACACAACCCATCGACGGTGAACAAACGATGAACTGCCCGAACAGCTGATTGGGCAGATTCCAAATACAGAGCGCGATCGGTTGATTTGCGCGATAGCCAGAGCAAAAGCATTACTCGCGGCTGTTTTCCACTACCGGACCACGGAGCGTTCAGGCGGTAGTGGTTTCAATGTGACGTATCGGGATACGTCTAGAGGATATAACGATGGTGCATGTTTATGTTTATCCGCCGCGCTTGGGCGAACGCCTAAGCCGCAGCGAATACGGGCCAGCTCACTGTTTTTCTGGCGCTTTGCTGAATGAACAAACCTATATCTGTAGTCGATTATCCCGCCGCCTAATACGACGTTTCCCCGCGGCCTCTCTGAATGACGTTAATTTGTTACCAGCAGAGGACAAAGGGGGAAACCGTCATGGCGATTAGAACTCCTTCTGTTTCTCAGGCGACCGCACATGAAGCGGGCAAGCCTCAATTACGTAAATCTCTAAAGCTTTGGCAGATCGTTATGATGGGCTTGGCCTATCTGACGCCAATGACGGTGTTCGATACCTTCGGCATTGTTTCCGGTATCAGCAACGGCCATGTACCGATGTCATATCTGTTTGCGCTGGCCGGAGTGCTATTTACGGCGATTAGCTATGGAAAACTGGTACGCCAGTTCCCGACGGCGGGTTCTGCCTATACCTATGCGCAAAAAGCGATAAATCCACACGTAGGTTTCTTGGTGGGCTGGTCGTCGCTGCTTGATTATCTGTTTTTACCGATGATTAACGTGCTGTTGGCAAAAATCTACCTGTCGGCGATGTTCCCAGAAGTCCCCCCGTGGATTTGGGTCGTTGGTTTTGTTGCGATAATGACGGCGGCTAACCTGAAAAGCGTGAGTTTAGTGGCAAACTTCAACACCATTTTTGTCATGGTGCAGGTTGCTATTATTTTGGTCTTCATCTTTCTCGTGGTGCAAGGACTGCATAAAGGGGAAGGGGTGGGGAAGGTATGGAGCCTACAGCCTTTTGTCAGTGAAAATGCCCACCTGCTGCCGATAATCACCGGCGCCACCATCGTGTGCTTCTCTTTCCTCGGATTTGACGCGGTGACTACGTTGTCTGAAGAAACCAAGGATGCGGCAAAAACCATTCCGCGCGCG
This sequence comes from Hafnia sp. HMSC23F03, assembly GCF_001816025.1. Lineage (NCBI taxonomy): Bacteria > Pseudomonadati > Pseudomonadota > Gammaproteobacteria > Enterobacterales > Hafniaceae > Hafnia > Hafnia sp. HMSC23F03. The sequence goes on from NZ_KV824233.1 coordinate 107,515, forward strand.
ATATTCTTGACCGCGCTGTATGGCGGGATCATTTTCATCTCGGTGTCGTTCTTTATTCAGCTCTTCTTCCCTGATATCACGCGCTTTAAACAGCCGGATGAGGCGTTACCGGAAATTGCGTTATACGTCGGTGGCAAGCTGTTCCAGTCAATCTTCTTGTGCACCACCTTCGTGAATACGCTGGCTTCGGGTTTGGCATCGCACGCCAGCGTTTCGCGCCTGCTGTACGTGATGGGGCGTGATAACGTATTCCCAGAGAAGATTTTTGGCTATGTACATCCCAAATGGCGCACGCCAGCGTTAAACGTGATCATGGTGGGATTGGTGGCTCTGTCGGCAATTTCGTTTGATCTGGTGACGGCCACGGCGTTGATTAACTTTGGTGCGCTGGTGGCGTTTACCTTTGTGAATCTTTCAGTCATTAGCCATTTCTATATTCGTGAAGGGCGTAATAAAACCTGGAAAGATCGCTTCCATTTCTTGATATTGCCGATGATTGGTGCGCTCACCGTGGCCGTATTGTGGCTGAACCTCGAGAAAAGTTCACTGACGATGGGATTGATTTGGGCAGCGCTCGGCTTTGGATATTTGGTCTACCTGACCCGACGCTTCCGTAAACCTCCGCCGCAGTTCGAAAGCCAACCGCAGGCGGAATAAAATTTGCAGAAGTCATATCGGGGAGTGAAAGCTCCCCGATTTTTTTGTCTGTAGCACCGCTAGAGCGAGGATGTTTATTAAGCGACTATGGCGGGTGAGTTAATGTCCGGGATGGTTCCTTTTTCCCCGCACCATATCCGTTGCCAGATGTCGATAACGCCAATGCTGGCGGAATAATTCATACACGCAAAATGCCAATCCCAGCCATATCAAGGAGAAACTGATCATTTTCGGCATACTAATCGGCTCACCGAAGGCTAATACGGCGAGTAAGAATTGCAGCGACGGTTCTACATATTGCGCTAAGCCAATCACCGTTAGAGAAGTGCGCTTGATTGCGGCGGCGAACAGTAAAAGTGGTGCAAAGGTGACAGGGGCGGTAAGCGCATAAAGCACAAAAGTTTTAGTGCCGGAACCCGCTAAAATGCTGCTGCCTGTCATGTGCAGCCAAATCGTGATGGCAATAGCCAGCGGCAACATCCAAAGGGTTTCCAACGTTAACGCCGTCATGATGTCGTAGCGGATAAATTTACGCACCAGCCCATAAAAGGCAAAAGTACTGCCCATCGCCAGAGCCAAAATGGGGATGTGTCCCAACAAAACGACCTGATAGGCCAGCCCTGTAATCGCGAGCGCAACGGCAATTCGCTGAAAACGGCTAAGTTTGTCGTGCAGAAAAACCACGCCAAGGGCAATCGAAAACAGTGGGTTAGTGAAGTAACCGAGGCTGGCATCTAAGACCAAATTATGGGTGAGGGCATAGATAAACGTGGTCCATGATACGCTCATGATAGCGCCGCCCAGCAGACAGCAAAACAGAGATCGCTTGTCCTGCCAGACTTGTTTCCACGTTGTACGATTCTTGAAGAGCAGACGCAGCAAAAGCAATAAAGGAATAGACCAAAACAGGCGTTGCGCCAGCAGCTCTAATGCATTGGCATCCGGCAGCATTTTATAAAATAACGGAGTGATACCCCATAAAATAAACGCCAGAACGGCCAAGGCTGGCCCGTTTTTTAGCCACATAATAACGACCTGTTTTTTGTAAAGTCTATTGTAAAATAAAGATAAAATCGGCTTCTGATGCTAATACTACCCGTTGTTGAAAATACTGAGGGTGATATAGCTCACCCTCAAACATAAAAGTCGTGAATGTTAATTAACTAGCTGGCGCGCATATTCAAAGAGCTCTTTGAGTTGGGCAAGCTTTTCGGGCTCTTCTTCATGGCGGTTATACAACTCTTCAAGTTGATGGATATACGCCTGTACCCGCTCAGGCGTTAGCACCGCTTGGCGATGAAGTTGCCAGCGGCGTTGTTCATCATCCGTAAGCGTAGTGGGGAAGTTGCGAGCGCGATAGCGGAACAGCAAAGGCAAAACGCGTTTATCGCTAAACGTGAGGTCGAGAGCGGGAAGATTCTGTGGCAGCGTCTCTCTGATAATCTGCATGGCGCTTCGGTCGGCGTCGCTGAAGAAGCCGTCATAAAGCTGCGCATCAACGTCATCTGACGCTTTAAAAGGCTCGGCCTCGGCGAAAACGGCAACGACTTTATCACGCAGTTCTGGGTGATTACGCAGCAGCTGCAAGTTATCCATACAACGCTGGCGATCTAAGCCAAGGCGTTCTGCGTTTTCAGGGCGCAGCGTCTGATCTGGCGCCAAAACCGGACACTTGTTGATATGGACTAATTTAAGCGGTGCAGGCGGTTGATCCGAACGCAGTTCGCTGCGGCGCGTGTAAAGGCGTTCGCGCAGAGCATCGGTATCGAGATCCAACAGTGGCGACATATCACCGGCAAGATCGCACATGATCACAGCATTTTTGTTTTCGGGATGCCACGCCAGCGGCGCGACTAGGCTTGTGTTGCCACGCAGCGCGCCAAACATTCCGGAAATATGGACTAAAGGTTTCATGTTGGCGATATCAAGTAGCGCAGAAACCTTATGCTTGTTTCTCAGTTGGAACAGGTAATCAAACAGCTTCGGCTGAGCTTGTTTAACTAACTTAGCCAGTGCAATGGTGGCGTACACGTCGGCCATCGCATCATGCGCATTTTCGTGTTCGATGCCGTTGGCTTTGGACAGGTGTTCAAGCTTAAAGCTCGGCAGACCTTCTTCATTTTCTGGCCAGTTAATCCCTTCAGGACGTAAGGCGTAGCAGGTACGCAACACATCGAGTAAATCCCAGCGCGAATTACCGTTTTGCCAACTATAGGCGTAGGGATCGTAAAAGTTGCGATAAAAGATATTGCGGCTCACTTCATCATCAAAACGAATATTGTTGTAGCCCATGATGCAGGTGCCGGGCACGCTAAACATTTGATTGATTTGGCGAGAAAACTCGGCTTCGCTCACGCCTCGTGCTAAAGCCACCTGAGGAGTAATACCCGTGATCATCACGGCTTCTGGCTGTGGCAGATAGTCATCTGCTGGGCGGCAGTAAATGACCAGTGGCTCTTCGATGATGTTGAAATCAGCATCGGTACGAACGCCCGCGAATTGGGCCGGTCGATCTAGTGCGGGATGTTGACCAAAGGTTTCGTAGTCGTGGATGAGGAAAGTTGGCGCGGCCTTGCTCAAAATAACATCTCTTATCGGGAAACTAAGTGGTAGATAGTGTAACCGCGAAATCGGCTAAACCCAATGCTTGCGGCGAACTGTGCGGAAAACATCGCATTAATCTTTTATCTGGTTTAGCTAATCGGTGTTTGTGATTTAATTTTCTTTCCAATTTTGAGTACACTTGAGCAAGAAAAGAATTTCTATATGTTGTACTTCTGAAGGTATCCCCAGTGCGTCTTAATCGAGCAATAAGTCCCCTTGAACATGTCATTTATGGTCACTATAAGGTCGTGCATGGCGTGCGTATGGCGCTTGCATTTGTCCTCACGTTTTTAGCCATTCGGTTGTTGCATGTGCCTGAAGCTACGTGGCCGCTCATTACGATGGTCGTGGTGATGGGGCCAATCTCATTTTGGGGGAACGTGCTTACCCGTGCGCTGCAACGCATTATGGGAACTGTATTTGGTGCGACTTCAGGGCTTGTTGCGCTGTATCTTGAAATCTATTCGCTACCGCTGATGCTAGCGTGGTGTGCATTGGTGATGTTTGTGTGCGGCGTGCTGGCTTTGGGTAAAAGGCCCTATATGGGACTTTTGATTGGTATTACGTTGGCGGTCGTCTGTGGGGCAGGCCCAGGGGATATGAACACTGCGCTATGGCGGAGCGGCGACGTCATTATTGGTTCGTTACTTGCGCTATTTTTTACGTCGATCTATACCCAGAGAGCTTTTGTTCACTGGCGATTGATGATGAGTAAAGAGCTCAAAAATATGAGTGACTTTTACAGCGCGCATATGTCGCCCAACATATTAGAACGTCCTCATTTGTCGGCAAAACATCAGCAAATACTCAATGAACTCGTCAAGGTTCGGACACTCATCTCACCCTGTGTTCGTGAAACACGCATTAATAAAGACGTGTTTGATGCCATTCAAGTGATGAGCCGCAATTTGGTCTCTACGCTGGAGCTATTGACGGATGCCTATTGGGCGACGCGCGAAAGTCACTTCATCATGCTGAATGCTACCACGTTGCGGGTGTTCCAAAAGCTCTCAATCAATACATTGAATGCGTTATCGAGCGCATTACTGAGCGGCAACATTGACGATGATCTGAGTGACCTACCGGAAATGGGCGCGGTTTCTGTCGAGCTGAAGCATTTGATGGAAAATGCAAAAGCGGCGGAAAATATAGAGGCGCCTATCTATGGCTATGTGTGGCTGAATCTGGAGTTGGCAAAACAGCTCGATGAGCTGAGAGACTTGGTTAGCATGGCGTTAACGAAATAAGCATGTTTTATAAAACGGCTTAATAACTCTTAAGCCGTTTTCTAGAAAACCTGTTTTCTCAAGCATAAAGCGCAGGATAAGACTTAAATTATACTAAAATGTAAATTCTTAATAATAGCTAAGTATGTAACTGAGTTTATGATACTATCCCGTCACGATTTCAAAAATAAAATAATAATTACCCCTTAAAACATTGCATTAAATAATGGATTTATTAAATGGTGTGCTGTGTTATATATATAAATTAAAAATTTAATTTTATATTCCATGCTTGCATTGGATATAATTAGCAGCTCTTCATTGTAAATTCATAAAAAAAAGAGAGTTAAATTCTCCTTTATTTGTAATATACCCCCCGTTTTAAATTAACTACTTGGTACCCATTTATTTATAGGGTGCCTATGTCGTTATTGTTTTACTTGGGTAAGTAAATTTTATAATAAAGGACTATGTCGCATGTTTAAGAAAACGTTGTTAGCGGGAATCACGGGTGTTGTACTTTCAGGCGTTGTTTTCAGCGCCAGTGCTGCAGGTGAGAATCAAGGTTCCGGTAAAGTCACTTTTACTGGCGAAGTGATTGAAGCACCATGTTCAATCAAACCGGGTGATGAAGATTTAAAAGTCAATTTGGGTGAAGTTGCAACGGATGTATTAAATAGTACTCAGCAATCTTTAGCCGAGGACTTCACCATTCATTTACAGGATTGTATCCTGACAGATAGCAAAGGGGACGTGGCGGCTGATAAGGTGAAAGTCACTTTCACTTCAGCTAACGTCGATACCACAGATAAAAGCCTGATGACTAACACATTGCAAGGCGATATCGGTGCTGCTGGTAATGTCGGTGTGCGTATTCTCGACTCGGGTAATAATAAGTTAACGCTGGGCACAGCGGTCACGGTTACGTTCCCTGATACAAGCTCCTATCAAGAGTTAACCTTCAAAGCGCGTATGGAGAAAATCGGTACTACCACGGTAACTCCGGGTAGCGTACAGGCTCAGGCTAATTATATCCTTAATTATAATTAATATTGCATAAACCGATTGAAATCAAACCGGTGAGATGATCACCGGTTTTTAATAATGTTGTTTATAAAAAATGTGTTTATGTGCAAAAATAAAAAGATCGGTTACTCCAAATTATCTCTTCTCATAAAGAAAGCGTTATGCTCAGTTGTCTTTTCGGCATTAGTGCCTTCGACGCTGTTGGCTACTGAATTTAATACGAACTTTATGGACGTAGAGGATCGTGACAATATTGACCTTTCTCAATTCGAGAAGAAAGGGCAGATCCCCGCGGGACAGTATATTGTTCAGGTATCGATCAATAAAAATTTGCTACCTAAAACATGGACACTAGAATGGCTCGCTGCTGATAACGAAAGCGGAACGCAACTGTGCTTGACCGCCGAACATTTGCAGCAATTTGGTTTTGACGAGAAGTTTATTCAACAACTCCATGAATGGAATCAGCAAAAATGCTTGGATATAACCAGTAAACCAGAGCTCTCGGTTAAGCTCGACAAGGCTAATATGCTGGTGAACTTAACGGCTCCACAGTCATGGATGAAATATCAAGCCAAAAATTGGACGCCGCCAGAGTATTGGGATGAGGGCATCTCAGGTGCATTGTTGGACTATAACGTATACGCCAACCAATATGAGCCTAAACATGGCGATAGCACACAAAACATTAGCTCCTATGGCACGCTAGGATTTAACTTCGGCGCTTGGCGTTTTCGTTCCGATTACCAGTACAGTGAAGATTTCGTCAACGGTAAATCGAACGGTAGCGAGGCCACGCTTCCTCGCACCTATCTTTTTCGTCCTATTCCTTCAATATCATCAAAATTTACGATGGGACAGTACGATCTGAATTCCGATATTTTTGATACTTTTCACTTTACAGGCGCTTCGCTGGAAAGCGATGAGCATATGTTACCGCCTGATTTGCAAGGCTATGCGCCGCAAATTACAGGTATTGCCCAGACCAACGCCAAAGTGACCGTTGAACAAAACGGTCGTGTGCTCTACCAAACAACCGTTTCGCCAGGCCCATTTACCATCAGTGATTTGGGTAATACGTTGCAAGGGCAAATGGATGTGACGGTAGAAGAAGAGGATGGGCGTAAAAGTACGTTTCAAGTCGGTTCTGCGTCGGTTCCGTTTCTGACTCGTAAAGGCCAGGTGCGATATAAAACCTCTATCGGAAAGCCGACAACGACCTCGCACAACGATGTGAATAACCCTCTTTTCTTGACCAGCGAATTCTCATGGGGTTGGCTAGGCAATACGTCACTTTACGGCGGTGCGATTCTGACAGCTGATGATTATCAATCAATAAGTTCGGGGATCGGTTTTAACCTGAATGAGCTAGGTTCGATATCGTTTGATATCACCCGTTCTGAAGCCAAACTGGGCTACTCTGAAAACACGCAAGAGAAAAAAAGCGGTTACAGTTATCGCGTGAATTACGCTAAACGGTTTGAATCTACAGGGAGTCAGGTCACGTTTGCGGGTTATCGTTTCTCAGATAAAGAATATGTGACGATGACTGAGTATTTAAATTCACGGGATGGGGACGAGAATACGGATGATGAAAAAGAAAGCTATGTCCTCTCCTTCAACCAAACGATCGAATCGCTTGGCGTGAATGCGTACCTGAATATTTCTCGGGATACATACTGGAATTCAAGCAGTGATACGAGCTATTCGCTCTCGCTGAGCCGAAATTTTGATCTTGGCAATATCAAAGGTATTTCGGCCTCGTTGTCGCTAACGCGTACCCGTTGGGATGGAGAAAACGAAAATCAATATTATCTCTCTTTCTCTATTCCACTGGGGCAGAGCAGCAGCATGTCGTATAACGTGCAGCGCTATGGTGATAAAACCGCACAGTCTGTTTCTTATTACGATTCCTCTAACAAGGACAATACGTGGAACATTTCCGCGTCAGCGGATAACGATCAAATAAGAGATGGAGAACCCGCTTTGCGCGGCGGTTATCAACACTATTCGCCGTATGGACGCCTGAATTTAGCGGCCAGTGTCCAACCGAATATCTACCACTCGCTGAATGTCGGATGGAGTGGTTCTGCGACGGCCACCCGCCACGGCGCGGCGATGCATGATTACACCAGTGGCAACAATGCGCGCATGATGGTGGATACTGACGGCATTGCTGGGGTTGCACTCAATCGTAGTCGTGCCGTCACGAATAGCTATGGCATCGGCGTTATTCCGTCAATCAGCAATTATCAAACGGCGACATTGCAAGTCAATAGCAACGATCTGCCAGAAGGCGTTGATGTGAGTAATTCGGTCATTCGCACTACGCTTACCGAAGGAGCCATTGGCTATACGGCGCTAAGTGCGACCAAAGGCTATCAAATTGTGGGTGTCATTCGCCTTGCCGATGGGCGTTTTCCACCTTTGGGTGTCACCGTTGTTGATGCCAAAACGAATAAAGAAGTTGGATTGGTTGCTGAAGATGGTTTCGTGTATCTCAGCGGTATTCAGGAGGGAAGTTTGTTGCGTGTTGTGTGGGCCAGCAACACCTGCGAAATTTCCCCACCTAATCAAAGCAATATCAGCGAGGCAGCCATTATATTGCCTTGTAAGACGGTTCATTAATTCAGGTTTAATAAGATGAAAGTAAACTATTCACTGGTGTCACTTATTTGTTTGCTCGGTGTGAGTAGCATGGTAAATGCCGCTGTGCTACCCGATCGTACCCGTTTAGTGTTGAATGAAACGGATAAAAGCGTGTCAGTCCGATTAACGAATAAGAGTGAAACGCTCCCTTACTTAGCTCAGTCATGGATTGAAGATAGCGAGGGCAAGAAAACGCGCAATTTTATCTCTCCGTTGCCTCCGCTACTGCGTTTAGAGCCTAGAGAACAGAGTCAAGTTCGGTTAATGGCGCTTCCGCAGTTGGCTACGTTGCCTAAAGATCGAGAAAGTCTGTTTTATTATAATATCCGCGAAGTTCCCCCGCGCACGGAAGATAAAAACGTCATGCAAATTGCGATGCAAAGCCGCTTGAAACTTTTCTGGCGGCCTAAAGCCATTGTGCTGAAAGAGGGGACGGTAATGACATGGGACAAAGTCGATATTTCACTGACGGCAAACGGTATTAATTTCAAAAATAATACGCCGTACTACGTGACGGTCGGCTATATCGGTCTTGACGGTAAGACGCTTATCGCGGGCGGAAGTAGCGTTATGGTTGCCCCTTTTGGCCAAGAGTCTACGGTAGTGAAAAATTTGCCATCTCGTTTCCAGATTGGCTATATCGGTGATTATGGCGGTCTGACGATGTACAAGATTAGCTGTAATTCCGTGCAGTCAGTTTGTCAAAATACGGCGGTACTGAAGGAGTAAATATGCGCAATTTTCTCTTTTTATTCGTTTTTGTTTCTGTTTTTTTGCCATCTTCAGCTTGGGCATTAGATTGCTATAAAGACAGTAATGGGGGGCCTATTAGATTTAGCGCCATGCTACCTTCGTTCACTATTCCAGAGAATGCGCCATTAGGAAGCAAAGTCTGGGAGAGTGGTGACGTTAACTTAACCGTGTATTGTGATAACGCCGCCGATTGGAGTAAATATGCTCCAACGGAAACTGTTCATGCTTGGATTAAACTTCCAGAAATAAACAGTAGCGATGTGATTGATAACCCCTATTTTACCTTTGGCGTGACTTATGAAGGCGTTGATTACGAAACCACCGGGTTCGGGATTGATACGGGAAAATGCTTAGATAAATCATCCAACGGTCACTATTTTGGTCAGACCCCCATTTGCAACGGGGTGGATTTTCAAAAAAATGTGAGTTTCAATGCCCGATTTAGATTGTATATGAAGCTTAAAGCGATCCCTGCGAGCAGTGATACTGTTTACGACTTCGGTAGTATTAACGTCTTACAGTTTGATGGGTCGGGAGGCGCAAACCTTCAAGCGAGTGCGAAGAATTTACGTTTTAATATTGATGGATTGAGCAATGTACACTTTTTGGATTGCAGCGTAAACATCAAGGTTTTTCCTGAGAGTCAGGTAGTGAACTTTAACAAAATTAATAATTCATCTATTCGCACTAGCCCTGCAACTGAACCTTTCAGTATCTCGACCATTAAAGATATGAGCGCCGGTTGTACCCAGCAGTTTGATGTGCAAACCAGTTTCTATACGGATGATGTACTTTACGATGCAACGCATCTTGATATGGATAATGGCCTGCTGCTGAAAATTATCGATGAAGAAGATCATGCTGCCATTGAATATAATCAGTACAAGCCGTTTACCACTTATATTCCTGGACAAGGCTCAGATACGGTTACGCACGAGTACACTGCGGAATTAACCAAAAACCCGACCAAGGAAGTGTCGGTAGGGCCATTTAGTAAAGATCTGATTATCAAGGTCAATTACCATTAAACTTTTGGTAGCATGGCGCGCGAGGCGCCATGCTATGAGTATTATTTCGCAGTGTCTGCTGCTTTTTTAGCTGCATCAACCCAGCCATCAAAGGTGGCTTGGTGGGCTTTAATCCAACCGTTAACGTGGCGTTCAATATCTGCCTCTGAGTTTTCACCCTGATGCATGCGCAGGTTCTGGGCGTTGACATCAGCGATGGGTAACTTCATTTCAGCAAACAGCTTCGCCGCCGCAGGGTTTTTCTCTGCGAAGGTTTTGTTCGCCACGATCTGCATATTGTTGACCGGGAAGCCGTAGTTAGCACCGTTTGGTAGCTTGGTGTCGACATCTTTCAGGCTGCCAGGAAGCGCTGAGAATGGCACTTGTAGCCAGACAACGTCACGTCCGGGTTTCAGTACATCACTGACCCAATACGGTGTCCAAGTGTAATAAAACACAGGCTTACCTTCTTTAAAGCGGGTCATGGTGTCGGCAATCAGCGCGGAATAGTTACCTTGATTGTGTTCGACGGTGTCGTTTAAGCCATAGGCTTTTAACTGATAATTGATGGATGCTTCGCAACCCCAACCAGGCGTACAGCCTGCCAGATCGGCTTTGCCGTCGTTATTGGTATCGAACAACTTGGCGATTTTGGGATCTTTCAGCTGTTCAATATTGGTAATGTGATATTGATCGGCCGTTTTTTTGTCAATCAAATACCCTTGTGCCGCACCCGTTACATACTGGCCTTCGCGATAGAATTTCTTATCGCCTCCCGCGCCGTTGTACATATCCGAGTGAAGCTGATCCCAGTTCACCGCTAAGAAGGTTGCATCACCGGCGGCAACAGATGTGTATGCGACGTTGTAGTCCACCTCTTTGGTCGGTTGCACGTCGTAGCCTAGTTTTGTCAGCGCCTTGCTCACCAGTTGGGTCTGGAAAGTCTCTTCGGCAATACTGCTCTGAATTGGCTGTACAGACACGCCTTTACCCGGCAGTTCAGCAGCCTGAGTGGAGAAGGTGGTAGATAGCGTACCGAATGCCAGAGCGGTAATGGCCAGCATAGAGGCGATACGTTGTTGTGTTTGCTTATGTTGTTTTGTTTGTTCTGTCATGAATATTCCTGTTTGTTTTAGATGGAGGGAATACTACTGCCCGAATCTTCCCCATAGAACGGTACGGTGGAAGAGTGAGAACCCTAATCGGGTTACTGATGATGTACCTCCCTCGATGAAGAGGGAGGTTGGGGAAGCGTTATCCGCGTTTGACAAAAAGACGCGCGACCAGCCCAATCGGGCCGCTCATATACCAGCCCTGCATACCGCGGCTGCGGCGATCGCGGCCAACCGATTGAGTCAGGCGGTCGAGGATAATCGCCAGAATGACGATGCCGACGCCACCAATGGATGCCAATCCCATATCAAGACGGCCGATACCGCGTAATACCATCTGACCTAAGCCGCCAACGGCGATCATCGATGCAATGACGACCATCGAAAGCGCTAACATCAGGGTCTGGTTTACGCCTGCCATAATGGTAGGCATCGCCAGCGGAAGCTGAACTTTAAACAGCATCTGTCGCGGGCTTGAGCCGAAAGATTCTGCGGCTTCAATGAGGTCAGCTGGTACTTGCTGAATACCTAAACTGGTTAAACGCACAATGGGTGGCAACGCAAAGATGATGGTGACCACGACCCCCGGTACGTTACCGATACCAAACAGCATGACGATAGGCACCAAATAAACGAATGCAGGCGTGGTTTGCATCGCATCCAGCAACGGTCTGATGACGCGAGCCGCTCCTTTGCTGCGAGCCAGCCAAATACCCAGCGGTAAGCCTATCAACATGCAGAAGAACAGTGATGTGAGCACCAGCGCCAATGTCACCATGGCCTGTGACCAAGCGCCGATCGCACCAATGGCCACGAGACCAATCAGGGTAGCCGCGCCCATGCCTAAGCCTGCACATTGCCAAGCAATCAGGGCAAATACCAAGATTGCGATAGGGGCAGGCATACCTTGCAAGATGTTCTGGAAGCCGCTGAGGACAAAGTCCACGGGCATACGGATCCCCTGAAATACCGGGCGACCGTGGCTGACAAGCCAGTCAATACCGTGAGTGACCCAACTATCGAAAGGCACCCAGGTGTGATGGAACGGATCCATCAGGTTAAAATGGTCGGCTTCAGGCGTCGGTGCGCTGCTTAACCAGTCGCTGCTTTGTGCTGCGTGATTACTGGCGGCATCCGTCGTTGCCGGTGATGAAGACCATGCGTCTGCGCCTTGCGATGCGGAGGTTGCGTTGCTGGCGGCTGATTCTGCGGGTTCGGTTGCCCATGGATTACTCGTTGCGTCACTCATTGATTAGGGCCCTCTTTGTCAAGTGCTTGAAGTAGCGTACCTTTATTGATAATGCCGATAAAAATACCGTCAGCAGAGGTTACTGGGACCCCACAAGGGGATTGAGCAACCAAAGAAATTAACTCGTTGAGCGAAGTATCTGCATCAACGGCTTCTGGAGCTGATAGCAGGGCAGAATCTAAAGACTGACCTTGAGAGAGCGCTTGCTTTAATGATTCAACGGAGACGATGCCAATATATTTTTGGCCGCGTTCCACGACATAACCATAATCATGATCTTCATCCTGCAGTAATTTCAGTGCAGAGCGAGGACCAAATCCTGGTGTTTTTCGAATCAGAGAGAGATGTCGGCGACGAGCAATATCTTTCGCGCTAAACACCTGACTAATATCCACACCTTTAAAGAAGGTCTTAACATAATCATTGGCAGGATTATTCAATATTTCTTCTGGTGTTCCGACCTGAATAACTTCACCGCCTTGCATAATTGCAATTCGGTCGCCAATACGCATTGCTTCATCCAAATCATGTGAGATAAATACAATGGTTCTTTGTTGTTGAGATTGAAGTCTAATTAATTCGTCCTGCATTTCCGTACGAATTAAAGGGTCTAATGCAGAGAAAGCTTCATCCATTAAAAGAATATCAGGATTAATGGCCATTGCCCGAGCTAAGCCCACACGTTGGCGCATCCCCCCTGATAATTCATCTGGGTAAGAATGAGCATGACTTTCCAAACCGACCTGACGTAACGCCTCTAGTGCTTTTTGATGACGTTCAGCCTGAGGCACGCCGGATAATTCGAGCCCAAAGGCGGTGTTATCCAGTACGTTTAAATGAGGCATTAGTGCAAATGATTGAAAAACCATACTAATTTTAGTGCGGCGAATATTGCGTAGTTTCTCTTCCGAAACTCGAGCGATATCTTCACCGTCAATCATGACTTGGCCACGGGTCGGTTTAATCAGACGATTGAGAAGGCGTACCATGGTGGACTTGCCGGAACCTGAGAGTCCCATGATGACAAATATCTCGCCTTCTTCAATGGCCAGACTGGCATTTTTAACGCCAACGGTCAGACCTGTTTTTTCAAATATTTGGTCTTTATGCAGACCTGATTCAATAAGTTTAAATGCCCGCTCGGGATGTTCCCCGAATACTTTATATAGATTCTTAATTTCTATTTTAATAGTCATGCAATAATAGAGTGTCCTATAATAATGAGAATTAAGTCACAGATTATTTAATGCAAATAATCCAAATGTTATGAGCGAAATCGTCTAATACCCTAACATAATGAGATGATGAGACAACCCCTAAATCCAGATTAATACCCTATTTGGGGTTTACATAACCAAAAATATTCGTTATGGTAAAATGCTGCTGCGCTTTCGACCTAATTTCAACACTAGTCTTTTTTTTAGTTATTTGTGCTGTTATTTGCGTAAATTAACGTTGAAATATTTTCCAGTAGATAAATTTACCCAAAAATATAATTTGGATAGGAATGCTCCTAATGTTCCATTTATTATATCATTCGGTATGAACATTATTATCCACTGATATTCTCACTGTCCGACAGAATATCAGGCTGATTTTTTTCCCCAAATATGAGAAAATACGCCTCTGTTCCTCTCTGCTTCGAGTATCAATGGCTCTCTCTTCCGCAACCAAAAATCAAATAACCCAGTGGTATAAGGCTCTTTCAGATCATATCCCTGATTTCATCCCGCGCCCACAGCAGCGGACGATGATCGCGGAAGTAGCAAAAACGCTAGCTGGTGATGACGCACGCCATTTAGCGATTGAAGCGCCGACCGGTGTGGGAAAAACGCTGTCCTATCTCATTCCTGGCATCGCGATCAGTCGTGATCAAGAAAAACCTTTAGTGGTGAGTACGGCTAACGTTGCCTTGCAAGATCAAATCTACAGCAAAGATTTGCCTTTATTGCGTAAGATTATCCCTGACTTGAAATTCACCGCCGCGTTTGGACGCGGCCGCTATATCTGCCCGCGCAATTTGGCTGCGATGGCGAGCGCTGAAGGTATGCAGGGCGATCTCAAGCTGTTTATTGAAGATGATTTGCAGCCAAGCAGCGCGGAAGAAAAATTGTTGTGCCAGAAAATTAGCAAGCAACTGGCAGGCTATCGCTGGGATGGACTGCGTGATCATCTCGATGAAAATATTGACGATAAACTGTGGGGAAAGTTAAGCACCGACCGCGCTAATTGTTTAGCGCGCAACTGCATGTATTTTCGGGAATGTCCTTTCTTTATCGCTAGACGTGAAATTGAAAGCGCTGACGTCGTGGTTGCTAATCATGCGCTGGTGATGGCCGCGCTAGAAAATGAATCTGTTCTGCCAAATGCCAAGGATTTATTGCTGGTGTTGGATGAAGGCCATCATCTGCCAGATGTCGCTCGGGACGCATTAGAGATTGACGGTGAGATCACTGCCATATTTGTTAATAGCCAGATTGAAGGTATTGCTCGCCACATTGAGCAGTGTGGTGCGCAATACAGTCCAAAGAATCGGCCTAAACTCATGGATAGCGAGCGGTTGAAAGCGCACTGCGAAGAGATGCGACAGCTAACCACCGACTTTGATCGTATGGCTTCATCTTTACTTCCCGTGGGAAGCAGTGACCCCAACTATCGCTTTGAGATGGGGGTATTGCCAGAGCCCATGGTGGATATTGCCGTGCGGCTTTATAAGCTCACCGATGGGCTACGCGGTTTAGCTGAATTCATGATGAATGATTTGCAGGAAAAAACCGGTAGTCACGACATTATGCGTCTGCACAAGGCGATTTTGCAGATGAGCCGTAGCTTCAGCTATTTGGAAGCAATGACCAAACTGTGGCGTCTGACTGCCATGGATAAAGCCTCAAACGCACCTATTTCAAAATGGCTGACGCGCGATGTCTTTGACAATGTTCAGCATATTTATCTGCATTGTGTCGGGATCAGAGTTTGTGATCAGTTGGAGAAAATGCTTTGGCGAAAAATACCGCATGCCATTGTTACGTCGGCTACGCTGCGATCTCTGAATAGTTTTAACCGAATAAGCGAATTATCTGGGCTGAATGAGAAAGCGGGCGATCGTTTTGTCGCCTTAGATTCCCCGTTTAACCATCCTGAACAGGGCCGCCTGGTTATTCCACAGATGACGCTAGAGCCTGCGATGGCGCATGAAGCGGAACATTTGCGGCAGATGGCACATTTTTTCCGACATGAATGGGAAAGCGGAAAACATACTGGCATGTTGGTGTTGTTTGCGAGCCAGAGGGCGATGCAGACCTTTCTCAGCTTTCTTCCTGCGCTACGGTTAGGTTTGCTGGTTCAAGGAGACCAACCGCGTTACCGGCTGGTAGAAGAGCATTGTCGGCGTGTACGCAAGGGCCAGCAAAGTGCGCTGGTGGGATTACAGTCCTTTGCTGAGGGATTAGATCTAAAAGGTGAGTTGCTGACGCAGGTGCATATCCATAAAGTCGCGTTTCCGCCTATTGATAGCCCCGTCATCTTGACCGAGGGTGAATGGCTGAAAACCTTGAAGCGTTATCCATTCGAAGTGCAAAGTTTGCCGGGGGCTTCGTTTACTCTGATTCAACAAGTCGGTCGCTTGATCCGTAGCCATGAATGCAAAGGCGAAATTATTATTTATGACAGACGGTTGCTGAGTAAAAGCTATGGCGCACGATTGTTAGGCGCTTTACCGGTGTTTCCTATTGAGCAACGAGCGATGCCAGAGGGCGATTTGCCTGTGCTTCCGAAAACAGAATCGGGTAAAAAAACGGGCAATGCGGCGCGAGGCAAGCGAAACGCGCGGCGGCGCGGGTGAATATGCGAGGTATAATTGTCAGCGTGAATAATGCCACGTAGTATCCAATATATGACGCGAGTGTAAATTGGATGAGTACGAGGTGTTGCTGTGGACTATGCACAAATTATCAAAGAGGTGGGTCGCGGTAAAAATCATGCACGCGATATCAGTGTGGAACTGGCCGAAGCACTATTTGATGACATGCTGGCAGGGAAAATTCCTGAGTTAGAGCTGGGCGGAATTTTAATTGCGTTGCGTATTAAGGGCGAAGCCGAGCAGGAAATGCTGGGATTTTATCGCTCGATGCAAAAGTGGGTTACAAAACTGGAGCTCCCTGCGGGAATGCCAATGCCGGTGGTGATTCCTAGCTATAATGGTGCGCGCAAGCAGGCAAATCTCACTCCGTTATTAGCCATGTTGCTCGCAAGAGAAGGTGTACCCGTCTTAGTCCACGGCGTCAGTGAAGATCCTAGCCGCGTCACCAGCGCTGAAATCTTCAGTGGACTGGGTATCACAGCAACGCAGAATTTGCAGAATATCGATTGGCACACGGGAAAACCGATATTTATCGACGTTGAACATTTGTCTCCAGAAATGCACCAGATCCTTTCGCTGCGTTGGCGTATGGGCGTGCGCAACAGTGCACACACGCTGATTAAAATGATTAACCCTTTTGCTGGTGATGCATTACGTATTGCCAGCGTCTCTCATCCTG
Organism: Hafnia sp. HMSC23F03; assembly: GCF_001816025.1. Taxonomy (NCBI): domain Bacteria; kingdom Pseudomonadati; phylum Pseudomonadota; class Gammaproteobacteria; order Enterobacterales; family Hafniaceae; genus Hafnia; species Hafnia sp. HMSC23F03. Next base: position 124,336 of record NZ_KV824233.1, read on the forward strand.
AATATATCCAACGGATGTCAGGACTGTTCAATCAAACGAACTCAACGGCGTTGCTTTTGCATGGAACGGAAGGCGAAGCCTATGCTAATCCGCTACGTTGCCCCCAAATGCATTTATGCTGCAATGGTAATATGAGTACCGTCGTGACTCGTGAAATGGGGGAGGGAGATGAGCCTGAATTGGCAAACGCAAAAGATACTGAATCAACTGTTAATTGGACTCAGCGTTGTTTACGTGGCGAAATCACTGTTCCTCGAAGTATACAACTTCAGGTTGAGGCTTGTTTACGTGCGATGAGTGCTCGTTAATTTTTGGTGAAAGTTTCTTGCGGATTCTCTATTTGTATACTAAAACGCCTATTAATAGGCGTTTTTTCTATTATTGAATTTAGGATTAAGCTGTGTGAAATGAATAATGTCGCTGTCGCAAAACTTCATTTTTTTAGGTTTAAAGTCCAAGTATTCATTTGTTTGTAGTGTTAAAATCTGTTTTTATTTAAATTTTCAGCTAAAAATCATTAATTATATTCAGCGTCAATATCTATGATATCTATATTATTTTTTCTACTGTATTCTTTTTATTAGAATTATCCTAAGTTAGCATCCATTACATTCTACGCACGGATTTCAGATTATTTTTAAACAATATGGCTACTATACATCACACTGAGATTGACCCTGCCTTAAAACGTCCTGATAACGATTTCCCCGCTCATTTTCAACGCAATGATGAAATTGACCTAATTGAATGGTTCCTTATTGTTTTAAAGTCAATTAAAACCGTTTTAATTATCACACTATGTTTTGGTCTGATCGGGTATGGGATTGCTAAGATTCTTCCGCAAAAGTGGACAAGTGATGCGGTAATTATCCCTCCACAAGGTGAAGAACTTACCTCTCTGGACGAGCTGAAACCACAACTTTCCGTGCTGGGAATTGATTTTAACGTCGGTGAGAAAGAGCTTCTGAGTCTCTTTGTTCGAGACTTTGATTCGCAGATTTTACGTCGAGAATATCTGGTCAAAACCGATTTTTACAAACGCCTCATCGAGAAAGTTGATCCTAACGATGAATTAGCCAAGCGCCGCATTTTGGATGGTTTGGCGACAACAGCATTTGCGTCCTTCAGTAGTGAACTCAGCAAGACACCAAGTGAAACGGCCTATTCCTACTATAAGCTGTCGTTTACTGCAGATACCAGTGAAGATGCTCAGAAAACGTTGCAGGGGTATATTTCCGTCGTAAACGCCTCGGTAGAGAAGTTTATTGCCAGCAAAATTCAGCGTCAGATTGACCTGAGCCTGAGTAGTGAAGAAGCTAAATATGAAATGGCGCTTTCACGGCTAAAAAATGCGCAAGAAGTGAACATTAACCGTCTGGGATATTCACTGTCAATTGCCGACGCGGCCGGTGTTAAACGTCCTCTTTACAGTAATGGTACCGCAATTAAAGATGATCCAGATTTCTCCATTGCTTTAGGCTCTGATGGCTTAAAGCGTAAATTAGAAATCGAGAAATCTATCAGCGATCTTGCTCAACTGAATGCTGGTTTGCAGGATAGTAAGTTAATTATCAATAAATTGCGCGAGCTGAAATTAGCCGATGTTAACTTCACCGCTTACAAATATCTGATGATGCCTAATGAACCAGTGAAAAAAGATAGCCCAAAAACGGCGCTGATTGCGCTCTTGGCTACCTTGCTAGGCCTTATCGCTTCTGTGGGGTTAGTCACTGTACGCCACATAGTGAAAAGCCACCGCGGCGATCAAGCGGTTAAAATGAAAGAGCTCAACAGCTAGTCTGAAAGTGCAAATGAAAAACGGGCCTATTGGCCCGTTTTTTTATGTTGCTGATAGGTTTGCGAGATTAGGCTCCGCGACGCTTACGAATAAACATCCATCCCAATCCTAAAATAATGAACCACAGCGGTGTTACCATCAGTGCCTGGCGCGTATCGGCCTCTAGGGTTAGCAACACAATCACGAACACAAAAAACGCTAAACAAACCCAGCACATCAATTTGCCCAACGGCATTTTGTAGATGGATTTTTCGTGTAGATGAGGGCGTTGTTTACGATAAACCATGTAAGAACACAGAATGATAGACCATACAAACATAAACAGGATGGCTGAAACCGTGGTGACCATCGTGAATACGGTAACGACGTTAGGGATCAGGTAAATTAGTACCACTCCACCGAGTAGGCAAATACAAGAAAAGGTTAAACCGGAAGAGGGAACCGCGCGTTTAGATAGCAATGCGAAGCGCTTAGGTGCAACGCCATCCTGCGCTAAACCATAAAGCATACGGCTGGTTGAAAATACGCCGCTGTTAGCGGAGGAAGCCGCTGAGGTTAATACCACGAAATTAATAATACTCGCGGCGGCAGGTAAACCCGCTAACACGAATAACTCTACAAACGGGCTTTTATCTGGAACAACGGAGCTCCACGGGGTTACCGACATAATCATAATCAACGCAAAGACGTAGAACATGATGATGCGGATAGGAATAGAGTTGATGGCGCGGGGCAGGGATTTCTCTGGATCTTTGGTTTCAGCCGCAGTGGTTCCAACGAGTTCGATACCCACAAAAGCAAATACGGCAATCTGGAATCCAGCAAAAAATCCGCTTAAGCCTTTCGGGAACCAGCCTCCGTCATTCCATAAGTTACTAAAGGAAGCCACGCTGCCGGTAGGGGATTCGAAGTGCATTAAAACCATGCCAAGGCCAATAAGGATTAATGCCACGATAGCGACGATTTTTATCATCGCGAACCAAAACTCCATTTCTCCGAACATTTTTACCGTTGCTAGGTTTAACCCCAGTAGCAATAGCACAACGGCGAGAGATGCGACCCAATCAGACAGACCAGGGAACCAGAACTGTGCGTAGGCCGTTATTGCAACAACGTCGGCAATTCCTGTCACTACCCAGCAGAACCAGTAAGTCCAGCCAGTGAAATAACCCGCCCAAGGCCCTAATAAATCCGCGGCAAAATCACTGAAGGATTTGTATTCCAAGTTGGATAAAAGCAGTTCACCCATGGCTCGCATCACAAAGAACAGCATAAAGCCAATGATCATATATACAAAGATGATCGAGGGGCCTGCCAAGCTGATCGTTTTGCCTGACCCCATAAACAGCCCCGTGCCTATGGCACCACCGATGGCAATGAGCTGGATATGACGGTTGGTGAGATTGCGCCGTAGGTGTTCTTCGCCTTTGGCGGGGCTCGTCGCCTCAATTTTTATCTGATCTACCATTAATGTCTCTTCCTTCTACCTGTCTGTAAGTTGTGTGCCTTGAGCAACGTCATTGCGTACACATTTGTGCGCAGAACGATAGCGTCGTATGGCATTAGGCTCTGGTGGCCTTTTATAGATACATCGCGGAATAGAACGACTATTACGCAGGACATCAACGATATTAAGGAAGAAAATAGAAATTGAATACTAATAGATGAACGTAATGTTAATTATTTGTTTTTTTATAGATCTTGATCGGCAGTGAATTGTGAGGCATTTCAAATCTATTAAGATAAAACATCTGCTTGATCACAAAATTACCGTCACAATGGCGCAGTGTATGAGGCTGTTTGAAGGATATTCTGTGTAGGGCGGGATAATTTGATGTTGCGGAGATATAAAAAAACGCCACCGAAGTAGCGTTTTATTAGGCATTCAGGACAATCAGGTGTTTGTGCGTCTGGATTAGCTATGTGCCGGGTTGGTCAATACTCGACGAGCTTCGCGATAGCGACCTTTCCAGTAGCTGTCGTTCAGGCTTGAGATCGTCACACCACTGCTGGTGGAAGCGTGAACAAATTGATCGTTGCCTAAATAGATACCCACGTGGCGGCCTGTTGATCCCGCACGGAACAGAACTAAATCACCGATACGTAACTTTGTACGTTGGATTTGACGGCCCGTATCTTGTTGTTCTGATGTTGAACGCGGCAGGTCTAAACCAAACTGTTCACGGAAGGTGCGCTGAACAAAGGCGGAACAATCAATGCCGCGTTTGCTGTCGCCACCTAAACGGTAACGAACGCCTTTCCAAGTTGCATATTGATCCATGATTTTGGATTTAATATCCACATTACGAACCATTGCTTCAAATTCATCCTGAGACGCTTGAAGTAAAAGACCATCTTTGTCTTTAACTGCATGAGTATCAGTTTGTGCGTAACGATCAGATGAAGAATGATTTGCACTACATGCCGACAGAAGTACTGCGGCGGCGATAGCAGGAGCTAATCGCAAGATATATCTCAGAATCGGTTGAGACTTGACCATTATTGAAGATTTTCCTTTTTGTCCTTAACGACGGAGTCGCTATCTAAGAATGCCATTCAAGAGACTAATAACAGGTTTCCCACATGACAATATTTACATATGAGAACTGTGTGTTAGAGCACACTTTTATCACTATTTTTCTCAAAAACTCAGAATCTATGCACAAACGTTGAAAGATTACCGGATCGAAACGGCTTTGGCGAGACTTTTTATCTATTTTATAGGATAAGAGGCTACTGTAATAATATGTAATATTTGAAGATTATCAAAATGAGGGGGGGTAATTAAGACAAAGGCGTAAGAGCGACAGATGGTATAGGAATTGTCTGAATGAGATCTTATGCAATGCTGATTTCCTCCCCCTTAAATGTGACATTTTATTTCGGGGGAGGGCGAGAATAATTATGGTCGATATTTGCCGGGTAAATGCCGGTCTAGCAGGTTGAGCAGGGCATCCGACGCTGGCGTTAACAACCACCAACTTAGCCCAACCAGCACCACACTGAGCGAGCCGACAGCAATATCGCTAAACCAGTGCGCACCGATCATTATGCGTGGCAGGATAAAAATAACGAAGATCCCTAATGCAATGATGAAAGATCGCACGGTGAAATAGCGAAGCATAAATACGGCAAAAATGATGAGCATCATGCCATGGTCGCCGGGGAAACTATCGCGAGAGCTATCTTTGGTATTAATCCCCGTCAGCTCACCGACTCGATTGATATTCTCAAAAAAGTGAGTTGGGCTAGCGCGTTGTACTGGCAGCAAGTGACCCAGTTGATTGAGAACCACGGCAGTAAGTAGGATCACAACGCCCAAAATAAGCATGCGTCTTTTCCCGTAACCATCGCGCTTAACGAAAAATGAAAGGTAAAGCAGGCCCATGCTCAGCAAGGCGATGGCGTCGAATGCACGGTTATTGGTATAGGCCACCAAATATAAAAATGTACGATTGGTCGCAAGATGTTCGTTAAAAAAGAAGAAGATCGACGAGTCAATCGGGAACCAAAACCCGTGATTAGTGGGCAAATACCAAGATAAAAATAAAGCGATACCAAGGATATTAAACAAAATAATCCATGGTAGATTGCGACGAGTCATACGCTGAACCTAGACCTGTTTAAGAATTCAAAAATTAAGATATTGCTTTAATTCGCGCTTTAAGGAGCGCGCTTTGTAACGTATTCCAATCCGTTTCCGCGTCATGTATGAGTTCTACACGACTGTCTAACGGCGATCCTTGGCGAGTTTCGATATGAAAGTCATCACCTTGACGATTTACAACCAAAGAGCCCTCAGGAATGCGCAGCGATCCTTTTACACGAATCACCGGAGCCAACCGAACCCACTCGAGCACTGCCACGGTATCAAAGATTGTTTCTGCGCTGAAAACCCATCCACAGCTGAAATATCCCTGTCCTTGATTAAGAGAACGACGCCAGTTTTGTCCATCGGGCAAACGCAAGGCCGCAATCCCTGATGATGGCGCTTTGCTGTGATGGTGGTGCTTGGCATTAGGCAATTCAGCCAGATTTTCACGTGCGCTATTTAGCAAGGCGACTTCAATTTGTCCTTGCTCTGCCGTAACAATTTTGCGCCCTTTGCCTGATTCCTGTACCCAGAGCGCCAACTGATCTCGATCATTGTCACTGTACACATCTTGTTTGTTTGCCACGATGATATCGGCTGCGGCAAGCTGATCGCGGAAGTTTTCATTGCCGGTGTACTTCTCATCGCTGAGTTGGCGAGCATCGAGAATGCATAATGTCGCATTTAGCTCCAGCCAGGCCTGATAGACATCCGACATCAGTAGATTAAGAATCTGCTTAGGGTGGCCTAAGCCTGTGGGCTCTATCAGCAGCCGATCGGGTTTTGCCTGTTGCAGCAGCATGTTCAGCCCCACCTGCATCGGTAATCCGTTGACGCAACACATGCAGCCACCAGGGATCTCTTTAAGCACCGCTCCCGTATCTGCTAATAAGGAACCGTCGATACCGATTTCACCAAACTCGTTAACCAGAACCGCCCATTTTTCGTTTTCGGGTTTGTTGGCTAATAAGTGCCGCAAAGTGGTTGTTTTACCACTGCCTAAAAATCCGGTGATGAGATTTACTTTTGTCATTTAATGCCCCGATTCAACCGCTTTACGGCCGCAATATTACCATATCTCCCCATTATCTCAGGATGGAGAAAGTGCTGCTACGCTAAACAAAAGTTAAACGAAAATTAAACCTAAGAATATTTATTTCTGTTTTTAGCTAGCGTACAGACCCGTTTATTCTCCTTATTAAATGCTGATAGTTTTCGCTATGGCGTGGTTACCTGCTGTAATTCAACGAGGATATATATATTCCTAAGGATTCTTTTTAGGCTGCCGTTGGGTTTTTCACCGGCTGCTATCTTTAAAACACCATCAGTGCATGTGAGTGCGAGCTTTGGTGGCGTGATGACTAGCTAGCAGCAATTTGTGTGGGAAATTAATGAGGTGGTCATGAAAATTTCTCGGTTATCGATGTTTTTCGCTGTCGGCTTGGGATTGCCTTTATTTGTTAGTGTTGTAACCCCTGTTCATGCAGTAAGTACTGGCGTCATCCATTTTGTTGGTGTGATTGTTGAAGATGGGTGTGACGTCGCATTAGAGAAAAATCATGTAAAGACACGCTGTGAACGCAATGGCAAAGAGGAGAGCTTGAGTCGGCCTATTAGCCAGATTAGCACTCGGCCTTCTGAGCTTCCGGTCTCTGTTGGAACCAGCCAGTTAAAATGGATTAATGAAAGCCACACGTTAGGTGTGTTTACCATTAACTATCACTGACAACGATCCCTGTATCTGAAATAACCCATCTTTAATTTGGCGTAGATAAGGCAGACTTATCTACGCTTTTCTATTCGTACGTTTTCGCTTAGGTGATTTCTTGGCTGTGATACAATCAGACCAAATCGTCATAGTGTCCCTATCATTTGAGTATTTGGTCTGGCCAATTATGGTGTTAATTTATCCTCATCAGCGTTTACGGTAGAGAAGGTAGCAGCATGAGATTGTATCAAGAAGTCGGAAATACTCTGCGTAATCTGATCGCGCAAGGTGAGTATCCTATTGGGGAGCGTCTTCCCCCAGAGCGCGATATTGCTGAACAATTTAATGTAAGTCGCAGCGTGGTGCGTGAAGCGCTCATCATGCTGGAATTGGAAAAACTGATTGATGTACGTAAAGGTTCTGGTGTGTATGTTGTGTCTCTGCCGCAGAGTCAGCGTCGTGCCGCCGTGACAGATCTTGATGAAAATACGTATGGACCTTTTGAATTATTACAAGCAAGGCAGCTGCTTGAGAGTGAGATAGCCGCTTTTGCGGCTGTGCAGGCCACTAAGGCTGATATCATGAAAATGCGCAAAGCGATTGAGCAAGAACGCCAATCACTGTCGTTAGGCACAATAGATGAAAGTGCCGATGAGCTCTTTCACTGTCTGCTTGCTCAATCAACTCAAAATAGCGTCTTAGCTAGTATGGTGCACGATGCTTGGCAGGCGAGAAAGCATAATCCGATGTGGAGTGGCTTGCATGTGCATACCAGCGACTTTAGCTATCGTTGGAACTGGCTAGACGATCATCAAAAAATTCTGCATGCCGTGCTACGTCGTGATGCTAAGTCGGCAAAACAAGCCATGTGGCAGCACTTGGAAAACGTAAAAACAAAATTGTTGGAGATTTCCGATCCTGAAGATCCAAGTTTTGATGGATTTTTATTTGAATCAACGCCTGTGTTACCCAGTGAGTGATCTTATACTGTAACCGTTGGCATTGTATTACCGTGATTTTTCCCTGCGCAATGCCAATGATTTAATGTTTTTTCTTATAAAATTGTGTACCAGATAACCATACCCAACAATAAATGGCTATTTATGGCAGTTTATCGACATAATGAGAAGAACACTCATCATGAGTTGCTGGTAACTGATATATGACTCAACTTTTTCGCACGGTTAACTTTCGACCTGTAGCTCGGCTGCTTGTGTCTCTGCTCGTTGCAACTCTGATCCTTATTATTGCCGTAATGACTATTTCTTGGCAGATTTCACGAGGCATGGAGCGGGATATTGCACAGCGGCTACAGCGTGCTGTCGCGCAATTTGACGCGACGCTACAGAATGCTGAAATAGCGGCGAACGCCGTGCATGGTTACCTTGGAAAAGAGTGTTCGACTGAAACGCAAAATGCGTTGCGCTATCAGGTCACGGTGGTTCCTGATATCCGTACGGTAAATCTGGCTACGGGTGATAATGTATATTGCTCATCGCTTGCAGGTAAATATTCGACGGCGGTAAGTACCCCTAAATATGTGGGGGGAATGTTGTTGATGCTGAATGGTAATCCCGTCACGCCTAACCGTTCGCTTATCGCGTTTCGTAAATCCTATGGCGAACATAGCGTATTAGTGGGCATTGATGGGTATTATCTTAAAAATGTTTTGGAGCTGCTTAAGCTACCAACAGAAATCCATCTCTTAGTTGGGACTAGCTGGATGGACAGCTCTGGGCATGTCTCAAATGATAAATTCCAGCCCCACGGAACCAGTTATTTTCAAACATCTAAACGTTTCCCTTATTCAGTCGCAACAGAAATTCCTTATTCCACGCATTGGGAGTATGTGTGGGAATACTCGTCGGGTAGTATTATTTTATTCCCTCTGTTGGCTATTTTATTAGGGGTTATAACCTACCGTACTATAGGCCGTGTTAACTCGCCGTTGTCAGAACTAAGAAGCGCGCTGAAAAACCACGAATTTATTCCTTATATTCAGCCGGTTGTGAGTTGTGAAAATAATGATTTGACCGGATGCGAAGTATTAATGCGCTGGCGCCATCCACAAATGGGAATGATCGCGCCTAACCAGTTTATTCCATTGGCTGAGGACTCTGGTTTGATTGTGCCTATGACTCGCGATTTAATGGCGCAGGTGAGGGACTACTTTGCCCCCTTAGCTGAGCAGCTGCCGTATAATTTCCATTTTGGAATTAACATCAGCGCTAGCCATTTCAAAGATCTCAGCCTCGTCGACGATTGTCGTTTGTTTATCAAAGCGTTTGAAGGCTATAAAATTCAGCTTGTGCTGGAGCTTACGGAACGTCAGCTCATTGTTCCTAGTGAACTCACTCATCGCATATTCCACGAGCTCCATGAGCTTGGCGTTAGGATCGCGCTAGATGACTTTGGTACAGGCCATTCTAGTTTGGCTTATCTGAGAGAATTCCAAATAGATATCCTTAAAATCGACCAAAGCTTTATCCGCATGATTGGCTCTGATGCGTTGTCAGGTCATATTGTGGATAATGTGATTGATTTGGCTAAGCGTTTGCAGTTGGTCACTGTTGCTGAGGGTGTGGAAACATCAGAGCAGGCGGAGCATCTTAAAAAATACCATATTGATTACCTGCAAGGATATTTGTTTGGCCGGCCAGAGGACCATAAAACCTTTAGTGATAAATGGTTATAGCGAAATGAGTTGGTAGGAATTGGCTATCCTAAACAGGATAGCCAATAGAGATTTACTTCACTAAAGATGCGCAAGTATTAGCCGCACCATTTTCAACGAGAGCTAAATAAGCCTTGGTAACGGCCTGCACAAATGCAGATTGTTTTGGAAGCTCATCACCGAATACGGCTTTAATTCCCAGCAGCGCCAGAACCCGAGCTTCACCTTCTTGGCTTGCAGCAACCGTTGCTTTCAATGTGTCCAACATTGGGTCACGAATATCAATGGCTTGGTGATGGTCATCAACGCCCCCCACATAGCGCATCCAACCCGCGACACCCAATGCCAAGCATGGAAATGCGTGATTATGGGCGATATGCCAGCGAATGGAGTCCAGCATACGCTGAGGCAATTTCTGAGTCCCATCCATCGCAATTTGCCATGTGCGGTGCTTAAGGGAGGGATTGCTATAACGCTCAATCAAACGATCGGCATACTGCGCCAAGTCAACGCCGGTAACGCGTAACGTTGGTGCTTGTTCTTGCAGCATCAGGCGGTGTGCCGCTGTTCGGTAGGCAGGATCTTCCATGCAGTCGTTGATGTGCTGATAGCCAGCCAAATAGCCTAAGTAAGCGAGAAATGAGTGGCTGCCGTTGAGCATGCGTAGCTTCATTTCTTCATACGGGAGAACATCTGCCACGAGTTCGGCACCGGCGATCTCCCACTCTGGACGGCCTGCGACGAAGTTATCTTCTACGACCCACTGGATAAACGGCTCGCATGCAATTCCACAAGGATCGTCAATGCCGACCGCCTGTGCGACTTCTGCCAGTGTTTCCTCGGTTGCCGCTGGTACGATGCGGTCAACCATGGTGCTTGGGAAGGTTACATTAGCCTCGATCCATGCAGCCAGTTTTTGGTCGCGCGCATTGGCTAAGCCTAAAACGGCATTTTTTACAACGTGACCGTTCTCTGGAATATTGTCGCAAGACAGCACGGTAAACGGCGGCAAATTGCGCTCATGACGTAGACGCAAGGCTTCAACAATCACGCCTGGCGCAGAGGTTGGTGCCTGAGGCGCGGCCAAATCCTGTTTAATCAGGGCATTGTTGAGATCCAGCTTTCCGCTACCCGGCTCAATGCAGTAGCCTTTTTCCGTTACGGTTAAGGAAACAATGGCTACCTGAGGCTCAGCCATTTTCTCAATAACGGCCTGAATTCCGTCGAGATCCGAGTGCAGCGATTCATGCACGGAGCCGACAACGATAGCTTGATTTTGCTCTGCACCTTTCTCTAACACGGTATAAAGATGATTTTGCTCGCGTAACTGCTCGATCAGCTTTTCTCCACCGAACAGGTTAACTTCGCAATAACCCCAGTCCCCGCCTTTTTGATTCAGCACACGATCGGTTAACAGCGCCTGATGGGCGCGATGGAATGCTCCAAAACCAAGGTGAACGATGCGGCTTTTTAGTGCGCCACGGTCATAGGTTGGCTGTTTAACGCCGTCTGGCAAAGAATGATTTGCTAGGTTTTTCATGCTGAACTCCATTAGAAGATGTACGCGGCAGACGGATAAAAGCCTGTCAGCATCAGAACGGTGAAGTAAAAGGTGTTAGACCACTTTGCTTGCCAGCTATGATAGCGCGCTTTTTCAGCACGGAAGTGGTTAAGCTGCACATAAACCAATGCGGTCTGACATCTTACAAGATCGTCAAAGTGGCTTGCAGTCTAAAGTCATATGACAGAAAATGAAATTGGTTAGTCCAAAATTCTAGAATATTCGTGAAGTGGATCAACCAATAGTAGATTGGGTTTTGACAGGAAAACGCCAAAGAGTAAGGTAAAAGCTAAATGATACCTGTGTGATTTTGGTATAACAGCATTACGAATTTACCTACTTAGCGTGGCATTTGCTGCCAAATCCATCACAGAGAATCCTCAAAACACGATTACTTGTATTTTCACCCGCAGAAGGTAGAGACAGATGGAACAAACTTGGCGTTGGTATGGCCCGAACGATCCGGTGTCATTGGATGATATTCGTCAGGCTGGCGCAACCGGCGTAGTGACTGCGTTGCACCATATCCCTAACGGAGAAGTTTGGACAGTTGAAGAAATTGAGAAGCGTAAAGCGATTTTAGCAGCAAAAGGGCTGACGTGGTCTGTTGTTGAAAGCGTACCGGTTCATGAAGAGATCAAAACCCAAACCGGTAATTATCAGCAGCACATCGACAACTATAAACTGTCTCTGCAAAACTTAGCTGCCTGCGGCATCGATACTGTTTGCTACAACTTTATGCCGGTTCTGGATTGGACACGCACCGATTTAGAATATGAGCTGCCAGACGGCTCCAAAGCCCTACGTTTTGATCAGATCGCGTTTGCCGCCTTTGAGCTTCATATTCTGAAACGGCCGAATGCGTCGGAAGATTACACCGCAGAAGAGCAGGCTCAGGCCAAAACCTATTTTGACAATATGAGTGAAGCGGATATTGCCAAATTAACGGGCAATATCATCGCTGGTTTACCTGGAGCGGAAGAGGGCTACACGCTGGACCAGTTCCGTGCGCGTTTAGCTGAATATGATGGTATTGATAAAGCCAAGCTGCGTGAACATATGGGGTATTTTCTGAAAGAGATCGTCCCAGTGGCAGAAGCCTGTGGCCTGAAACTGGCGGTACATCCTGATGATCCACCGCGCCCGATTCTTGGCCTGCCTCGCATAGTTTCCACCATTGAAGATATGCAATGGCTCAAAGACACCGTAGATAGCATCTACAACGGTTTTACTATGTGTACCGGTTCTTACGGTGTGCGCGGCGACAATGATTTGGTCAAAATGATTGAAACCTTTGGCGATCGCATTCATTTCACACACTTACGTTCTACCTGTCGTGAGCAGAACCCGAAAACCTTCCATGAAGGCGCGCATTTGCAGGGCGATGTTGATATGTATGCGGTAGTAAAAGCCATTCTGACCGAAGAGCAACGTCGGCAGAAAGCCGGAAATATGCGTCCAATTCCGATGCGTCCAGATCACGGACACCAGATGCTGGACGATCTGAAGAAAAAAACCAATCCGGGGTATTCGGCGATTGGCCGACTGAAAGGTTTGGCGGAAGTTCGCGGCGTTGAATTAGCTCTTAAGCGTGCGCTGTTTCCAGAAATGAAGTGATTTTAGTCTTTTGAAATCAATAAAAAAGGGATGCCTCGGCATCCCTTTTTGCTGTTTTAACACAGATTAGTCAGCGCGGCCCATAAAGCGACGTTCTTCAATATGGATACGGATTTTTTCACCGCTGCTCAGGTATTCAGGAACCTGAATCGTCAGACCCGTGCTCATCACTGCAGGCTTGGTACGTGCGCTTGCAGAACCGCCTTTGATGCTTGGGCTGGTTTCAACAATTTCCATATCAACGGTTTGAGGCAACTCAAGCGCCAGAACTTGGCCATCCATTGTCAGCACCTGAATACCCGGCATGCCGCCTTCAGGAATAAACAGCAATTCCTCTTCAATCTGATCTTTTTTGAAGGTGTACGGGGTGTAATCTTCGTTGTCCATGAAGACGTATTCGTCACCATCGATGTAGGAGAAGTTAACCTGACGACGGCTTAGAGAAATCTCTTCCAGAATGTCATCGCCTTTAAAACGTTCTTCAACTTTCAAACCGGTACGAATATCGGAAAAACGCATTTTGTACAGTGTGCTAGCGCCACGAGCGCTTGGGCTTTGTACATCGATATCGCGAACCAGCAGCAGTTTGCCGTTTAAAGTCACCGCCATACCGCGTTTAATTTCGTTAGCTCTTGGCATAAAAAAACCTTGTTTATAAGTTTGCAAATTCAGTCTTTAGCTTGTGGCGACACGTTACCCGCGCCGCGTTTTCTAGGCAAGAGGCGGAGATAAAAAAGCAGAAATATTTGGCTTAAAAAGCCGGAGCGAGTGCTCCGGCATCAGAGTTTTTGATGAGTTATTGATAAACTGGTAACAAGTTGAGTAGCGACAGAATATGAGCAACGGCGTTAATGAGGCCAAAGGCAATAATGAACAGAATCATTGCTGAGCCGCCCGGTGCTCGGTAAGTTGCTTCAGGGAAGCGCTTACGGCTGGCGCGTGCCATCATCGCAGGCACAATAACGGCCCAAATGGTAGCGGCTAAGCCCGCAAAACCGATGGCATAGAGGAAGCCATTTGGGAACGCGAGAGCGCCGATTGTCGGAGGAACAAAGGTAACCAATGCCGCTTTGGTTCGGCCTGTACGGGTATCGTCAAACTTAAAGAAGTCAGAGATAAAGTCGAACAGTCCCAGGGAAACGCCCAAGAAAGAGCTTGCCAGCGCCATGTAAGAGAACGCATTCAGTAGCTGATTTACAATGTTACTGCTGGCAACGTTACCCATTTGCTTAAGCAAACTACCGATGTTCCCACCTTCAGAGATGATTTGTTGGAACGCGGCTCGGGTAATATTGCCTTGAATCACATACTGCCAAAAGATGTAAATTGTTAATGCAATCAGGGTGCCGATGAACAGGCTACGCACCACCGATTTTGCATCTTTGTGATAATACTTCACCAGACCGGGGACGTTGCCATGATAGCCAAACGAGGTGAGCAGATAAGGCAACGATGCTAGCGCATAAGGCAAGTAGCTGGCTTTATCATCACTGCTATTCAGCAAGACCGATGCGTTGACGTGGGTAAACATATCGCCGGTTGAAAGCAGGAACGTAATGACCATCCCGCCAATCAGAATCGTGCTCAAGCGATCCACCGCGCGGGTGGATAACCACACAATAAAAGCAACAATGATGGCGAAAACCAAGCCTGCAGACGTCTGTCCTACGCCGAAATAAGGCTCCAGCGTATGGGTAATAATCGAACCGCCTGCAGAAATATAGGCGTAGGTCAGGATATACAAAACAAACGTAATCGATAACCCGTTCAGTGAGTTCCAGCCTTTGCCCAGCAAATCGCCGACCATTGTATGGAAGCTGGCTCCAGCCGGATAGTTTAGGTTAGCTTCTAAAATCATCAGGCCAGAAATATACATACAGGCCCAGGTGTAGATCAGCAGTAAGACGGAACCCGTAAACCAGACCCCTGCGGTGACCACCGGAATAGAAAACATCCCCGCGCCTACGGCGGTTCCGGCAATAATCATCGCGCCCCCAAGGACTGACGGGCGGCGTATTGTTTGAGTCAAGGTATTCTCCATCGTCATGCTTTGCTCCTGATTAGCGGCATGCTAATTCTTGTGTACTAGCTCAATGGTACGCACTGTTTGCAAAGAAGTAAACAGCGTTATTGAATTAGAGGCGAAAGAATTAGCCAGATAACCTACGGTTCCATGCGAGCGTGCTGGAAAATTAAGCGGTGTGACGGAGTTTTAACAACCAGAACGGAAGGGGCTAACTATCTCTGTAAATCGGTTTCTCTGCAAATCGGTTTAAAAACCTGTATAAGAGTTGGGCGGATTGTCCGCGCGCTGATCCTGTCACAGCTATTTAAGACAGCCCACCGGAGATCCTCGATGGACTGCCGTTCCGACTGTGGAGCCTGCTGTATCGCTCCCTCAATCTCGAGTCCTATCCCTGGAATGCCACAGGGTAAGCCCGCCAATACGCGCTGTATTCAGCTTGACGATGATATGCGGTGCAAAATCTTTTTATCACCGTTGAGGCCAAAGGTGTGCGGTGGGCTTCAGGCCACTGAAGATATGTGTTTTAGTCATCGCGATCAGGCGCTGATTTACCTTGTGCAATTAGAGCAAGAAACTGCGCCTGATATCATTTAAATGACTTTACGTGTATATTTATCTTGGCGGGATAAACAATAAGTCAGAGATAGCATAATTAAAAAGAGGATTACTTGGCTATATTCTCTTATTGGATGTTCTGCGTTGAAATTATTTAATGTTATAAATAAAGTTATCCCTATTGATATAGCAACGACTATTCTTGAAGGGAGGTAACAAATAATAAAAATGAGTATGCTGAATAATAGGCAAGAGCCCAACTCAGCGACACCGACAAAATCCCTGCCGCTGATATGGCGGGCATGCTGACGAAAAATACCCTCGTATATGGGTTCTTTCATAAAGTATGACACGAAAGTGAGTATAACCATTCCTATCGATAATAACGTTTTAAACATAAGATATTTTAACAAATCCATATTAACATCCGTTGTCATGCATAAAGACGCTTAGGGCGGCACAGCGATGGTCAGCCCTACTGTTAGCCTTACTGTAAACCGTCATTGTGAATTTCCCGTGAAGTCCCCCTTCAAGATGATTTATTTTCGCTGTAATCACCGTTGTCTCACGTTAAACTTTCGCCGTTTGTGATATGTTTAAAAATCGTGACTTCAGGGATGGGTTAGATCTCCGCATGAAACGTATTGATAAAATTTGCCAAGAGTTAGAACGCCTAACATCAAGCCTGAGTAAGAGTGATTTGCAAAAGGAGGTTGCATTTACCGCAGAAAGTATCGGTATTAACCTTGGGCTGGCTCGCAACTCAGTGAGCAAAGATCTTAACCAGCTGTGGAATGAGCAGCGCGTTATTAAAGTGAAAACCCGTCCGGTTTATTTTTTGCATCGTCAAACGATTGAGACGCTGCTCGGTAGCCCTTTGCCTGACCATTTAGCCGAAGTTCGTTTCGTCAGTGATTTGTTGCCAGTGGAGCATCCATCCACATCTAACGATCCTTTTGCCGCGCTTATCGGTTTCGACCGTAGTCTTAAGCTATCGGTGGAGAAAGGAAAAGCGGCGGTGCTGTACCCAAGCGGTCTACATGTGTTGCTGACTGGCCCATCAGGGGTAGGGAAGACCTACTTTGCCGAATTGATGCACCAGTTTGCCTGCCAGCAAAGCGGCAATAGCACACTGCCGCTGGTCTATTTCAACTGTGCAGAATATGCGCATAACCCAGAATTACTCTCCTCACATCTTTTTGGCCATCGCCAAGGGGCATTCACCGGCGCTAACAGTGACAAAATCGGGCTGATCGAACAGGCTGACGGTGGCTATCTGTTATTAGATGAAATTCACCGCCTTCCCTATGAGGGGCAAGAAAAGCTATTTGCTCTGTTGGATAAAGGTGAGTTTAGAGCGCTGGGATCCAGCCACAAAGCGCAAACGGTAAACGTGCGATTGATTTGTGCCACGACTGAGCCAGTCAATTCCACGTTGTTGCGCACTTTCCAGCGTCGTATTCAGGTCAGTATTGATCTGCCCGCTCTGCGCGAGCGTTCGATGGAAGAGCAGATTGAGCTCATTACCGGATTCCTGCATCAGGAAAGCCGCAAAATTAGCCGAACGATAAGAATCGATAAAGCGTTGCTCCTATGGCTGCTAGAGAAGCCGCTGGAAGGAAATATCGGCCAGCTCAAAAGTGATATCCAGTTCTTGTGTGCTCAAGGCTGGGCAGCGGGAATGGGGCAGCAAAATGATGTATTAACGTTAGATAAAAAACTGGTTGAACAGTCTGTGATGCCAAGCGCCGATCAGCGCCTGTTGGTTGACAGCATTTTTGGTCAGCAACAGTGGCTGGATATCAGTTCTCAAACGCTGTCTGCGTTTAAACCTTCACTTGGCGTGCCAGCAGGGCATGAGGATAGTGATTTATTCTATCGCTTCCTCACGCGTGAATATGTCAACCTGCGCAATAGCAACGTTCCGCCACAGGAAACTCTAGCTATTTTAAAGAACAAGCTGCGTTCGATATTTGAATATGGCTTGTATAGCCGCGATACCGCGATGGTGGGCTACAGCGGTCAGCTAGAACAACGTTTGTCTCTGCTGATTGGCTATGTAGAACAGGTGGTGGGTTTTGCTCTGCCAGAAAATATGGTTAACCATCTGCGTAAGCATTTTCTGACCTTACTGAGCTATGTGCAGCGCGGCCTTATTCCACAGCTTTACTCTTCAAGTCTGATCCTCGATCACTGCAAAAATGAATACGATAACGCCATGCAGTTATGCAGACGCATTGATGAAATATTTAATATTCAATGTCCTGCTACTGAAGTCGTGTATTTATGTATGTTCCTGAAAGAGTGTCGGCAATACCGTTGTCAGATAGATGACAGCCCTGAGTTAGGCGTCATTTTTGTCGCCCATGGCGCGACTACGGCGACGAGTATGGCGCAATACGTGAATCAGGTTTTAGAACGTGACCTGCTCACCGCCATTGATATGCCTTTTGAGCAGTCGGTTCATGACACGTTAGAAGTGCTGACCAATATCATTCGCAGCCGTGGCTACCGGCGTTTGATTCTGATGGTTGATATCGGTTCTCTGGTACATTTTGGCAGCACCATTAGCAAACTGTTTCAGTTTGACGTTCTGCTGCTACCGAACATGACATTAACCAGCCTGCTGGAAATCGGTCTTGATCTGACCTACGAGTCCAGCGATTTTGCGGCGCTCACCGCGTTGATGAACGAGAAGCAAATACCTTGTCACTGGTGTTCACCTGAACAAGCAGGGGCGGGAAAAGTGTTGGTGGTTTCCTGTATTACTGGGATGGGGACGGCGGAAAAAATTCATAAAGTGTTGTCAGAGAGTTTTGGTGAGTTGATGGCGCAGGATACGCGCCTGCTAATTCTTGATTACAACGAGGTACGTAGTCTGGAGCGCATTCAACAGGCACTGGCTCCGCATGAACGTTTAGTTGGGATTGTCGGCACTTTCCAACCAGGCCTGCCAGATATTCCGTTTATTTCTCTCGAAGAGATGTTTTCCGAACAGGGGCCCGAGCTGTTACTCAGCTTATTGAATCCTGATCTCAGCAGTATGGAGCGCAGACTGGAAGTTGAGCGCAGTTCAATGCGTTTCATCAGTGCACTGACATTAGAAAGTATTATTAATCAAATTTCAGTCCTGAACCCTCGGCGCATTTTGCAAGAAATGGAGGGGGTACTGCAGCACATCTGTCAGATTTCTGACCTCAAACCTAGCCGTCAGGTGACGCTACGTTTCCTGATCCACTGTTGCTGCATGGTCGAGCGTATCGTGATTAGCCGTAAACCGTTACAGATGGCGCTGAACTCGCCGCTGGATCTCGATGTTAACGCGATGAGCATTATTAAACAGGCATTTTTGCCGATTGAAGAGGCTTACGCGATTCGTTTATCTGACGCCGAATTTATTTATATCTACG
>NZ_KV824233.1:143296-306108 GCF_001816025.1 Hafnia sp. HMSC23F03
TTTATTTATATCTACGAACTTCTCTACTGCTAGCTCGTACTCTGCGACTTCCCCCTTAATTCACCAAAAAGTAAGGCGTACGCTAATGCGTTCGCCTTATTAGAAATGATTAAGATCTAGTACATTGACTCATCGACCAATTTGTCATCCTCATCCTCATCCATCCATTCATAGGTTTCAGCGGGATTACACGTCATCGCAAATTGCTCAAAAGATATCGGCGTAGCTAAAGAGCAATTCCACTCCAGCGTTCTCCACGGGCTACCCTGTTGTTTGAGTAACGTTGAAATCGCTTTTTTAAACAGACAGTGTGTCAATAGATGGAATTTATCAGTAGCCTTCCAATACCAACGGGCAAGTAAAAACGCCTGACCTAAATCACGCCAGCTTTGATAATGTGGTTGTAATTCAACCGCTGCCAGCAGTGAAAAATCCAGCATTTCTTGTTCACTTAAAAAACCGGCTTTGGCACCGTCGTGACATAGCATCACAAAACGCACCATATCCCATGCCAAGAAATCCAGTTGGCAAATGCGGCGTTTGTTCTTACGAGCGGCATTTAATTGCCACAGACGTTCTTTGCAGTCTGAATTATGCTTCGATGCTAACGCTAAGCGGCTGGCATACTCTACATATTCATGTTCTGGCATGTTGCAATCGGATTCGATTTGTTCTGTATACACGGCCCGATGGCCTGAAGTAAATAGCTCAAACAATTCGGCCAGTAAAGACTCCCGATCGTCGATCCCCCAGGATGAAGAGAGTCCCTCTTCGGCTTTCTGTTTATTTTCTGCCGCTTGCTCTTCATTATCGGCGGCGATAGTGTTCCAGTCATAGTCAGTCACGATAGCATAAGGAGCCCCCACCGCTAGCGGCCAAAGCTCGGATGATACCGGCGCCTTCTTACACTGCGCTTCAAACTTACGGTGCCCTCCCATCATCACATAACGCCAAGCGTAAAAGACATACGCAGCAGCAAGAATGGCAACCAAAATGGCTAAGGCTTTTAGGACATTGAAAATCCATCTAACAACCGTATCCCATAGGGTTTCAGGCTGTTCTTGCTCCACCGATTGCGCCGGATATTCACTTTCCTGAACCTGTGCCCGCTCTTGTATCTCTTGTATTTGCGCAGTCAATAAAGGAGAGGTTTGAGAGGTCTTAAGATATTGCTGAACTAACTCAAAATTAATCGCACTGATTTGCCAGTGACCATCCAACCAACGGCGTTTTAATTCAACGGGAACGGCGCATGCGCGATTTTTACTTGAATAGACAACGGCTTCGGCATTACTTCCATCAATATAAATAGAATTCTCAACCACATCAGGGAAATAACACCGAGGAGAGCTCTCACTGACAAATTTCATTGCGGGCTCAACCAATTCATTTTGGAAATAAGACGACAGCATTTTCTTACGCGCAATATACTGCTCTGGTAATGAGCCTGGATAACGACCACATAACGCTCTGTAGGTTTCCGATAATAATTTATGAACAGACGTTTTATCTTTAAATTGCTGAGCAGCAATGTCCTCTTTACTGTCGCAGGCCGTAAGCAATGACAACGCTAACAGTAGACAGGCACCTCGGATGGCAAAACGCCAAGCTTTGTGGACGGAGTGATATAAAGATAAACGAGAATAAAATAGGTGAGGATGATGCAGTAGCCAATCCATAGCGAAAAAAATCCCTGTGAGTAATACTAAAGTTTCATTAAGAATGTTGAAAATAATATATATGTAATGCCGAAAATTCACTGAAGTTATTAATGTCGAGCCGCCTACATTATAGATTTAAGCATGTTCCCAATAGCGTGTCGACAATACCGTTGTTAGAGATATGACCGCTTTGAGGGGCGCTCTGTCCAGGGTGTTTCATCAGCGTTCTAATATTGTAAAGTATGATTAATCAAATCTCAGTGCTGAATTCTCGCCATATTTTGCAAGAAATGGAGGAGCCTGCATGCATCTGTCAGCTTTCAGACCTCAAATCTCGCCGTCAGGTGACACTACGTTTCCTGATCCACTGCTGCTGCAGGGGCGAGCGTATCGTGATTAGCCGTAAACCGTTACAGATGGCGCTGAACTCGCCGCTGGATCTTGATGTGAACGCCATGAGTGTCATCAAACAGGCATTTTTGCCTATTGAAGAGGCTTACGCGATGCGTTTATCTGACGCCGAATTTATTTATATCTACGAACTTCTCTACTGCTAGCCCGCATTCTGCGGGCTTTCCTCTGAGTGCCCCACATAAATTAGCCTACCGTGACACATTGCTGGCATGCGCTTTGCTATATCAGACATAGATAGTTTTTTATTTCTTTGACTGAACGCCAGGAGGCTCATTTTGTCTACCACCGCTTCAAACTCGGCCCATGCTGTACCGCAAATATTGCTGCTCACTCACGGTGGCTGGGGTAGCCAGCTGTGTGCCAGCCTAAGAATGGTTGCCGGAGATATTCAAGGTGTTACCGAAATCGCATTAATGCCGGTAGATACCTTTAGCGATTTTTTCCAACGTGTTGAACATGCCGTGAGCACGATGCCTGCAGGGTCGTTGATCCTAACTGATTTCATTGGTGGCACAACGTCAAACGTAGCTGCGCGGTTAAGCGTTGATTATCCCATTGGCGTCGTCGCTGGGCTCAATGCATCGCTGCTGCTTCAGGCGTTAGAACTCCGTGAAAACGGTCCGCTGACGGAGAGTATCGACGAACTGGTTGAGGCTGGTCGTGAAAGCTGTCGCGATGTTGTGGCGCATATAAACGGCCTACAGAACAACGCGTGAACCATTTACTACACAATATTTAAACTCAATAAATATAAAAGGAAAATCACATGGCTAGCATCGTTTTATGTCGTATTGACAGTCGTTTAATTCATGGTCAAGTCGTTACCAAATGGGTAGGGCAATCGCAGGCAAATCGTATCGCTGTGGTGAGCGATGAATTAGACGCCGATCCTTTCATGAAAAATATTTATCTTATGGCTGCGCCACCAAGCATCAAAGTGGATTGCTACAGTAACAGTAGCTTTGCCGCGGCATGGAAAGAGAATCAGCTAGGTGAAGGTAAGGTTTTAGTGCTGTTCCCATCTTTAGTGGCGGTTCAGGGCGCCGTTCATCAGGGATTTGATGTTCAGAGCATTCAAGTCGGTGGTTTAGGTGGCGGTCCAAGCCGTAAAGCCGTATTCCAAAATATTACGCTGGATGATAAGGACGTTGCGATTCTGGGCGATTTGAAAGATCACGGTATTAAAGTGTTCTTCCAGACCATCCCTGAAGATAAGCCTCAGTCATTAGAAGACATACTAAAAAAATATTAATCACCGTCTTGTACCAATTTGAGCTTACCCAGAGGAAATAACTATGGATACCTTGTTTATTGCCATCAGTATGGGGCTGTACTACTGGTTTGCCCGTTTACGCTTGGGCTATACCTTCTCCGGCATGCTAGTTCAGCCGATCGTTATCGCGGTGTTCGTTGGGCTTATTCTCGGCGACATGCAAACGTCGATGATCATCGGGGCCGGCATGCAGCTGGTTTATCTTGGTGTAACGTCAACGCCGGGTGGTAACGTCCCTTCAGATCCTGCATTAGCCGCGTGTATCGCTATTCCTATTGCTGTTCAGGCACATATGGAGCCGAATTTAGCCATTGCGTTGGCAATCCCGTTCGGCGTGATTGGGGTATTCCTCGATCAGTTGCGTCGTACTCTGAACGCTGCGTGGGTGCATATGGCCGATAAGTATGCCGAAGAGGCGAACACCGGTGGGATTATGCGCTGTGCCTTCTTATATCCGGCATTACTAGGATTAGTGTTGCGTTTTCCCGTGGTGTTTGGCGCCAACTATTTCGGCCAAAGTGTCGTGGAGAAATTCCTAGCGCTGATGCCGCACTGGCTGACTCACTCATTTGAAATTATGGGGGGCATTCTGCCTGCGCTAGGTTTTGCTATCACGATTATGGTTATCGGTAAGAAAAGCCTGTTGCCATGGTTTATCGGTGGTTTCTTCGCGGTGATTTATCTGAAGGTCGACATCATGGCTATGGCGATTTTCGGTACCTGCGTTGCGTTTTTGGTGAAAGGTTTGGCAAAGAATGAAGGAGCGTCATCATGAGTGAATCCACCCAAGATATCATGCAACATGAACTGGTTGAACGTGCCCGTCATAGTTCGGCGTTGACCAAAGGCGATATTACCAAAGCATGGTTTATTTATTGGCTCGGGGCCGAGGTTTCTAGTTCGTACGAGCGTTTGCAAAGCCTGATTTTCTGCGCATCAATGACTCCGATTATCAAAAAACTCTATCCAGAGAAAGAGGAACGGGCAGAAGCGCTGAAGCGTCATCTGAACTTCTTCAATACTGAACAGACCTTTGGTGCGGTTATCCAAGGTGTCGCCATCGCGATGGAAGAGCAAAAAACTCGCGGTGAACCTATCTCTGATGCGTCGATTACCGGGATTAAAACAGGTCTGATGGGACCGTTGGCCGGTATCGGTGACTCGGTGATTTGGGCTGCGGTCATGCCGCTTCTGATTGCCATTTTCATTCCGTTTGCAGCCAAGGGCAGCGCCTTCGGCGGGATCCTGCCGTTGATTCTTTACACCGGAATTACCTTGGCGGTGAGCTACGGTTTGGTACACAAAGGTTACACCTTGGGGCGTGATTCAATCATCACCTTGCTACAAGGAGGGCGCATCAAAGAACTTATCTATGGGGCTAATGTGTTAGGCCTCATCATGATGGGGGCGCTATCCGCCAGCTACGTTAAGATCACTTCTCCGCTAAAAATCAGTGCGTTGGAAGGTTCAGAGATAGTGGTGCAGCAGATATTGGACTCTATCGCCCCTGGCCTATTGCCATTGGCCGCGGTGTTTTCTATCTACTTCTACCTAACCAAAAAAGGCCCTCGTTACACGACCATCCTGCTGTCAGTCGTGGTGATTAGCGTGGTGTGTTCTCTGCTGGGTGTGTTGTAAGGGGTAAGCCATGAGTCAAAATATTTATCAACGCCTAGGCCTTAAGCGAGTGATTAATGCCTGCGGAAAAATGACGATTTTGGGCGTATCGGCGGTTTCTCCTGAAGTCATGCAGGCAACGGCTGAAGCTGCGCGTTCCTTCGTTGAGATAGATAAACTCGTCGATAGAACTGGGGAGTTGGTTTCCATTCATACGGGGGCAGAAGACAGTTATATCACGTCGTGTGCCTCCGCAGGGATTGCCATTGCGGTTGCGGCAGTGATTACACGCGGAGAGCCCGATCGCGTCGCCTTGATGCCGGATAGCTCCGGCATGGCAAACGAAGTTCTGATGCTGCGTGGACACAATATTGACTACGGTGCGCCAATCACTAGCGCTATTCGCTTAGGTGGTGGGCGCGTGGTTGAAGTTGGGCAAAGTAATCTTGCGGCGCGGTGGCAATTAGAGAAGGCCATCAGTGAACGCACTGCCGCGTTGCTGTTTGTGAAATCACATCACAGCGTACAAAAGGGCATGCTTACCCTAGCCGATTTTGTTGAGGTCGCTAAAGCGCATCAGCTGCCGTTGATTGTTGATGCCGCAGCGGAAGAGGATCTGCGTTTATATGTATCGCAAGGCGCCGATCTGGTGATTTACAGCGGAGCGAAAGCGTTCAATGCGCCAACCTCAGGCTTTATTACTGGCAAGCGAGAGTGGATTCGGTGCTGTAAAGCCCAGCACCACGGCATTGCGCGAGCGATGAAGATTGGCAAGGAAAACATGGTTGGCTTGGTCAAGGCGCTGGAGTTATACGCTGAAGGTGCAGATAGCATGACGCCTGACGCATTAGCAACCACCGTGGACGCCATTTCCGCTTTGCCTGGTTTTAGCGCGGAAATCGAGCAAGACGAAGCGGGGCGTGCAATTTGGCGTGTGCAGGTACGTGTTCATCCTGACGTCTTGGGGATAGACGCCCGTCAGGTGGAAGCTCTGCTCCGTACGGGCGATGTGGCTATTTATACTCGCCGCTATTTCTTGCACCAAGGTGTTTTCAGCATCGATCCACGAACTTTAGATCAAAGTGAGTTGGCGATGATCGTCGAAAGACTGGCACAGATCTCTGCGGAACAGGAAAATTGTCATGCAAAGCATTAAGTTTTATCGGGACCGCGTAGCCATTAATGTCTTAGCGAAAGATATTGATAATGCTCGCGCTATCTATGATGCAGCGGAAGGACACGCCGTGATTGGCGTACTTTCTGCACAGTTTGAAAATGTCGCTCAGGGTGTCACGGAAGTGAAACGCTGGATAGCGCAAGTTCCGTCAATTTCGGTAGGCCTTGGGGCCGGCGATCCGGCTCAGTTTTATAAAGCCGCAATGATCGCTGCTGCCACGGGTGCCGCTCATGTCAACCAAACCTTCACCGGCTGTGGTTTTGCGGCGGGTGCTTTGGCTCAGGCACAGCACCCACATACGCACATCAACGCATTAGTTAGCCCAACGGGCCATGCTGGAACGGTGCAGATATCAACCGGCGAGCTCAGTGCGGCAGGTGATAAAGCTCTGGTTTCCTGTGATAGCGCGGTGAATATGATGCTGGATATGGGAGCACATGCTGCGAAGTTTTTCCCAATGGGCGGCGAGCGAAGCTTGCCAGAGCTGAAAGCGTTGGCGGAAAGCGCTGCACGTAACGGCATGACGCTCATTGAGCCAACCGGCGGTATTGATTTAGAAAACTTTGGCGTCATTTTACAGACCTGCTTGCAGGCTGGCGTAGCACGAGTGATGCCACATGTTTATACGTCGATTATCGATCCGCAAAGTGGTGAAACGCGGCCTGAAGATATTAAAACATTGCTCGAAATCATTAAGTCTATTGTGTAGATAACGCGTGTTTACGAGAGGGCTTTGGAAAGGGATTTCCAGAGCCCTATTTTTTATCGCTAGAAAAAGTCATGCCTCTTTGATTTTCCACATACATACCACACCGACCAACAGCAAAATCAGTGAAACAAAAAACACGGCGTAGTAGTTCCAGAATTGGGCGATTAGGCCTGCAACAGAGCCTGCAAATATCCAGCCCGTACGCGTTGCCGTAGTAAACAGCGTCGTAGCCGACCCCGCTTGACCGGGCATCAAATCCTGAAAATAAAGCATGCCAATCCCTGCCAGAATGCCGATGAAAATCGCATTCAACAACTGTAGCGCCAGCAATGCCCAAGGCGAGATAAGAAATAGCAGACCCGCATAAAAGGCGAGCCCTGCTGCTAATGCCACCAGCATCAAGAAGCGCTTGCCGAAACGTTTGGCGTAATAGCCAGCAATGAGCATCGTTGGAATTTCTAAACCCGCAGCGGTTCCCATCATGACGCCCGCCAGCTTATCCGGTAAATGCAGTTCGTGGATGATGTATAACGGCATGTTGATGAGGTACATGCTGTTGCAGGTCCACATCAGCGTGCATGCGGCAAACAGTAACAAGGTATCACGGCGATTGCGGCGCGGGGCATCCAGTACGCCGGTGGTTCGTACGACGGCTTTAGGCATAGAAGGCAGGGTGTACCAGACAATCAGCCCACAGACTAAAAATGTGGCCATCGCTGCCAGATACATAAACGGAAAGCCAAATCCTAGCGCCAATGCAAATGAAATCGGCGGGCCAATTACCCAAGCCAGAGAAACTTGTGCACGCAGAATTGAGCTAAACATGACGGCTTCTTTGCCCGTTTTATCTGCGTATTCACGCGCCAGAGCAAACATTTGCGGGTTAGCCGTAGAGCCAAAGCTGGTCAGCATCACGCCGACGATGAGCAGTAAATAATAGTTTCGATTATAGGCAAACAGCAGACAACCCGCCGCGCCAAGAATACAGCACAGCAGGATCAGCTTTTTACGATCGCCGGAGCGGTCAGAGCGTGCGGCTAAAAATTGGCTAACAATAATCCCGATGATGGCGCTGCCGGTATAAAAGAGTCCCACCATGAAGGGGCTTTTAACCACCTCAGTGGATAGAAAAAGGCTCAGCGTCGGTGTTTGCAGTGCGCCAGCAATGCCGGTTAAAAAAGCCACGATTAAGAATGAGGTCGAGGTTAAATCCGGCAGACGGCGAAGGGCGGTCGAATACATACGCATAGGTTTATCAGGGACGAGTCAGAGGTGGACGAGTTGTTTCAGGCGGGGGATGTTACGCCTGAATATAAAAAATGAAAAGCTGTTTCAGCTCATACACTGTAAGAAAGTTGTACAAACTGTGCGGATTAAATAATGCACAATAATGAATGGCGAGCGCTAAAAAAATAGTCTGCGGCAAGCATCCCACGCTTTTTCGTGGATGATGGCACATGATCGAAAGTGAGAAAAAACGGGGCCGAAGCCCCGTGAATATTAAGCGATATGACACATTACAAACTATGCGCCAGCAGGAACGGTATGAGCAGTGTTGTTCAATACAGGTCCCTGATATTTTTCGATTTCAAGCTGAGCCATTTGTCCGCAGTTACCCTGCGCCAGACTGGATGAGCCGATATCGAAAGTCAGGCAGTTTACGTTACCATTTTTACACAGTGAGCCTGGCGTAGCAGGATCGGCAGGATCGAACCACGCCCCTTCGCTGATACGAATAACGCCTGGACGTACGTCTTCGGTAACGACCGCGCCGACTAGAATCTGGCCACGATCGTTAAATGCACGAACCAGATCGCCGTTGCTGATGCCGCGAGATTTAGCATCTTCAGGATGAATCAAGATCGCTTCACGATCGGCGACGGCGTATTTCTTACGCAGCGGCGTGTTATCCAACTGTGAGTGCAGACGGTTAATCGGATGAGCGGTATTAAGCGACAGCGGATACTTCGCCGCTTCCGGACCTTTGTACCATTCGTGCGGCGGCATCCAAGTTGGAATACCTTTGCAATCCTCATAGCCCATCTTCTCGATGGCATCAGAGTAGATTTCAATTTTACCCGATGGCGTCCCTAATGGATTCAAGAGAGGGTTTTCGCGATAGTCTGCGAAGCGTACCCACTGTTTATTGGCCTCAGGAACTGGGAAGCGTACATAGTTGTTTGATTCCCAGAACATATCGAACGGCGGCAGAGCAACGCGGGCTGCACGAGCCTGCGTTTTCATGTCGTCATACATGCCTTTCAGCCACTGAGTCTCATCTTTGCCTTCGGTAAATGCGTCGCGTACGCCCAGTTTTTCAGAGATACCGGCGAAAATATCGAAGTCGCTACGAGATTCAAACTGTGGCGGCACACACTGATGCATCGGGAACACATAGAGCTGTGAATAGTCACCGCCCATTTCCAGATCGTTACGCTCGTAGCTCGTTGTGGTTGGGAAAACGATATCAGCATGCTTGGCCGTCGCTGTCCAATAAGGCTCGTTTACCACAATGGTTTCAGGTTTTTGGAAAGCTTTGACCAGTGAGTTCGTATCCTGATGCTGGTGGAAGGTGTTGCCGCCTGCCACATAAACCATTTTCACATCAGGGTAGGTAACCTGAGCCCCGTTGAAATTAATGGTTTTCCCCGGATTCATCAGACACTCGGCAATACGCGCGACAGGAATTGGCGTTGGTGTATTCTTCGGTGAGTTACCCGCAGAGATACCGGCTAAAATCCCACCTTTAGCGGTTGGGCTACCGCCGGAAGAGTAGTGATAGCTAAAGCCAAAACCGCCGCCAGGCAGACCTATTTGCCCCAACATGGAAGCAACGGTCACGAGCATCCAGTGTTGTTGCTCACCGTGATGCTGGCGCTGGATCCCCCAGCCACCCATGATCATGGTGCGATTTTTCGCCATATCGCGTGCTAGCTGGCGCAGTACCTCAGCATCAACACCGCTGATTTCTGCCGCCCAATTCGCATCTTTTACAATACCGTCGTCCTGACCCATTAGATAAGCTTCGAATTTATCAAAACCAACGGTATAGGTATTCAGGAAGTCTTGGTTATGCAGTTTTTCAGTCAGCAATGTGTGGGCAATACCGATCAGCATGGCAGTGTCGGTATAAGGACGTGGTGCAATCCACTGAGCATTAACGAATTTAGCGCTGTCGTTATGCACAGGGTCGATGCTTATGACGCGCGTGCCTTTCTTCTTCAATGCTTCGAAGCCTGTTTGGCCTACGTGATCTGGAACGTTCCAGCTATTTTTTAAGGTGATCATCGGGTTACAACCCCACATCACCACTAACTGGGTATTTTCAATTACGTTAGGCCATGCGGTTTGTTGCTCATAAACTTCCATTGAGCCAACCACATGCGACATGATGACCTGTGCTGCGCCAGTAGAGTAGTCGCCCGCGTAGCCAAGGAAACCGCCGCTGAGGTTCATCATTCGTTGGAGTAGGGTGCGGCTGTTGTGTAACATCCCGACGCTTTTCCAACCGTAAGAACCTGCATAAATAGACTGTGGGCCATGTTCTTTTTGCAGACGAGCAATCTGATCGCTTACCAGCGTCAGCGCTTTGTCCCAGCTAACACGAACCCATTCGTCGCGGCCGCGTAACTCTGGCTGGCTATTGGATGGACCACCTTCTAACCAGCCTTTACGCACCATTGGGTACTTAATGCGGTTTTCAGCATGTACCTGATAAGGCGCCATCGTGATCAGCTCATTTGGGAACGGATCGTCGCTAATGGCTTTCACGTCGACCATTTTGCCATCTTTGACGATAGCTTCGAACGCGCCCCAGTGCGCTGCGGTGAGGATACCGGTCTGAGCCTGACGTAACGCGGTAAACTGCGGAAGAGCTTTACTGATCGCTTCTGCCAAAGCAGACTTCGGCCAGAACCCAGCCAGCAGCGGCACGCTTAATACAGCGCCAGCACCAGTTAGGAAGCGACGACGGCTTACCTGAAGCGGTTTTTGTTCGAAATCGCTAACGTTTTCAATGTGGGAGTTCAATTCTTTTTTCATTGTTATAGCTCCTTAAATCTTGTCCGGCTGATTGGCAGGCATATCACTGGCATGTTTCTGAACGTATTGCGTCAGAACGCGCAGTTGTTCCTGCGTCAGGGATGTACGTGGAGCCATACCTTTGACCACACCGATCCACTGGTTGGCATTAAAGCGGTCGAGCGCTGTTAAGCCGTGGCAACCGGTACAGTTAGCAGACATCATGTCAGAAGCGTAGCGCCAGATTTGCTGTTGATCGTCAACCAGCTGTTTCTTAGGCAACCAAACCTGCAGTGAAACTTGATGCCAAACCAAACCGGTTTCTGCATCTTTAGCCGTACTCAGCGTTTTCAGCTGCTTACGCGCATCTTCACCCAGCAGAACGCTGAGAATGCGTTTGCCTTGCGCCGCGTAGAAGACTTCGCTTACGCCGTCTTGCTGCCAGCCATTGACGTCAGCCAGAACGCGATCGCCTTGACGTTTCACCACTTTTACTTCGGTGGATGGCATCAGGTTACCGGCATTGTGCTGGGTTTCGTCTGCGCTGAGATAGAACGGTTCGGTAGCGATGGTATACAGCGTTGTCGCCGTGTCAGGTGTTTTGGCAGCAGCGTTAGCCAGTTCGCTGGCACCGGCAGCGGCTAAACCACTCATATCAGGTAAAATATGTGCAACGCCTTTATGGCAGTCGATACAGGTTTCACCATTTTTGATAGCAACCGGATGCTGTTGGCGGGCTTCAGGTTTTTGAGCCGTCACATCCATTGCGTCGTAGCTGTGGCACGAACGGCAGGTTGCAGAATCGTTTTTCTTCAAGGTATCCCACACGCTTTGCGCCATGGCGAGCTTATGGGCTTCATATTTTTCAGGGGTATCGATTTTGCCAGTGACTTCGCCGTAGACGTCTTTCAACGCAGCAACTTTGGTCAATAGATAATCGATTGGCTGATGTGGAACGTGGCAGTCAGCACATTCAGCGCGGATACCCTTGGTGTTTTGGAAATGGATGCTGCCCTGATATTCGGCGAGAGGTTGTTCCATCGAGTGACAAGAAATACAGAATTCTGTATCACTGGTTTTGTGCATGACGGTTGCGGTTCCTGCAAGGAGGGCTGCCCCGATGATGGCCCCCAGCAACAATAGCCACAGCCAGGCTCTGCTCCGGCGCTTGCCGGGAGTCTGATATCGATTGCTCATAGTTTATTCCATATAATTATTAATATAATCTTCTTGCCATAGTGTTTCTGCATAAAAGAATTTACTTTCAACGCGCTAGAATGCAGAAACTCGGTAAGTATAGGAAATTTTCTCATTGATTACCTATAAAGAAGTAACAGAAATAGCAGCTTTTTCTTTTGTTTCTCAATCTTGAGATTACGTTGTTAATCCTTTGTTTTAATGGGGTAACACATTTTGTTAACTGTATGGGATGTTCTGCAGGTACATTGAGCGTTATAGATATTGTTTTGATTAAGCTAAACCTCTGCATCATTTTGCGAATGTCGTTTGAGCGGTAGGTCAAGACATTGGCCGTATGAAATCCTTGAAGGGTGAATCAATGAAGAATTTTGACTCCGCAACACTGCTCTCCCAGCTCCAGCAATCTCAGCCTCAGTTAGAAAAAATCCGCCATGAACTTCACGCCCATCCTGAACTGGGTTTCCATGAAACGCGTACCGCGAATAAAGTCGCAGAGCTGCTGAAGGAGTGGGGCTATGACGTTGCTACGGGGATTGGCGGTACAGGGATTGTTGCGAGCCTGACTAAAGGTTCAGGCTCGAAATCTATCGGGCTGCGCGCCGATATGGATGCATTGCCGATTCATGAAGCTAGCGGTGTGAAATACCAAAGCGGCTGCGAAGGAAAAATGCATGCTTGCGGTCACGATGGGCACACATCAATGCTGCTAGGCGCTGCGCAGTGGCTGGCGAGCGACGGTGCGAGTTTTAATGGCACTGTGCGTTTGATTTTCCAGCCCTCAGAAGAGGATATGCGCGGAGCTCAGGCGATGATTGATGATGGGTTGTTTACTCGCTTCCCAGTGGATGCCGTGTATGGCATGCATAACATGCCTGGTTACCCGCAAGGGCATATGGCCTTTAAAGAAGGTGCCACGATGGCGGCAGTAGACAGTTTGACCATTACACTCACGGGCAAAGGTAGTCATGGGTCAACGCCGGAAAAGAGCATCGACCCGATTGTGGCAGGGGCTTCGTTGGTGATGGCGCTGCAAACCATTGTATCGCGTAATATAGCTGCACAGGATCAGGCGGTTGTTAGCGTGGGCGCTTTCCAAGCGGGGGACGCGGGTAATGTGATCCCACAGCAGGCGGTTTTGCGTTTGAGTATTCGCTCCACGGATGAAGACGTGCGCAAAACTGTGTTACAACGCATTCGAACCATCACCGAATCACAGGCTAGCTGCTATGGCGTGACCGCGCAGATAGAAAGCGCCGTTGCCGGTGTGGTATTGATGAATACACCGCATGAAACCGCGTTTGCTAAGCAGGTTGCAGTGACGTTATTAGGAAACGACAAAGTTGTCGATATGCCAAATACGTTCATGGGCAGTGAAGATTTTGCGTTTATGCTCAAACATAAACCTGGTTGCTACTGCGTCATTGGCAACGGTGATTCGCCGATGTTACATCATCCGCAGTACGATTTTGACGACCGCAACCTCAGCGTGGGTGCGGCCTATTGGGTAGCGCTGACACAATCTTATTTGGTGTGATATTTGTATGAGCTGAGGTAGATTTATGCGTCTACCTCAACTGACTGTCTTTACTGCCGCGGCGGTTATAGCCGCTGTTGGCCTGCATTTTCTTATCAATTTCAGCCTGACAATTAACGCAGAATTGCACCCCAGGCAGCGCCTGTCGTCTGGCCTCCGGAATTTCTGCGCCGCACTCTTCGCAAAAGTGCGCACTTTCACCGTGACTTAGCTGGCTACGAGCTCGCGCCACGGCATCATCAACCGTTGCATCAATCTGATCTTGTACTGCACCATCATTCGCCCAACCACTGGCCATTTTCCACCTCCGGTTATTTTTTAGGCTCATTAAGTATAGATGGGGACGAGGGCGAGGGGATCAAGTGTACGAGGGTAAGCGCGGGGTATCCGAGAAATAGACCGCCAAGCACCGTTGCTCGGCGGTCGCATATGCTTATTGCATCCTCGTTATGTTGGGAAGTGCTGAATTGCTGTCAGCGGGAAATAAGATTTCAATACTCCCAGTTGAATGTTGCATGCTGAGGAGCAGTCGCTCGGTTTTAGTTTTATCTTGAAGTAAAAAACGTAAACCGGTCAGACGGTTGTTTAAATCAAATAGGGTAAGACAGGTAATATCAGCGTCATGCGAGCGCAAGGTGAGTTGGCTGATACTTTGTGTATAAGGATTATCCGGCGCACTGCTGGCAATGAGCAGATTATTTTCCTCATTTTGTTCTGAGATAATTTGGCTATAAATAGAGACAGGGTTTGCCGATGTTGTGACCTGTGTGCGCTGTAGCGTAGAACCCGATTGAGTCCACATAGGTTTAATATGGCACAGCATCTTTTCATGCGGCGCGGTGTTGCACTCAGAAGGCTGCATTAATTGGCCATTGAGCATCCAGTTTAAATCAGCGCATTGCCGATGGGGATTTTTAATCGTGGTGATATCGATGACAATATCGTCGATAAGCATCACTCGTCGCCTAAAAACGGTGTTGCGATAGGCCTGTTCATCCCAATTCACAATATAAAAACTATCTGGTGTGTCAGCCGTTTTTTCCCAATCAGCCGTTACATCGATGTATTGATAGTCGCTGGTGTTGGCGAATGCATTGAACGTTGTCGTGACCGGAGGCTGATTGGCAAGATTCATAGTGAGCGTGCTGTGCGAAGCGGTTTTTTTATAATACTCCCGATGTAAATCGGTGCCATAGCCGGTAGTTCCCAAATCTTTGATCAGCTCCTTTCCCTGATGAAAAATCGTGATACCTAGGCTATCGCTATGATCGTGTTCGCCACCGTAGGGGAGATGTTTTATCAGCACCGCGTTCTGTGTTTCTGGCTGTTGGAATAACGTTAATCCTAATTCACCGTTATTGCACAAACAAAGCTCACTCTTTTCAGGCGCTTTCTGCTCGCTTCCGTACAGCATAAAATCGGTATTAATGCGATTTTTGCGACGGTAGATAATTTCTAAAGCCTGCAAATAGAGTGGGTCTGCATAATAGCTGTAAGCAAACTCGTAAAGGTCGGAATGGATAAGCTTTTCCTGACCATACACGCAGTCATTGAGGCGAGGAAAACAGCCATTTGGCATCAGCAGCGACAGGGGAACGTTGAGCATCTGCGGATAATAGGGGAGATCCAATAGACTGTACTTTGTTCCTTTCGCTATTTTTTCGAAGGCAAAAAATCCCTGTAAAGCATATAAGTGATAATGCAGCGATCCTTCAAACCAGAGTTGCCCGTTAATGAGCGCGTGTTCTAACTGATAGCGTAATCCGTAACGGGTATTTAAAGCGAAATTGAGGTAGGGCTCTTTGTCTAGCAGGAGCCCTATGACGGCAATCGCGCTATTGATTTTAACTTCGTGGTTATGAATCTGATCGTGCCTTTGCTGCATTAAGAACTCAGCGCCGGGCTGTAATAATTGCTGCTGAATACACTCTTTTTCGCCAGCCGATAATTTATCAGCAATAAAATCGTAGCCGCGAGCAAAGTCGAGCAGACAATTGGCTTCGCACAACGCCTGCGCATTCATTTTGCCGTTGGCGTTATAAGGAATACCGCCGTGTTCTTGATAGTCGGGATAATAGGTGGCATACGTCAGTAACAGGTCGCGCACACGCTCAAAATAAGTTAATTCTCCCGTTATTTTCCATAGCAGACTGACCTCGTAGCAGGCTTTGGCATTCAAGCCATTCATCCAACGCCACCACGCGCCGTCGTAGGGTTCACCGCTAAATATTTTGTTATCTATTGGGCAGCAATGTTGATGCTCATGATGATAATCCCAATTTAGCCTCACGCCGTGATCTGGGCAGTAATAGTAATGGTTCCAGGTGGCAATACCGCTGGTGGGGACCTTAAGCGGATGATTTAACACCGTGGCGTTATCGGTAATGAGTTCTTCCAGCCAAATAGGCCAGCGCTGTGCGCGCTGGCGGAGGGTGGCAAGTTCATGGGTACTGAATTGCTTCATTGTTACAGTTTTCCCTTATGGAACCAGCGATGCACCAACAGTTAATAGATTGATATTTTTAGCATCATGAGCAGTTAGATAGGCGGCTTTTTCCTTAAATATGGCGTCAGGATAAGCTCTTTCTGCCGCTAAAATATTGCCTACTGCCTCGTTTTCATTGTATTTCAATTCAGGATATGGCCATTGAGTTGGGCTTCCTATCTGCTGAGCAACAACGATGAGCGCTTGGTGAAGATTGTGATCGTCTAAATCGAAATGCCACATGTCGACTCCAGTTAGCTCGCCGTAACGAGCCAGACGCATATACGCCGATAACGCGAAGTTGGTGTAATGCCAGGAACGCGTTCTTTCATTTTCAGCCGTAAGCAGTCCTTTATTATCTATCTGCCCCGCCAGATGGCGTAATTCGGCAATTTTCAATTGGCGGCGAGCGAGTTCGGGCTGATCGGTAAATAATGAGAAGGCTACGACCTGCGTATCAAAAAAAGTCCCATGGTTGTTATGCCAATTGCTCTCTTCAAATCCGTTATCGCTGGTGAGCAGCCACTGGTTAAATTTTTTATACCATGACTTAATAGACTGATAGTTTTTCTCGCTGAGCGTGTTGGCGGGACGAATAAGTTCAATACTGTCCATTACGTCAATCAATGCACGACTATCAATAATGCCGATCCCGCGGCCATCAACAATGCCGGGAATCGCCTGTGCGTAGGCTAAGTTTGGGTTCATTTTAGTCTCTGGGGTGACGAACCACGCGGTAGCCAGTTCGGCCGCTTTCTGCGCGTAGGCGACTTTTCCGGTGAAATAATAGGCCAACCCTAGCCGTTTCATATCTTGTGCAAAGTGCGCCATGCGCTCGCTGTCGGTAGCATCCGTTTTGGTATCTGGATTGGTTTTCCCATCGTGGCGAATATAGGGCAGATGGTTTGATGTATCTGGGTTTGGCCACCAGTAGGTGCCGAAACTGTAGTAGTCGTGCTTATTGTTAGACGCAGGGCTAAGCGTTTTTTGTGTCACGCTATAATTAGGGTGAAGCAGTGCTTTATCGGCGTCGGCGAGCAGTTGTTCATATGCCGGTTTTAGCGCTGAATCAGGGCTCTGAAGCTGTGATTTGGTGGAGGCTAACGCTTCCGGTGCATAGGTAAAATAACGAGATTCTGCCGCATGGCTTAATGTCGCGCTGCTGAATAGCGCGCAGGCGAGAACGCTGACAATCAATTTGATTTTCATTATTTAATTCCTTAATTAAAAATAAAAATGGTTACATCGTAAATGTCATACCGATCCGATAACGAGACTCTGCAATATTTCCCTCGCCGTCGTAATATCCTTGTTTGCCTAAATAATCATATTCGATATAAGGACTAAACCAGTCATTCCATTTATAGCGCAAAGTAAAGGCATTCTCTGTTGCCCAAGTTTTTCCATTGTGATATTCGTATTGGTCGCTGGCATGTTTATAAGCGGTTCCTTGATACAGTACGCTCCATTGTTTATTTATTTTATAGCCGATATAAAGATCTAGACGATTAACACTGTCGCGATGTGACTCACCGTTGTTATTTTCAGTCTCATAATCATTGTAATCATAGCGATATCTCAAACTGGTACTCAGCGCTGGGGTTATTTTATAATTAACCCTGAAATAGGGTCTTAGCTGGGTACCTTTACTACTCCAATGCAAAATCCCTCCGGGCTGAATACTCCATTTATCCGTGAGTGGGTAGGTGTAGTTAGTTTCGATTTCATTATAGTCTGAGGTAATATCCCCTAACGAGTGGGAACTATCACTTTTATCTGCACCGTTAGCCCCTTTACCGTTATTCTTATTATTTTTATTATCGGTTTCCATGCTAGCCCACCAGCCATTACTCCAGCTTTGGCTAACTTTAAAACGTGATTCATAGCTATGGCTGCCTGCTTTATATCCCCCTCGAACATCGAAGCTGAGCGCATGACTGACGAGTGGCGCCGCTGCAATCATTAAAGCGATTGCAGAGATAATTGGTTTTTTCATATTTATATTCCCTTATATGACGGCAGTGTTAAGTGACGATGTTTGCGCTTTTTTCTCTTTTACCAGACCCCAAAGGAACGCGGCGCCAATCAGGTCGAAGAAGCCTAATCCAACAAAAAAGAAGTTGTAGCCAATGACGGCGACAGATGCACCTAAAAACATAGAGAACAGAAAATTACCCGTACCGCCACTCAGCGCGGCAAAACCGGTGGCAGTTGCCACTTCGGATTTATTAAACAGATCTGATGACATCGTGATAACGGTAATAGACAGGCACTGATGTGCGAAACCGGCAATACAGAATAGGGCGACGGCCAAATAAATATTGTCGACGTAGCAGACAAACGCCATGCTCACCATTAGGAAGGCAGCAAAGGTGTAAGTAATGCGTCGTGAATTGATAATGCCAATGCCGCGATTATTTAAATAGCGCGCCATGATCCCAGAGAAAATACAGCCTAAATCTGAGGTCAAGAAGGGGAGCCACGTAAACATAGCCACATGAGCCATATCCAGATGTCGTTCAGTCACCAGATAAAGAGGCATCCAATAGTGCAATGTTCCCCACGCAGGATCTGCCATAAAACGTGGTAATGAAATGCCCCACAAATTGCGGTTGCTGAGCATATCTTTTAATTTGACGCGTTGGGTTTTTTCGGGCGATTTAATTTGACCGTCAGCAATGATGACGCGCTCTTCGTCTGTTAACGCCGGGTTTTTATCGGGAGATTGATAAAACAACAGCCACAACGCGACCCAAACTAATCCCACTGCGCCGGTGATAATAAAAGACATTTCCCAGTTATATTCCAGAATGGCCCACACCACGAGCGGCGGTGCTAGCATCGCCCCTAGCGAGGTACCCATACTGTATATTCCACAGGCTAAACCGCGCTCTTTGGCTGGAAACCATTCTGCCACCACCTTCATTCCGGCTGGATTTGCTGAAGATTCAGTTACCCCCATGGTTCCACGCCAAAATGCAAGAGATTGCCAACCCCCGGCGGTTCCATGTGCCATATTGGCAACTGACCAACCAATAGCAAAAATGGCGATCCCCCATTTTACGCCGATCATGTCGATGACATATCCCACAAACGGAGCCGCTAGGGCATAGGTTGCCTGAAATGCGCTGACGACGTATGAGTATTGTTGCTGGCTAATACCGAGCTCTTTAATGAGGGTTGGGGCCGCTATTCCCAGCGCGCTACGAGATAAATAGTTGGTGATTGTCCCTACGGTAACGAGAGCAATGATCCACCAACGCAATCCTTTTACTTTCATGCGATTCTCACCTTATCTGTTTAAATGAAACGGTGTTTTATTTAAACAGATTTGGCGTTTTGTTTATTGTGATCAATGATCAATATATTGATCTTGTTGCATTTTTTTCATGAATACCATGAGGGTAAATATTTTATTTATCGATCGTTTAATTTAATTTTTTCGATAAATACTTGTCTGTTCGTAAAATAATTAAAGAAAAATCAATAATTAAATTTTTTCTGAGAAGGAGTTAATAACAAAGGGATGACTATAGATAACAATCTACAAAAAGCGCTGTCGAGAAGGGGGGGATTCTCTCAACGCCAACCCAAGAGAAATGGATGACGTTGAGTATTGATATTAAACTTAAATATTATTTTTCGTGGCGTTTACGCAGATTATTAATGATCGCGCTTAAGTCCAGATCTTGATCTTGCAGTAAAACCATCAGGTGGTACATCAGGTCAGAGGCTTCGTTCACCAGTTCGTCGCGGTCATGCACGGTAGCCGCCAGCGCTGTTTCCACGCCTTCTTCACCCACTTTTTGAGCAATACGTTTGGTTCCGCTGGCGTAGAGGCTGGCGGTGTAGGAGCTCTTAGGATCGGCGTTTTTACGCTCGGCCAGCAGTTGCTCTAACTGGAATAAAAATGCCCAATCGGAGGCGGCTGGTGAGAAGCAACTACTCGTGCCTTTATGGCAGGTCGGTCCTTGTGGCTCTGCGAGCACCAGCAATGTATCGTTGTCACAGTCAGGCGTGATGCTGACCACGTTCAAGAAGTGGCCAGAGCTTTCTCCTTTCGTCCACAAACGCTGTTTGGTACGAGAGTAGAAGGTGACGTGGCGGCTGCGATTGGTTTCGTCTAGCGCTTCTGGCGTCATATAACCGAGCATTAATACTTCGCCAGATATGGCATGTTGCACGATGGCGGGCATCAGATTATCGACTTTATTCCAGTCTAGTTGTTCTTTTTGTTGTTCTGATAAAAACGATTCTTTTAGCACAAGCGGATCTCCACACCTTGTTGTGACAGGTAACGTTTTAAGTCGCCAATATTGATAATTTGTTTGTGAAACACCGAGGCGGCTAGTGCGCCATCAACGTCGGCATCGCGGAATGCGGCAAGGAAGTGTTCAGGCGTACCTGCGCCGCCGGAGGCGATTAGTGGCACATGGCAGACTTCACGGATCAGTTTGAGCTGGCGAAGATCGTAGCCGTTACGCACGCCGTCTTGGTTCATCATGTTTAACACGATTTCGCCCGCGCCGCGTTTTTGTACTTCTTGCACCCAGTCGACGGTTTGCCACGTGGTGGCTTTAGTGCGCTTTTCGTCACCGGTAAATTGGTAAACCTGATAGCTGTCGGTTTCTGCATCAAACCAAGTATCGATGCCCACCACGATGCACTGTACGCCAAAGCGATCGGCTAAGCGTGAAATCAAGTCAGGATCGGCGAGCGCGGGGGAGTTAATCGAGATCTTATCGGCGCCAAAAGTGAGAATTTGCGAAGCGTCTTCCACGCTTTTGATGCCTCCGGCTACGCAGAATGGAATGTCGATCACCTCTGCTACGCGTGACACCCAGCTTTTGTCGACCACGCGCCCATCAGAAGAGGCGGTGATATCGTAAAATACCAATTCATCTGCCCCTTCTTGGGCATAGCGCTGAGCAAGTGGAACGATGTCGCCGATAATTTCGTGATGACGAAACTGTACGCCTTTGACCACTTGACCGTCACGAACGTCCAGACAAGGAATTATGCGTTTTGCCAGCATGCGATAGCCTCCTTCACGGTGAATTTCCCTTCTAATAATGCGCGGCCTACGATAACCCCTTTGACGCCGCTGCCGCG
Organism: Hafnia sp. HMSC23F03; assembly: GCF_001816025.1. Taxonomy (NCBI): domain Bacteria; kingdom Pseudomonadati; phylum Pseudomonadota; class Gammaproteobacteria; order Enterobacterales; family Hafniaceae; genus Hafnia; species Hafnia sp. HMSC23F03. The sequence goes on from NZ_KV824233.1 coordinate 164,499, forward strand.
TAGCGCAGCAATATCCTCTAAGCGACCGATACCGCCGGAAGACTGAAATGCCACCTGTGGGTAACGCGCGCAGATCTCTTGATAGAGCGCGACGTTAGAACCGCTCAGCGTTCCATCGCGTGAGATATCGGTACACAGCACGTGTTTCAGGCCATAAGGCAAGAATTCGTCGACGATGTGTTCAAGGGTGACGCCAGAATCTTCCTGCCAACCACTGACGGCGATATTCTTGCTGCCATCTGCGGCAATGCGGACATCGAGCGCCAGAACCAGCGCATCAGCCCCAAAACGCTGAAACCACTGTTTCACCTCTTCTGGCTGACGTACCGCCGTTGAGCCTACCACCACGCGCGAGGCTCCGGCTTCAATTAAGGCCGCCACGTCTTCTGCACTGCGAATTCCACCGCCAACCTGTACGGGAACCGAGATGCCCGCTAACAGTTTACGCAGTAGCGGTATCTGCCGAGCAGCAGGATCTTTGGCACCGGTCAGATCGACCAAATGGAGCAATTGACCACCTTGTTGTTGGTAGTCTTGCAAGCGCGGCAATGGATCGTTGCCATAGTCGCGTTGCTGGCCGTAATCGCCCTGATGCAAACGGACAACGTTGCCGTCGATTAAGTCTAATGCTGGAATGATCATCAGCGTGCCGCTCCTTAAAGGGTCAATTCCAAAAAGTTTTTTAACAACTGGGCACCGGCAGCGCCGGAGCGTTCAGGGTGGAATTGCACGCCAAAGAAATTATCTTTTTGTACCGCGGCACTGAACGGCGCGCCGTAGTGAGTTTGCGCGATGGTGTTCTCACATATCGGATAAGCATAGCCATGCACAAAGTAAAAATAGGCTCCGTCTTCTAGCCCACTAAATAGGCGATGGCCCGCCAGTGCTGAAACCTGATTCCACCCCATGTGCGGTAAAGGCAGACCGAAATCTTTCATGGTTTCAACGGGGGTATCGATAATGCCGAGGGTTTCGGTATTCCCCTCATCGCTGCGGCTCGCGAGCAATTGCATGCCCAAACAGATGCCGAGTACCGGCTGTGTACACGCTTTGATGAGCTCAATCAGATTGCGCTCGCGTAGCTGCTGCATGGCCGCCTGCGACGTTCCTACGCCGGGAAGAAATAGCTTATCGGCGGTGAGCACCACATCGGGCTCACGGCTGACTTTAGGCTCATAGCCAAGACGCTGAATAGCGTATTGTACCGACGATAAATTGGCGCAGCCGGTATCCAGAATAACGACGTTGGTCTCTTTGGCATTCATCATAAAACCCCTTTCGAGCTAGGTAGGGTGTCGCCCTCAACGCGGATGGCCTGACGAAGCGTGCGGCCAAATACTTTAAAGAGACTTTCGACGCGGTGATGATCGTTTTTGCCTTTGGTTTTCAGATGCAGAGTGATCCCCATGGCATAAGCCAGCGATTGGAAAAAGTGCTCGACCATTTCGGTGCTCAAATCGCCCACTCGCTGGTGGGTGAACTCGGCTTTATAGACCAAGTATGGACGGCCGGAAATATCCAATGCGCAGCGAGCCAGACATTCATCCATAGGCAGAACAAAACCGAAGCGCGAAATACCCCGCTTATCACCCAGTGCTTTTTTCAACGCTTCGCCTAATGCCAATGCGGTGTCTTCCACGGTGTGGTGATCGTCGATATACAGGTCGCCTTTCACGTCAATATTCATGCGAAAGCCGCCGTGAGTCGCGATCTGATCCAGCATATGATCGAAGAAACCGACGCCGGTGCGAATATGGCTTTCGCCTTCACGATCGAGCCAAACATTGACGTCAATCGCGGTTTCTCGGGTTACGCGGCTAACCTGCGCGTGGCGGTCACGTTTAGTCAAATCATCCGCGATTCTCTCCCAGCCCATGGTTTCAGCGCTGTAGCGAATACCGGCGATCCCCATGTTTTCAGCTAGTTGAATATCAGTTTCACGGTCGCCGATGACGCGCGATGCCGCGTAATCCATGACGTCGGCATTCAGATAGGATTGCACTAGCTCGGTTTTGGGCTTACGGCAGGTGCAGTTATCCGCAGGCAGGTGTGGGCAAATCAATACGTCGTCAAATATCACTCCCTGCGACGTCAGTATTTGCATCATCAGGTTATGGGGGCCGTCAAAATCAGCCTGTGGGAAGCTGGCGGTGCCTAGACCATCCTGATTTGTAATCATCACCAAACGGTAGCCTGCCTGCTGTAGCTTCAACAAGGCTGGAATGACGGCGGGCTCGAATGCCAGCTTGTCCATGCGGTCTACCTGAAAATCGACCGGCGGTTCGCTAATCAAGGTGCCGTCACGGTCGATAAAAAGAAACTTCTGGCTCACATCGCCTCCTGGCTAAGTTGTTTTGACGCTACGGTAACGGAGAATGCGTGTAGGGCATCGATCACTTTACGGTTTTCTTCCTGCGTGCCAATGGTGATTCTCAGGCAGTTTGACAGGCTTGGCTGTTTGCTTTGATCGCGTAAGATAATGCCCTGATCCCATAGTGATTTAAACACTGCCGCCGCGGCGGAACAGCGGAAAATTAAATAGTTTCCTTCACCGGGATAGACCGCTTCAACACAGTCGCATTCGGTTAATTCTTTCACCAACGAGGCGCGGTTTTCTAACACGCTTTGTACTCGCTGGCGCATCGTGGCTACGCCTTCAGGAGAAAGCGCCTGTGCGGCGATATCGGCGACCGGCGTAGACAGCGGGTAGGGGGCAATAACCTTCAGTAATAACGTGATCATTTCAGGGCTAGCGACCGTAAATCCACAGCGTAGACCCGCTAACGCAAAGGCCTTGGACAGCGTGCGGAGAACGACCATATGTGGGAATTCGGCTAGCCAAGGCACCGTTGTCGCGTGTGGTGCGAATTCGATATAGGCTTCATCCACGGCCACGATGGCTTTGCCCGCGGTGAGCGTCAACAGCCGACGCAGGTCGCTTTGACTGAGTAAATTCCCCGTTGGGTTATTTGGGCTGCAAACGTAGATCAGTTTTACCCCGGCCAAGTTTGCTTCAATGGCGGGCAAATCTAGCTGCCAATCTTCACGTAGCGCGATAGTGCGGCGTTCAATGCCAAACGTTTCAGCGCTGACGCCATACATACCGTACGTCGGAGGACAGTATAGAACGGCGTCTTGCCCCGGCTCACAGAAGGCGCGGATCAGCAATTCGATGCCTTCGTCGGCACCGCGGCTCACCAACACCTGATCGCTATTCACACCGGCATAAGAGGCGTAGTTTTCAATAACCGCTTTAGGCTGGCACTCTGGATAACGGTTAAATGTCTCGGTACTCAACTGATAGGGCGTTCCAACGGGATATTCGTTGGCATTAAGCCATACATCGCCTTTTCCCCCCAAACGACGAGCGGACTGATAAGGCATTAACTCACGGACGTTGGCGCGGGCTAATTCTTCAATGCTTGAACTCATCAGATGCTCTCCTGGGGTGAGGTTGTCGTCTCTTTCGCGCGCAGAGCGGCAACGCGCAGGGTTACGGCGTTCTTGTGGGCGGTAAGCAGTTCGGCGGCGGCCATCGCTTCAATGACGGGCGCTAACCCGAGCAGGCCTTCAGCGCTAATTTGTTGAACGGTCATGCGCTTTTGGAAATCAGCCAAGCCTAGGCTTGAATAAGTGGCGGTGTAGCCATAGGTCGGCAGTACATGGTTGGTGCCCGACGCATAGTCACCGGCAGATTCTGGTGACCAATCGCCTAAAAATACCGAACCGGCGCTCGAGATTTTATCCACCCATTGGCGGGGGTCTCGGGTTTGGATAATCAGGTGTTCAGGGCCGTAGCGATTACTGATCTCAATGCACTCTTCGAGAGAGGAAGTGACAATCAAACGGCTTGAATCCAAGGCCTGGCGGGCGATGTCAGCGCGTGACAGGGTTGCCAACTGATTGTCGACTTCGATAGCGACACGTTTGGCAATCTCTGAATCTGGCGTAAGTAAAATAACCTGCGAGTCTGGCCCGTGTTCAGCCTGCGATAGTAAATCAGCCGCGATAAATGCGGGCGTGGCTTTCTCATCGGCGATGACCAACACTTCAGATGGCCCCGCGGGCATATCAATCGCCGCACCGTCGATACGTTGGCTAACCTGACGTTTGGCTTCGGTTACGTAGGCATTGCCGGGGCCGAAGATTTTATCGACTTTAGGAATAGATTCACTGCCGAAAGCCAGTGCGGCGATCGCCTGAGCGCCACCCACCTGAAACACCTCTGTAATTCCGCATAAGGAGGCGGCAAACAGAATTTCATCGGCGATCGGTGGCGGTGAACACAGAACCACACGCTTACAGCCTGCGACACGGGCGGGAATACCGAGCATTAACACGGTAGAAAGCAGTGGTGCTGTTCCTCCCGGTATATACAGTCCAACCGAGGCCAGTGGGCGAGTGACTTGCTGGCAGCGAACGCCTGGCTGCGTTTCTACGTCTACCGCTGGCAGGATTTGTGCGACGTGGAATTTCTCAATATTCTTGGCCGCTTGCTGCATGGCATCTTTAATTTCATCGCCTAAACGTGACGCTGCCTGTTCAATATCACGGATGCTGATGCGTAGCGCGTTGGTTTCGACCTTATCGAATTTGGCGCTCAACTCACGCAGAGCCGCATCGCCGCCAGATTTTACCTGTTGTAATATCTCCGCCACGCTGGCGCTGATGCGGTCGGAGGCGTTTACTGCCGGACGTTGCAATAGCGCTTGTTGCTGCTGCGCATCGCATTCGCTCCAGAAAGTGATGTTGTTAAAATTATTATTCTTATCAGCAGCAGTCATGGCCGTTACTCCATCATTTTTTCAATTGGCAGAACCAGAATCGAGCTAGCACCCAGAGACTTCAATTTTTCCATGGTTTCCCAGAACAGGGTTTCGCTACTCACCATGTGCATCGCTACGCGGTTCTGATCCCCTGCCAGCGGCAGCAGCGTTGGGCGTTCAGCGCCCGGCAATAGCTGAATGATTTGCTCCAGTTTGTCGCTGGGCGCGTGCAGCATGATGTATTTGGATTCGCGCGCCTGAATCACGCCTTGAATACGGGTCATCAGTTTGTCGATGAGCTCTTGTTTAGCGGCAGGCATTTCGCCATCGCGCTGGATCAGGCAGGCTTTGGAGCGGTAAATCACTTCCACTTCGCGTAATCCGTTGGCTTCTAACGTTGCGCCGGTGGAAACCAGATCGCAAATGGCATCAGATAAACCGGCGCGCGGAGCAACTTCCACTGAACCATTCAGCAGGCAGGACTTGAAGCGGATATTTTGTTTGTCGAGATATTGCTTGAGCAGGTGTGGATAAGAGGTGGCGATACGTGAGTCTTGCAAACACTGCGGGCCGTCGTAAGGAACGTCTAACGGCATGGCCAGAGAGAGACGACAGCTGCCGAAATCTAAGCGACGTAGGGTAAAGTAACGAGGATCTTCCCCCTGAGCGCGACGGCTTAGCAATTCTTCTTCCAGAACGTTTTCGCCGATAATGCCCAAGTCAACGACGCCATCCATAACCAGGCCAGGGATATCGTCATCGCGAACGCGCAGGATATCGATAGGCATGTTTTCCGCGAACGCAATCAGGCGCTGTTGTTGTAGGTTGATTTTTATTCCGCAGCGAGCCAGCAGTTCTTGCGAGTCTTCGCTCAGGCGACCGGATTTCTGCATGGCGATACGTAAGCGAGTTTTGTCTAACATGGTACTTCCCCTAATATTTTGAATTCTGTGATGTTGTATGTCAGTTAATGCTGTTTGCTAAGTTGTTGGCTAAATCGTAGATAACAAAAAAGCCCTCGGAAGATAATCTTCCGAGGGCTCTCTTTTTGCGTTCTGCGCCACTGGAAGATTGTTAACCGTCTTCCAGCACTCATCGGCCTGTCAGACTAGTCAGGATGATGGTGATGATGGTGGCTGAACTGAACGCGAGTAAGCATTTTTAGTAATCCAATAAGCGGGCAGACACTATTGTCTGCGTTAACTGTAAATTAACCTAAACCATATGACGGGGAGATGGCAACCCCTTTTTTACGGTTATTTTTTGTTTGATTAGCCGCTTAGTTCGACAGTAAAAAGTTTAATATTTCGTTTTTGTTTCATTTATCTAGCATGATTGATTATTACTGACAGTACTTTACTGCACGATATCTCGTGAAAGTGGCTTATAGCCGTCATACTTGAAGTTGCATCTTACTGGCTGTGCTGAGCGCGTCCGATTCATGGAATCGCTCTTAAGAGTTAGCGTTTGCTGCCTTGATGCAACGACAATTATTTTGGGGATAGGGGATGAATTGTGCTATATGGTCGGGCTATAGTTTGTGCTTGAATTATTTGCGATTGAATCGCAAGTCATAGGTGTCGAGAGGGTGCCGCAATGAATAAAGTAGCGATAGTTGGCCTTGGTTGGGTGGGGATGCCACTGGCTTTGTCACTTCTGGGACGTGGTTATCGAGTGGTGGGGAGTAAAACCACTTCGGATGGCGTTGAAGCGGCCCGTATGAGCGGAATTGAATGTTATCCATTGGTGATGACGCCTGAGCTTGAATGCGAGCAAGACGATCTAGAACAGTTGCTGGATGCTGATGCGTTAGTCATTACGCTTCCCGCAAGCCGTAGACCGGAAGAAGGCGAACGTTATCTTCATGCCGTTCAACTGCTGGTTGATAGCGCGCTGGCGCACAATGTGCCGCGCATTATTTTTCTGAGCTCCACGTCGGTATATGGTGACGCCGTGGGTACGGTAAACGAGCGTAGCGAGCTGCAACCGACGACCAGCGCAGGCCGCACGCTGGCTGAGCTGGAAACATGGTTGCACGATCTGCCAAATACCTCGGTAGACATCCTGCGTTTGGCTGGATTAGTGGGGGCGGGCCGCAATCCGGGAAGATTTCTGGCGGGGAAAACCGACGTAGTAGGTGCAAGCAGTGGGGTGAATTTGGTGCATCAGGATGATGTTATCGCCGCGATTCAAATGCTGCTGAAATTGCCGCAGGGTGGGCATGTATACAATCTGTGTGCGACGATTCATCCGACTAAAGCGGAGTTCTATCCACCGCTAGCGCGTTCCTTAGGCTTGGAGCCACCGCAGTTTGTACCAGAGGAAAAACCATCGCAGGGCAAATTGGTCGATGGTTCGTTAATCAGCAAAGAATTGGGATTTGAATATCAGTATTCAAATCCGGCTCTGATGCCGTGGAATTGATTTCTTCTGATTGATGGCTTAACAAAATGGCCATTTGGCGAAGGTGGATTGTTTAGATGATCCACGTAGCTAGCGTATTGTGGGGCGGCGATTTGAAATACATTTGTATTAGCCCCCCACAGGTTAGCGCTAAGGCGTTGAGCCGTTTTATTTGCCTGCGCTAAACAAGCTAAAGTTGTCGGCGGCTTACGTCGCCAACTGATTTAATAAAACGTGCCATGATTAATCAAGTTGCCAATCACTATATTCACTCATTATATTCACTCACTACATTCAATCTATTATGAAAATATCTACTTAGCGAAAGCCGCTCTATCCTGTTGGTGGTTTATCATGTTATTTTTCAAATAATTCATAACACTGCCAGATGTGAGTTTTAGCGTTGGCGATATGTTTAAGCCACCACTTTTTAATCCTTTTGCCGTCCATTTATTGCAGGTGTTTAGAATGTAGTAGCGGCCTGTTGCTGCATAAAATTGGCTATCACCATAGATCCCTTTTCTTAATGGGATAATTTTATTCTGTTCGTCACGTTCAAAGCTATTTGCAATAAAAGTGAGCATGTTACTCAAACCGTTATCAGTAAGGGTAAGGCTAAATAATTCACTGCCAGTAAAAAAAGCCTCTGGCGAAGTAGGAACAGAAACCACATGCATCACGGCTCCAGATGACCAAAACATAGCCTGAAAGGTTAATCCGGTAGTGATCTCTTGTGCCTGATAAAAACCTTTATCCCCCCAACCAAACTCATACCATTGGCCTATTTTAAAGCGCTCAGTTAATGGCGGTAGATATATATTCATTTTTTCTGCCGGTACAATAATTCCGGTATGCCAACCATGATTGACAATGTAAACCAGATTGGAACCCGTATCTTGCGAGGGCGCTGTTGTTGGTGTAATAGCATGTGGCATACCAGAGCAGCCAAACAGACACAAAGTACAAATCAGTAGAAACAACGTTCTCATCTATTGCTATCTCAATATTTAACCGTGGCTGTTTCGAGGTTATGTTCAGTGGTGGTTTTTACAGTGCAGTAAATCACTATGCGGAAAACAAATCCACTATTCAGTGCTGTGGTGGCATTAAATAATATGTTAAGTCAGATATCGATGAAATATAACTTCAGCTATTTAATGTTCTATATTGAATTAAAATATGAAAAATCGATCTGGGCAGAAAATAAATCAGTACTCATATAAATTAATTATTGAACGGCGTGCTATTTCTGGGCTTGAATCGCTTTTCATCAGATTTTGTTTTGCTTAAACGCGAGATAACCATTTGCGGCCAATGCCAATGGCTTGAAAAAGCCGCATAAAAAAGACCCATAAAAAAGACCCATAAAAAATTATGGGTCTTTACATCCATCAGAGGATCGTTCAAACGATCCACCTAAATCCTTTGACGGTTTTTTTATGAAAAAACAGTCAATGAAACGCTAGGCTAAAACGCTGCCCCACATGTCGTATTCATCGACGTTTTCAATGGTGACGTTAACCACATCGCCCACTTTCAGCTTGGTTTCACCGTTCAGGTAAACGACTCCGTCGATCTCTGGAGCATCGGCCATGCTGCGGCCAATGGCACCTTCGTCGTCCACTTCGTCAATAATAACCGGTAGCGTATGGCCCACTTTGTCCTGCAGACGTTGAGCTGAAATCTGCTGTTGAAGCTGCATGAAACGGTGGAATCGTTCTTCCTTCACTTCTTCAGGAACTTGGTCAGCCAGTTCGTTGGCGGCAGCGCCTTCAACAGGGCTGAACTTGAAGCAACCCACACGGTCCAGTTTGGCTTCGCTCAGGAAATCCAGCAGCATCTGGAAATCTTCCTCGGTTTCACCCGGGAAACCAACGATGAACGTTGAGCGCAGTGTTAGCTGCGGACAGATTTCACGCCAGCGTTTGATTCGTTCCAGGGTGCGTTCTACCGCGCCAGGACGCTTCATCAGCTTAAGGATTTTTGGGCTCGCATGCTGAAGTGGAATATCCAAATACGGAAGCACTTTTCCTTCCGCCATCAGCGGGATCACGTCATCAACGTGCGGGTACGGGTAAACATAGTGCAGACGAACCCACACGCCAAGCGATGAAAGCTGCTCGCACAGGCTAATCATGCTGGTTTTGACCGGCTGGCCGTTCCAGAAACCGGTGCGGTGCTTAACGTCTACGCCATAGGCTGAGGTATCTTGCGAAATGACCAGCAGCTCTTTCACTCCGGCATCCACCAGTCGTTTGGCTTCATCTAAAACAGAGCCAATAGGGCGGCTATCGAGATCGCCACGCATGGATGGAATGATGCAGAAAGTGCAGCGGTGATTACAGCCTTCGGATATTTTCAGATAAGCGTAATGTTTTGGCGTAAGTTTCACGCCCTGTTCCGGCACCAAGCTGGTGAAAGGATTATGCGTTGGCTTAGGCACGTACTGATGCACGTGTTTGAGCACGGCTTCATAGCTATGCGGGCCAGTAATTTCCAGAACTTTAGGGTGAACTTCGCGGATCTGGTTCTCTTTTGCCCCTAAGCAGCCGGTAACAATCACTTTTCCGTTTTCGTTGAGAGCTTCACCGATAGCCTCCAACGATTCCTGAACGGCACTGTCGATAAAACCGCAGGTATTTACGATGACAAGCTCAGCGTCATCGTAACGAGGCACAACATCATAACCTTCGGTGCGCAGTTCGGTCAGAATACGTTCAGAGTCCACCAGATTTTTCGGGCAACCAAGGGACACAAAACCAATACGCGGTTGTTGCATATATTACGCTCACAAAATGTTCAAAGAATAAAAACGGCTGCGATTTTACACGGGAATGTACCCCGCCTCTAGTTTTTATCATGGTAGCTGCTTAGGCTATGTTAAGAAGCATACGTTCATCGAGATAAATAACGCCGGATTGGGCGATTTTTAAGGATGCAGAAATGATAACACTCGAAACTCAAAGACTGACTATGCGGCAAATCACAGAGTCTGACTGGGATTTCTTTTGCGCTCTTTATCGCGATGAACAGCTCATGGCGCTGATTGCTGATGCTCAAACAGAGCAGCAGATCCGAGCCGCTTTTGATTGTCGTTTGCCTGAGTGGCGTAAAGAACAGCCGCAGTGGCTGTGCTTAGTCATGATTGAGCGAGATACGGGGCAGCGAGTGGGATTGACGGGGTTTGTTTCTGAATGGCTGCCACACCGTATGGCGGAAGTTGGCTACATTATTGCCCCTCAATTTCAGCGCAAAGGCTATGGCCAAGAATCTTTGAGTGCGCTCATTGATTTCGCTTTTTCACAATGCGGTTTTCACAAGCTAAAAGCGGTAGTCACTTCTGGAAATAATGCGTCGCGTGCGTTGTTGATAAATACTGGATTTCAGCAGGAAGGTTGCCTGAGGAAAAATTATTATCTGCAGGGAAAATGGCATGATGATTGGGTCTTCGGTTTATTGGCCGAAGAGTATAGCAGGGGATGACCCCCTGCTATTGGGATGAACTTTTTTATAAACGCTATTACGCAGCCAATGTTCTTTTAACAAATAGCTGAGCGCAAAGCAGAAGTACCAAGATACCGGCCATCACGAGTAAATGCTCAATGCGGAAATGATCGGCCAGTGGACCAAACAGCACCATCCCTAGCGGCAGTGCGCAGCAGTTAGCCACCTGTACCAAGCTGAAAATTCGGCCATGCATAGTAGGGTCAACCTTTTCCTGTAATAACGCGGTGATAGGTGCGTTAAAGCACGGCATGGTAATGCCAATCAGAAAATTAAAGGCCAGATAAATGGCAAATACCGGTGCGCAGCCGAGCGCAATCATGAAAAAGCCGTAGGCTCCGCCCGCCAACAGGGTGGTACGCAAGCGACTGTTGAATCCGCCCCACATAGCAATCAGTATGCCGCCCACGATGGCTCCGCTACTAAATGCCATCTCATTGATAGCCAAACGCCAGGCCTCAGGGCCAAACGAACGGCTAACCATCAACGGAGTCATAAACGCCGCGGGGCTTATCAGAATCATCATGACAATCAAAAAGATAATCAGATAGCGGATAAAAGGGTTTTCCTTCAAATAGTGGAAACCTTCTCTGATGGCCTTGATTGTCGATTTGCCCTCAAGATTTTGGCTGGAAAGTCTGGCGAGCTTCAGCATCGACATCAGCGTGAGCGCGATAGCCGCGGTGATAACATCGACAAAGAAGATTTTCTCGATAGAAAAATAGGCATAGAGAACGCCGCTTGTCGCCGGTGCAATCAGCATATTCAGCGAGCTTAATGTGCTATTGATTCCGTTAACCCTGATCAAATGCTCTTTGGGAACCAACTGAGGAATAATGGAATTAACCGTTGGCGTTTGAATTCCCGTACCAAAAGAGCGTACTGCTAATACCGCAAAAATGAGCCATAACGGCTTGTATCCGAGGATAAACGAAATCGCTAACAGCAGCGTAACCACGGCAATCACCGCATCCGAAATCATGCTGACATACTTGCGGTTATAGCGGTCAACCCACACGCCAGCAAACAGAGAGATGATGAGCTGTGGTAAAAAGCCACATAGAGTGGATAGGGTGATCATCAGCCCAGAGGAGGTGGTCAGCGTGATATACCAGATAATGGCGTACTGCACGATCGAAGAGCCAAACAGCGAAATGGTTTGAGCAGATAGGAAAAGGGTAATGTCCTTTTTCCAGTAAGAATGTGGAGTCATAACGTTGATACTCATTCATAGAAAGCCATTCAAAAGCCGGATAACGTTGACCCGGCTTAAAGATTGTTTACTTCAACAATCCGTCACAGATGTCTTGCAACATCAAGGGGCACAGATAAAGCGTGGAAGGTAGCTTGCAAACTCTCGATTTCAGACAGCACAAGACGACGTAATTAAACGACAAAAAGCGGCTGGCTGATGAAGAGTTTAAGCGGCAATACGCTGCTGATTAGGCTCCGAACAACGCTTCATCTTTCGATTGCGCGGAGCTGCGTCTGGTGACGGACTTTTTGAAGTAACTGCAGACCATGAAATAAGCTCACTAATAGGGGAGGAATTCCCCTGAGATTGAGCGTGGATTATATCTATGGCTTATGGATTGGGCAAACCATCGTTACCAAAAGATTATTCCAAACTCAGGCTATCGCCGGTGTTCAGCGGCTGTGCGTTGGGCAGCCATAAGCGCCCCCACGCTCCCGTGCAATGGCAGCCATAGATGAGATCGATATTTTGTTCTTGAAAATAGCGACGGGTGCTGAGCATTTCGCGAATGCCTGCACTGCGTAGATGCAGACCGCCAATGACGGCGCTGACCTTATCGATGCCGGTAATATGCTTGGCATAACGGATGATATCGCAGATGCCTGAGTGAGAGCAGCCAACGATAATGACGAGTCCTTGGCTTCCCTGCCAGATGAGACAGCTATCATCCTTAACGTAGTCGGTGGTGAAGCCATCTTCGTTTTCAATGAGGCCGAAACTTTTGTGTTTATTGCTGCGCTCAATTTCACCAGCAAAAATAAACCGACTGCCTATCGATACGGGATCGCGTGAAAGGCGAAAAGGAAAATGCGTTTTAAGCGCTGTTTCGCTATTTTCTGGGGAGATCTTTTTTAGTCTTATCGCGCGTGAACCGACAAATTTTCCCGCGTAACGAGTTAGAAATACGTCTGGGTGACAAATGACTTCGGGCTTATGCGGCGTATGAGGAATGAGGTAGGGCAGGCCGCCAAAATGATCGTAGTGTCCGTGCGATAACACGACGCGAGTAAGGGTGCCTAAATCAATTCCTAAGCGGCGAGCATTGTCACAAAATCGCTGATCTTGCCCAGTATCAAATAAGATGCGTTGTTCACCATCGTCCAACAATAAACTTAATCCTACGCCGCCGTCTAACTGTGGGTGATGGTTTTTATTTTCTAACAGTACCGTGATGTTGAGCGACATCCGTTTTCTCTTCTATTTATTGTCTTATCCGCGGGCTTAAGCCGCACTTTTTAGATGTGAATTAGGCAGCCCTGTTTTACGAGTGAAGCTAATTGTTCTGGATAAGTGGTAAATGAATTCCAGCGTAGATCGAGGCGTTTAAGATTTTTTAGCTCTTGAATACTTTCCGGCAGTGACGTCAGATTATTGGCGCGCAAATCCAGCGTCTGTAGATGAGTCAGTGCGGCAATCGTATCTGGCACTTCTGACAGATTGTTAAACCTGAAGTTGAGATCCTGCAAGTGATTCAATTGAGCAAATGAATCAGGGATAGATTTAATCCTATTTCCTGAGATATCGAGTACCCGAAGCTGGGTAAGTTGTCCGATTGAATCAGGAAACTGACTGAAATGGTTATTCATCAGATGCAACTCTTGCAGATTTTTCAGATCGCCAATTTTTTCTGCAAGAATGGATATTTTGTTGTTGTATAACCGTAATTCCTCCAACGACGACATCGCAAAAACAGCTTTAGGGATCGCCGTGAGATGGTTATCGGTGATGTTGAGGTAGCGCAAATTCCGCAGGGCAGAAAATGTGGCGGGAATGTCCGTAAGCGAGTTATTGCTCAAATAGAGATAAATTAGCTGGGTGAGTCTTCCCATGGTGTCCGGCAGTTCGGACAACCGGTTATGCCCGAGATCGAGCATTTCTAACGCCCTAAGCTGCCCGATGCTGTCGGGGATTTTGGCCATCTGATTACAGGAAATATTGAACACCTGAAGTTCAGATAGCATTCCAATCTGCTCAGGGTATGAGCTTAATTGATTGTTATATACGCTAAGCCCCGTCAGGTTTGTGTTGAGTTCAATGCCATCGAGCCGTTCAAGCTGTTGGTTATCCAGATTAAGAAACCGCGTGTTGCTTTGGCTAGAAGATGAGTTTGTTCGCTGGTGTAATAACATACAAACGGTCCCAAAAAGTCATGCAGAGGGGGAATTCATCAATCTAGCCAGTTTGCCAAGAGATGAAAAGGTTAAGGGGCTAAAACTGAGGCGTGGAAGAACAAATAGTCTCTTCATGACGCTATGAGATCTTTGTGTATACGCGTGTGTTTAAATAGTGATAGAGAGCACATCGCTGTGATGAATAGATTTTCATAATGAATAAAATTTTGGCAAAAGTTGAGATGAGCTATGGAACCACTGCATGCGATTTGGGTCACCATTGGGTTGTTTGTTCTCACATTTTTTAATCCCGGCGCAAATCTCTTTGTGGTGGTGCAAACCAGCTTATCTTCAGGACGTCGAGCCGGGGTGTGTACTGGTTTAGGTGTTGCTCTGGGAGACGCTATTTATTCCGGTCTGGGTCTATTTGGTATGGTTGCTTTAATGACTCAGTTTGAAAGCCTGTTTTCATTTATAAAAATAGCCGGCGGCCTCTATTTGCTTTGGTATGCCTACGGCGTCGTGCGTAATCAAAATGACGTGCAAATTAGCGCATTGCACACGCTTATACCCGGAAAAGGCGCGGTGTTTTTTCGCCGTGGTTTGATTACCGACCTTTCTAATCCGCAGACCGTGCTTTTTTTCATCAGTATTTTTTCCGTCACGCTGAGTGCAGATACCCCTATTTGGGCTAAGTTATTGACGTGGTTAGGCATTGTCTTGAGTTCTATTCTGTGGCGAATTTTTCTCAGTCAGGCTTTCTCTCTCTCTGCGGTGCGTCGTGCCTATTCTCGTATTCAGCGCGTTGCCAGCAAAATCATCGGCGCAGTGGTGGGCATATTTGCTCTGCGGCTTATCTATGAAGGTAGCCGTGAATTAAGCCGCTAATCGTAAGATAAACTCCGTTGTCGGAGTATTTGCTCAGATATCAACTATGCTGATATTGGGTGAATATTGTGACAGGGTGTTGGGGGAGATATGTATGATTAATATACTTAACGGCTATATTGCTAGGTCAGCTACTTCTTTTTACGCTAGCGAATCTCTGCGCTTGTAGCTCTGTTTTTGTATATAAATTTGTTAGTTTTTATTGCTGGTTTTTTGTTCAATTAAGCAACATTTCGTGCGATCTATCACATTAAATAATTAACAAATTTTTAGTGATCCTTTTCTACCCTAATCAGTAAGTTACCCGTAACAATGTCCATTATTTAGCCCAAAACCGCCATTTCAAAACGTAGCGGAACGTAAATAAATGTTTCATAACAACACATTCATCAAGGAAATGGTGTTAAATAACTGATAACATTTTGTAAGTGGGCAATGTCATGGCAAAAGAAACCTCAGGAAGCTCAAGAAGAGATTTCCTACTAAAAACAATAACATTAGTACCCGCAGTGGCTATTGGCGGAACGGGAATCGGCTCTCTTGCCGCTCCGGCCATCGTTCAAGCGGCAGAACCTAAAGCGCCAGAAAAACACACGGCGCGTGATTACAATCCTACCTTTTTCACCCCTGAAGAATATGCCTTTGTCAAAGCCGCCGTCGCACGTTTGATTCCCAATGACGATCGCGGCCCTGGGGCTTTGGAAGCTGGTGTTCCTGAGTTCATCGATCGCCAGATGAACACGCCGTATGCCACAGGTTCCCAGTGGTATATGCAAGGGCCATTTAATCCAGACGCTGAGCACGATTTTGGCTATCAGCTACCGCTAACCCCACAGCAAATTTATCGTTTAGGCGTGGCTGAAGCGAATGATTATGCCAAAAAGCAGGGAGGCAAAGTTTTTGCTGATCTGCCGCAAGATAAGCAAGACGATCTCTTAAGCCAGATGGAAGGCGGTAAGGCTGAATTCACTCAGGTTCCGTCTAAGGTCTTTTTCTCTTTCTTACTGCAAAACACGCGTGAAGGCTTCTTTAGCGACCCTATTCACGGTGGCAATCAAGGAATGGTGGGCTGGACGTTAATTAACTTCCCCGGCGCACGAGCCGATTTTATGGACTGGGTAGAGCGCGGTGAACGTTATCCGTTCCCTCCGGTATCTATTCGCGGAGAAAGGGGATAAGTCATGGCGAATACAATGAAGAAAGTCGATGCGGTCGTGGTTGGGTTTGGCTGGGCCGGTTCTATCATGGCGAAGGAGCTAACCGAAGCGGGCTTAAACGTGGTGGTATTGGAAAGAGGTCCGCATCGTGACACCTATCCTGACGGCGCTTATCCGCAGGTTATCGATGAATTGACCTATAACATCCGTCGTAAACTGTTCCAAGACCTGTCGAAAAGCACCGTAACCATCCGCCATAATGCTTCGCAAACCGCATTACCCTACCGTCAGCTTGCTGCATTTTTACCCGGTACGGGAACCGGTGGTGCAGGATTACATTGGTCGGGTGTACATTTTCGTATCGACCCAATGGAATTGCGCATGCGCAGCCATTATGAAGAGCGTTACGGTAAAAACTTTATTCCTGAAGGCATGACTATTCAGGATTTCGGCGTGACTTATGAAGAGCTTGAGCCCTATTTTGATAAGGCTGAAAAAGTATTTGGCACTTCGGGTACACCGTGGAGCGTAAAAGGTAAAGTTGTTGGACAGGGTAAGGGGGGCAATCCGTTTGCGCCGGATCGCTCAGATAACTTCCCACTGCCTGCGCAGAAGCGCACTTTCTCCGCGCAGATGTTTGCTCAGGCAGCTGAATCTGTGGGCTATCATCCTTATGATTTGCCATCGGCAAACACCTCCGGTCCATATACCAATACCTATGGCGCGCAGATGGGGCCATGTAATTTCTGTGGATTCTGTAGCGGTTATGCGTGCTATATGTACTCCAAAGCCTCTCCGAACGTTAACGTATGGCCAGCGCTGCGCCAAGAACCTAAGTTTGAGCTGCGTACCAACTCACATGTGCTGCGCGTTAATCTGACTGATGATAAAAAACGCGCCACTGGCGTAACTTATGTGGATGCGCAGGGGCGTCAGGTTGAACAGCCTGCCGATTTGGTGATTCTGGCTGCATTCCAGTTCCATAATGTGCATCTGATGTTGTTATCTGGGATTGGTAAACCTTATAACCCTATTACTAATGAAGGTGTTGTGGGGCGTAACTTCGCTTACCAAAACATTTCGACTATCAAGGCTTTCTTTAATAAAGATATCTTCACCAATACGTTTATTGGGGCGGGTGGCGCTGGCGTGGGTGTCGATGATTTTAACGCTGATAACTTTGACCATGCGAAATACGGCTTTGTCGGGGGATCTCCATTCTGGGTGAATCAGGCGGGAACCAAACCCATTTCAGGTTTGCCAACGCGTCCGGGTACACCCACGTGGGGCAGCAAATGGAAAGCGGAAGTGGCTGATGTCTATTCGCACCATGTCTCTATGGATGCACATGGCGCACATCAGTCTTATCGTGCCAACTATCTGGATCTCGACCCGAACTATAAAGATGTTTATGGTCAGCCGCTGCTGCGTATGACGTTTGACTGGCAAGAAAATGACATCAAAATGTCGCAGTTCATGCATGGCCGGATGCACAAGATTGCGGAAGCCATGAACCCCACTGTAATCAGCGGTTCGCCAAAATCTGAAGGAACGCATTTCGATACGACGGTCTATCAGACCACGCATATGAACGGCGGCGCGATTATGGGGGAAGACCCTAAAACCAGCGCGATTAACCGCTATTTACAAAGTTGGGATGTGCCAAACGTGTTTGTACCGGGAGCATCTGCATTCCCGCAAGGTTTGGGCTATAACCCAACAGGTACCTTAGCGGCACTGACTTACTGGTCTGCTCGTGCAATTCGCGAACAGTATTTGAAAAATCCAGGACCGTTGGTGCAGGCATAAGGAAACCAGAAAATGAAAAAACTTATCTCAGCTCTGGTGTTTAGTGCGGTGAGTCTTAGCGCCGCTGCGCAAGAAACCAGCGGTGTCGATTTGATCAAACGTGGTGAATATCTGGCGCGAGCCGGTGACTGTGTGGCATGTCATACCAGCAAGGGGGGAATGCCTTTTGCCGGGGGGCTGCCAATGGCTACGCCGATTGGCACCATCTACAGCACCAATATTACTCCGGATAAAAAGCACGGTATCGGTGAATACTCCTTTGAGGATTTTGATAAAGCGGTGCGCCACGGCGTTGCGAAGAACGGCGATACACTTTACCCCGCGATGCCATATCCTTCTTATGCCGTGGTGACTGAGCCGGATATGCGTGCGCTCTATGCTTACTTCATGCAAGGGGTAAAACCTGTCGCTCAGGCAAACAAAGACAGTGATATTCCTTGGCCTCTGTCGATGCGTTGGCCGCTGTCTATCTGGCGCGGTATGTTTGCCCCTGATGTACAGGATTTCACCCCAGCACAGGGTGAAGATCCCGTATTGGCGCGGGGGCGCTATTTGGTTGAAGGCTTAGGGCACTGCGGTGCCTGCCATACACCGCGCAGCATCACAATGCAGGAAAAGGCATTAAATAACGGTGAAGGCGAAGTCTATCTATCAGGCAGTGCACCGATTGACGGCTGGATTGCCACGAATCTGCGAGGCGATTATAAAGACGGCCTAGGGAGTTGGAGCGAGCAGGATCTTACTGAGTTCTTGCGCACGGGGCGCAACGATCGTACTGCGGTGTTTGGCGGTATGACCGATGTGATTGAGCACAGCTTGCAATACTTAACTCCGGAAGATGCCACGGCGATTGCGCGTTATCTGAAATCGCTTCCAGCGAATGATAAGGATCAAAAGCCGTTTAAAGAGGACAAAACCGTCGCTAATGCGCTGTGGAAAGGTGATGACAGTAAAACGGGCGCCGCATTGTATGTGGATAACTGTGCTGCGTGTCACCGCACTGACGGCAGCGGCTATACCCGATTCTTCCCAGAATTACGGGGTAATTCGGTCGTGATGACGGATGACGCCACTTCGCTGATCCACGTGGTACTCACGGGTAATACGTTACCGGGTGTGCAGGGGGCTCCATCGTCTATCACCATGCCTGCGTTTGGCTGGCGCTTAAACGATCAGCAGGTCGCAGACGTGGTCAACTTTATCCGTACCAGCTGGGGTAACAAGGCTCCAGAAATTACGGCTAAAGATGTGGCCAAGGTGCGTGAGGATAAAGATATTATCCCTGACCCTAAACTGCTTGGTAGCCCTGACATTGAAAAATTGACGGCTAGCCAGCACTAGCATAAACGACCCCGGCAAGTCCGGGGTTTTTTATCGGTTGTAGATAGGACAAATCCATACAAGGCATTACCCCTTCGTCTGTTGATGCGGCATCTAGCGGCAATGGCCAATGCGTTTATTCTCTCCTGAGCATCCAAGAAAACGGTATCGCATCGCGAATTGATGACAAATCAACCATGAGCAGCACAACGATTAAGCAAAAAAATTGATTAGCGAGTCTGTAAGGTTGGATTATATTTAAAGGACTAATAATCGGGGGTTTATTCTTTAAGTTAAAGCCGTTATGGTTCCAAGCAGGGCTTGAATAAGCTTTGCGAAGGTAAAGATTAATTTTTGTTTATCTGAATGGATACGCTGGCATCATCATGAAGAAAATCGCACTCACTACGTTAATCAAAAAAATCACTCTCGGGGCAGGCCTGACGCTAATGGCGATCCCGATGACCTATGCCGATGAGGCTGCACCAGCGGCCCCACAAATCAACGCCAAAGCCTATGTGCTGATGGATTACGATAGCGGGAAAATCCTGACTGAAGCTAACGCCGATGAGCGTTTGGATCCCGCTAGTCTGACGAAAATCATGGCCAGTTATGTGATTGGCCAGTCAATCAAAGCAGGAAAAATCACGCCGAACGATATGGTGGTGGTGGGAAAAGATGCTTGGGCAACGGGGAATCCAATCTTACGTGGCTCGTCGCTGATGTTCCTCAAGCCGGGCGATCGCGTGCCAGTCTCTGAGTTAAATAAAGGTGTGGTTATTCAGTCGGGTAACGACGCGAGTATTGCATTAGCTGATTACGTTGCTGGAAGTCAGGACGCTTTTGTGAGCCTGATGAATAAATACGTTGAGGCTTGGGGGCTGAAAAATACGTCGTTTAAAACCGTGCATGGTTTGGACTCGGAGGGACAGTACAGCTCGGCACGCGATATGGCGCTGATCAGCCAACGCCTGATTGCCGATGTGCCTGATGAATATGCCCTACATAAAGAGAAAGAGTTTACCTTCAATAAGATTCGTCAGGTCAATCGTAACCGCTTGCTCTGGGATAGTAGCCTAAACGTGGATGGTATTAAAACCGGTTACACGTCTGGCGCGGGGCATAATCTGGTTTCTTCGGCAACCGATGGGCCAATGCGCTTAATTTCCGTCGTGTTGGGTGCTCCGACGGATCGTATTCGCTTCGAAGAAAGCAAAAAATTGCTGACTTGGGGTTTCCGTTTTTATGAAACCGTAACGCCAATCAAAGTGGGTCAGGCATTTACCACCGAAAAAGTCTGGTTCGGGGATAAGAGTGAGGTCGAGCTGGGCGTGAATAAAAACGCCGCTGTCACTATTCCGCGAGGGCAGTTAAAAAATCTGAAAGCTAGCTTTACGCTCAATCAGCCACAGCTTGAGGCTCCTCTAGCTAAAGGGCAGGTGGTGGGAACTATCGATTTCCAACTGAACGGTAAAACTATCGAACAGCGTCCGCTGGTGGTGTTAAATGAGGTCAAAGAGGCGGGATTCTTTGGCCGGATAATCGATTTCGTGATGATGAAAATTCATCAGATATTCGGCTCGTGGTTTGGTTAAGTCATAGTGTCAATAATCAGCGTGCGTCCTGCACGCTGATTCCTTATTATAAATCCTGATGATGTAAGTAAACTACATGGCAGGATAACCTAATTAATTATTCTCATTCCTCTGAGTTGTAAAAATAAAACTTCTTATAATTCAGCAAATCAAACTTTTCACTTCTGCAATAACTACAGAGTTTCCTCTCATCGTGGTATTTTATTTCTTGTTTTATCATCAACAGAAAAATAAAGCTCAGTGCAGAAGAGATGACTCTCTTCATGGTGTGGCGGTAGCATGTATTTTATATATGAGTGAATGAAATGATCTCGCCTGAATCCGGCTGCATAATTCATGTGCTGGATGAGTTTTAAATTATGAGAAATAATTAATATGACTAAAATGAGTAAAAGCAATTCATCAAGATGATGCACTTTCCTTGTGAGTGGATGAAGATGGTTGTGAACATGATAATAATGGCGCATTTCATTGGTGTTTGAGAAATAATAAAAGTGAGGAGAGCTAATTAAATTGATAAAGATAACGTATCTTGATCCAGACCCATTAATGGCTAGTGATGTGCGTAATTATATCAGGTTGGCTAAAAATTTTAGTGATAAAGTTGAGGAATGTTTATATCAAAGATGAGTGGATGGGGATAACCTATAATATGATCATAGAATATAAAACATACGGCCATGACGATGATGTTCAGGAGATAAGCAGTGGAGATGTGCTGAGGTACTGCGATTTAAAAAACATTTCTCTTGATGGCGGAGAGTTTGATAATACATTTTTATCTTGTGCGATAGAGTTCTGCGACCTGTATTGGGTGCTATTTAATAACTGTTTATTTGTAGATGTTCGTTTTTGTGATTGTAAATTTAGCGGTGTTAGTTTCATCTCTTGCCGGTTTATCAATTGTGATTTTGTCAATTGTGAATTCACCCAGGATAATTTTAATCAATTATGTAGTTTTACAGAAACTATATGGTTTGGCTGTAAGGTTGAACATAGCAATGGGTTACCTGATGGTGTTTGATTTATATTCTATTCGGGTCAAAAAGGGTAGTCTTAAAGACAAGTTAAAAAAGTGGCTTAAGGTTATATTCGATTTATTTTGGCGTATAGGTTAGTTTGTTTTTCTCATGGTAGGTGATTTTCATACTTATGATAATTACTCCAATAAAAGAGGTCATTCTGCTTTCCTACAAACGACGCTTATGACTCTAAGGATATCAACTCTCTTTCCAGATTAAATACTTTAGACTTGTTAGCTACGGAAACTAATGTGACAGATATGGATGTCATAGTGAATTTATCAAATGAAAAACATCAATTACTTAAATAAAAATGAAATATATGATGAGTTGATAAGGAGTTTTCCAACACAACCTATTCCGGTTCTTTCAGAGAATATGAAGGGATTCTGTGATCCAGAACTTGTGCATGATTTTTTCTCGGGGAGAACATGGGATGATATTGCAGCTAGTTTGAAATTGAAAAATGACTCTTATGCTCTGGAACTGGGTGTTTCATTTCTATCGGAGGATGAGTTTTTTTATTATATACCTCTATATATTTATGCTTCTTTGCATAATAAAGATGAATTTTTTGTTTTTGAATCCGATTTCGTTCAAGCATATTTATGTCCTGATTTTCGAAGCCATGATGACTTTTTAAATTTTATACTTAGATTTTCTGATGCCCAATTGTTGATGCTGGCTCAATTTATGTCTTACGAATCAGAGATTTTGAAATGCTTTTATGCAAGTAAAGCGTGCGTGGATTTTTGGGACACATATTTGTAGGGAAATAGGGGCGCTGTATTACTCCTCCATCCCCTATGTGCGACTAACTTAACCGATAAAAAGAGTTTACTTACCTATTTTATTGGTTTTGAAAACCCTGTGATGAGATTGCTTATTGAGTATGCTCTGGCTGAAAACAAGAGGGAGTCGCGGTGGGAGAGGCTGTTTGGGATAGAAATATTCAACATATTGAGACTCAAAGTGCGAGCAACAATTGTTAACTCGCACTTTGAGGTTTTGTGGCTGAATCGACGGGGGTTTAGCTCGGTCACTAAGCACCCCTTAAAAATAGAATCAACCGCAGGTCAGTACTTTCAGCGCCAAGCCACCGCGGGATGTTTCGCGGTATTTTGAGTTCATGTCTTTGCCAGTTTCATACATCGTTTCAATGACTTTATCCAGACATACGCGTGGGTCGCTGGTACGGCGCATTGCCATACGTGAGGCATTTACCGCCTTCACTGCAGCGATGGCGTTACGCTCGATGCAAGGTACTTGGACCTGTCCGGCAACCGGGTCGCAGGTTAAACCAAGGTTATGTTCCATAGCGATTTCTGCTGCCATGCATACCTGCGCAGGGCTTCCGCCCATCAATTCAGTAAGACCTGCTGCGGCCATCGAACAGGCTACGCCAACTTCACCCTGACAGCCCACCTCTGCACCAGAAATCGACGCATTCATCTTGTAAAGTGCACCGATAACCCCAGACGCCAAGAAGTAGCGAGAGTAGGAGTTGGTGTTAACTTCGCGAATAAATTTATCGTAATAGGCCAGAACCGCCGGAATAATTCCGCATGCGCCGTTGGTTGGAGCTGTCACGACGCGCCCGCCGGCCGCGTTCTCTTCGTTTACCGCAAAGGCGTACATGTTGATCCAGTCAACAACGGCCATTGGATCCACGCTCATTTTGTCATGGGTGACCAGCATGCGACGCAGTGCTGAAGCACGGCGCGGAACGCGCAGTGGCCCAGGCAAAATGCCTTCAGTATTCATGCCGCGCTCAATTCCGCTGCGCATAACATCCCAAACGCGCGTGAAGTGTGCATCGATCTCTTCTTTGCTATGCAAGGCGAGTTCGTTTTGCATTACCAAACCAGACAGAGACAGGCCCGAGGCTTTGCAGTGCTCTTGCAAATCAGCCGCGCTCTTGAACGGATAAGGTACCTGAACTTCATTTTCAGATTGCTTGCCGAAGTTTTCTTCGTCAACGATGAAACCGCCGCCGATAGAGTAATAGGTTTTGCTGTGAACAACGCTATCCCCAGACAGCGCAGTAATGCGCATACCATTTTCATGCAGGGAAAGATTGTCTTGGTGGAAATTCATGCTGGTTTCCAGCGGGAAATCCACTTCGTGTTGGCCTTTAGCCAACAGTAAACGCCCACGCTGTTCTACATCTTTGATAAAGCCTGGGATCATGTCGATATCGACGCTATCAGGCATGTTGCCTGCTAATCCCATGATAATAGCCAAATCCGTGTGGTGGCCTTTACCGGTCAGGGAAAGTGAGCCGTAAACGTCAACAACTACGCGGGTGACATCGTTCAAGATGCCTTTTTTAATCAGGTCGTCAGAGAATTCTTTACCGGCTTTCATTGGGCCAACGGTATGGGAGCTGGATGGGCCAATGCCAATTTTATAAATATCAAATACGCTAATCATGTCGCCTCCGTACGTGAAACAGGGCTATATCCTTCGTACTTGAAGCTGCTGCCGTGCTGCAATTCCAATTACTTTGGATATAAAGAATGATGCTGCCAGAGAAGGGGAGTGATACGGCCAGCGCGAGAGAATGTGCGCTGGCCGGTAGAACATAACTCTTACAGCGATTAACCGAACAGGGTGTACAGGATTGCAGAGATTGCAATCAGACCCATGACAACCACGAATACGTTGCTGATGTGGCCGCTGTATTTACGCATCGCAGGTACTTTATGGATGGCATACATTGGCATCAGGAACAGGATCATCGCGATAACTGGACCACCCAGGGTTTCAATCATGCCCAGAATGCTTGGGTTCAGCGTTGCAACAGCCCAAGTTGTCAGCAGCATGAACAGCGCAGTAATTTTGTTCAGCTTGTTAGTTTCGATGGTTTTGCCTTTGCCACGCAGAGACTTAATCACCATACCGTTGAAGCCTTCACGAGCACCCAGATAGTGGCCCAGGAAGGATTTGGTGATCGCGATAAAGGCAATAACAGGCGCCATGTATGCGATAACCGGAGTATTAAAGTGGTTCGCTAAGTAAGACAGAATAGAGATGTTCTGTGCTTTAGCTTCTGCCAGATCCGCTGGAGACAGGCTCAATACGCAGCTAAACACGAAGAACATAACGGTCAGAACCATCATGATGTGCGCGAAAGCCAGAATTTTGGAGCATTTCTTTTCAGCGTCTACGCCATATTCTTCACGTTTTGCTACCGCGAACGCAGAGATGATGGGTGAGTGGTTGAAAGAGAACACCATAACTGGAATAACCAGCCACAGGGTCATCCACAGGCCGCTGCCGTTCATAGACTGAGTCATTGCAGCCGTTTCGAAGATAGCGCCGTTCCAGTTAGGGATCAGATACAGAGCCAGCAGCATCAGTACCGCAACAAACGGGAATACCAAGATGCTCATTGCTTTAACGATGAACTGTTCGCCCAGACGAACAATTGTCATCAGACCCAGAATCAGGATCAGAGACAGAATTGCACGTGGAGGAGCCGTCATACCCAACTGGTGAGTAATGAAGCTGTCAACGGTGTTAGTAATAGCAACGCTGTAAACCAACAGAATTGGGTAGATTGCGAAGAAGTAAAGCAGGGTAATCAGTTTACCTGCGCCAACGCCAAAATGCTCTTCTACAACTTCGGTGATATCTTCACCAGGATTTTTACCAGACAGCACGAAACGGGTCAGACCGCGGTGCGCAAAGAAAGTCATAGGGAAAGCGATAATAGCCATGATGATCAGTGGGATTAAGCCACCGACACCGGCGTTGATTGGCAGGAACAGTACGCCCGCGCCAATCGCTGTGCCGTATAGGCCCAGCATCCACATGGTATCTGACTTGCGCCAGGCCGTTGCGGAACCAGAAGTAGAAGTCACAGTGCTAGTCTGAGTAGTGTCCATAGGGTCTCCGAAGTGAACACGTTTAAAACAGTTTCTTTTCAAAACAAGACATCGTTCTAGCGTGAATTGTCACGAAAGAACTTTATTCAATTCAACATACTTAGTGTGTTGTTTATAACCTGGTTTATTAAAAAATGGATTTACACCATTAAATAAAGCCTAAAGCCGCTGCACTATATAGGAACTCACTTTTGTCTGCTCGACCAAAATAAGAAAAATCGAACAAAAAACAGTCCGTTCATAACGCGATCTTTTATTCGTAATGTGCAGCAATGGTTTTCGGCGGCAAAGATATATTTTTACAGTTAAAACGTCCGTGATCCGCCTCTCAAATGCGATATTCACTCGATTTTATGGCGTTTTTTCTCTTTTTTTGACTGAAATAAACACACAAATTTAACAAGGAAATCAATGCTGATTAACAGTCATAGGATAAATAGTAAAAATTCGTTTCTTATGTGAAATAAAAAACACGATTTCACTTAATTTCAAAAAATGACAAGTTATAACAGTGGTTATAGTAAACAGGTAAATTATGAGCGGGTAATATCATAACTAGCTGTTTTTGTATGATTTTATGGTTGTGCGAATTTAGCGCAATGTTGAACATAAAATATGC
The DNA here is from genome assembly GCF_001816025.1 of Hafnia sp. HMSC23F03. NCBI lineage: Bacteria > Pseudomonadati > Pseudomonadota > Gammaproteobacteria > Enterobacterales > Hafniaceae > Hafnia > Hafnia sp. HMSC23F03. The sequence goes on from NZ_KV824233.1 coordinate 190,838, forward strand.
TCATCAAGCATGAGAATTATAATGAAATAGGTTATTAAACTAGAGTGATTAATAATCAATAGTCACGATTATAAATAGAATTGGCAATTAAGTATGACTAATTAACTCACTGGTAGTAAAGGAATTGGTAGGGTAGGAATTTGTGAATGGTAAATAATTGAGCGTTAAACGAGGGCAAAATGACTACAGCTCAATTAAAATTGAAACTGTAGTTCATAAATTAGATTATCAAAATAATACTACGTAAAAAATAGAAGCTAGCATAATAACTGTACGTTTTTCAGGATCAGGAACTGGCAAATCTCTGAGCGGGGGGCTTGATCGGTGACCAGTACGGAAAATTCGGAAAGGGGAGCAATCCATGCTGGCTTAATCTCGCCAAACTTGCTGGCATCAGCGATCAGCACTGAGCGACGGGCTCTTTGAATGGCTTTTTGCTTAAGTGCTATCTCGTCCAGATTAAAACAGGTCGCGCCTTGTTTTGGCGTAATACCTGCCGCGGAGATAAATGCAATCGTTGGGCAAAGATTGTCTAACTCGCTGCTGATGCCGTTTGGCACAAAGATGGCGCTGTCAGGGTTAAATGAGCCACCGCATAGGATCACTTTGCAGTTTGGTTTGGTGCGCAGCGCCATGAAGGTATTCAGTGAGTAGCAGACCCCCGTGAAACTCAGTGACTCATCCAAGGCATCGATAATGAATGGAACCGTTGTACCGCAGTCAAAAAACACCACGTCATCTTCTTGGACGAGCTGAGCCGCGAGGGTGCCGATGTGGCGTTTCTCTTTAACGCGTTTTTCTTGCTGGTCTGTCACAAAGTAGCGAGCGCTTTGGTGGATTTTGGGATCCAGCACTACATATCCGCCCAGCAACACTACATCGCTGCTCTGTGAGGCTAAATCGCGGCGAACCGTCATCTCGGAAACATTGAGCAACTCGGCGGCATCTTTAAGATGCAGTTTATCTGTTCGTTTGAGCGCCTGTGATAAGCGGTTAATACGATCGTAACGCCGGGTTTCCATAATTTTTCTCAATAAAGTGGCCGGAGCAGAAAGCATAATCCGGTCAAAGATAATCGGGATGCCTTTTCCCATGAGATTTTGGGTAAGGTACAACAGTTCCAACAACACGTTGGATGAGATAAATGCGACTACTTTCAACGAATTCAAACTTTCGCGAGGTTTTTTTATCTTACCTCTGTGCCTGCCGAGGCGCAAACCTGCAATGTTGTCAATGTAGTGCAAATGTAGTTCAGCAAACACAAAAAAGCCCGTAAAAACGGGCTCATGGTATGCATTTGGTTATTGTCTCACCCAACCGCGACGAATGGGGAGCGCAAAACTAAATTGATAAACTTGGTATAGACGATTCACTATGCTTTGTCCGATCACACCCCACAAGAGCTGGGTGACAGCACAGCTCATGAGGCCAACGAGAAGCCCTCCGACCATGTCTAGCGGCCAATGCACGCCAAGATAAACACGTGACCACGCAATGCCTGAACCCAAAACGATTAATAGTGTGCCAAGCCAGATTCGGCGATACCAGAATAGGAAAGCGAGCGCGAAAGTGAAAATACCGGTGCCGTGATCGCTTGGGAATGAATTATCTGGTGCATGTGGAATGAACTGGTGACCAAATCCATCGACAAAGGGCCTTGCGTGGGGAAATGCCATGCCGATCACGCGTGAGGCTAATAGGGCAAAGACGAGAGCGAAGGTGGCTTTCGTCGCAAGAGTACGGTTTTCTGCCATCTCTTTGCGTGGCCCCCATAGCCAGAACCCAACAATGAGAATAGGCACAATGGCGATAAGATCGTTGGCAAAAAACTTAGCTAACGTGATGAGCCAAGCAGGGGAATTTGGTGTAGCGTTCACCAGCAGAAAGAACGCTTGGTTAAACTGTTCCATATACGTCTTACTCTATTAACAAACCCGAAATAGGCAATCTCGATAAAAAACGGCTTTCATCGAACGGAGCCTTACAAAGCCGAGCCGCAAGATCACATTGATCCGCATAAGTGACGGCAAAAGGACGCATACAATAAAAGTCGATGTCGAGGGAGTAAAGGCTAGTAATCCTAAAGTTTGCAATAAGTGCGAATATTTGAATTTAAGATTAAAAAGTTGCGCGTTACCCCATGTGGCTCACCTTAACAATTGCAGCTTAAGGGAACATTAAGGAGGTAACGCGATATATCATTTCAAGTTATCAGTAGGCTCTAGCCGGTGTGGTCGGGAATATTAAACCAATGGCAAGGGCGCTGAGCGCAGGGAATAACGCCATAAAGAACCAAGGTAATCCTGCGAGCGTCAGGCTATGTCTGGTCGCTTCCATCAATTCACCGACGATAGGGCTACCCACCAATACGGCAATCCCCCCGCTGAGCGCTAATGCCTGATAATAAGGTGCGGTGTCATTGCCAGCAGCAAAGTAGGTCACAATGCGTTTGGCGGCAGGAACGATAAGGAACTGCCCACAATTGATAAAGAATACAAACATTAGCAGAGGCAGATAGCCATGCCAGCCCGTTGTCTGATGACGTATGGCGATAAAAGCCATATAGAGGAAAGCCAGAGACAATGTTGCAAAGCCCATGACAATCGCTTGGCTCTCTTTTTTGCTGGTGAAGTTACGTAGACCCACCTGAATTAGCAACGATATCAGCACTGAAAACGCAAACAATAAGCCAATGTATTCGCTCTCACCGCCTAGATGCCGAATCGTGAGGGGGAGCGCTAAAAACAGCTGGCTGTAGCTCAACAGATAGCTGCTATAGGCCAATACAAACAGTAAGAAACGACGGTTCTGCAACACGCTTTGCCATGTGCTTTTCTTATCAGGCAGTGCGGGATAATAGAAACTTGCCGGTAATTTTTTCGCAAGCCAAATCATCGCTACCACGAAAATCAGAACGCCTCCCCATGCAAGAACGTGAAAGCCAAGTCCAACTAACCAAAGACCCAACAATGGCCCAACGATAGAACCTAATTCACCTGCAATGGACACTGAATTCTTGAGCTGCTGCACTTTCTCTGTTTTTAGTTTGTGGTCACCTAGACCTGCTTCATTCATCAGCAGATTTTTTGCCGGTGCAAATAGGGCGCCGCCAATACCGGTTAGGAGTGCCCCCGCGATCAGCAGATTAGGCTGACTCGCTAACGCTAGGCACAAGAAGCCGCTGGCCTGCGTAAAGCAACCCAGCAGTAAGAGATTCTTTCCACCCATCGAATGCGCCAGTTGGGTACTTTTTATATACATCATCTGTTGTGCAAAAAAACGCAGCCCGACGACGAGTCCAATAATCTCTCCAGATAGCCGCAGAGAGTCGTGCATAAACAGCACGAGGAAAGGCACCACAAGATAAAAGGCACCGCTGAAAAGTGACTGGGTGGCGACGAGGTCACGCGGGCTAGCGTACAGAGGAACTGAGACAATTTTATTTTTAGACTTCATAGAATTACCAATAATGAGTGAACGTCCTTTAGGCACTCTCTGTGCAGAGAGGTCGCTTCAACCCGACTCATCATGAGAACGGCTCTAATTCACAGTTCATTCAAACACGTCGATGTTAAACGCACAGTATCGAACGCAGATTTGACTGAACGAACAGGGCTAGGGTATAGCGCTTAACTTAAGCCAACATTAAGGAGTGACTAAGTCGGTTGCGGAGCGTTTTTACGATGAGCAGACAATGTTTGTAGACCGAGGGACGTTTTCAGCAATGAGGGGAGCGTTTATTATTATGTCCAGCATCGCGTATGGAGTATTAACATTTTTACTTTTTGTCAATATACTCAAACCACAAATTAATGCTTCCAAGGAATGGATTTAATTGTGCACTATATTTGTTATTTTAATGTTTATGGGGTTTTTATTTTTATCTCCGATAATATATGTTTCTCCCGTTTTTATTAAAGATGCATGGGAGAATGATAAGACCCCTTATGGAATGAGGCTGTCTTCATTTATTTTTTTAGAGTTAACGATTTTACTTGTTGTTTTTATTGGTATTTTTCATCTGGCTAATGATTCGATAAACTTATTAACTGCATTATTCCTAACGGTCAACTTTCTTCCCTACACACCTTTAGCTGTGGGGGCTTTTCTCCTGAGAAGGAATCGAAAGGTTTCTCAGGCCTATGTATTATCTTTAAGCCGGTGGATGGTTTTTGGGGCGTGCATAGTGCAGGTGCTGTTTATTTTTATTTCGGTGCCTTTGTATTATTTCTGAGTAAGAAATATAGCTTGAAATATAATAGAAGCCGTTTCCCATACGGCTATCGATTCGTCGAACATTGAGGAGTAATAGATGGTTATTTTGATTCGAGAGGCAAAGGCTGAAGATCGTGATGCATGGCTAATGCTTTGGAAAGGGTATACCGAATTTGCAGGCTGTGTTCTCGATGATGAGATAACGTCGTCAACATGGCAACGAATCCTTTCGGGCGACTCACAGTTGTTGTGTCATGTGGCTGAAGTAGAAAAAGAGATTGTCGGTTTTTCCTTGTGTGTGCTGCATGAAGGAACGTGGGTGACAAAGCCGATTTGTTATCTTGAAGATCTCTATGTAGAAGAAAAAATGCGTGGTTTTGGCATTGGTAAAGCCCTTATTGAAGCCCTCAGCGATGAAGGAAAAAGCAGAGGATGGGCAAAAGTATACTGGGTAACCAGAGCAACGAATCCGGCCAGAAAGCTCTATGATAAGCTCGCGGTAGTCGATGATTTTGTACGGTATGGGATCCGGTTTTGAGGTAACGACAGCTATCGCATTGGCTAACGCCGTTCAGTTTAGTCCGATTTAGGGGGGGAGTTCCGTGGTGTGGTAGACCCGTGTATCTCGATGTCTTAAACGAACGACGTTAGCCGCGTTGGCGGTTTTTGGCGATGTGTGTTTTTTTGCAGCCACTTTGCTGCCACTTTGCTTAAATGTAGGCTGTAACTCATTGTTTTGTATGTATTTAAATTTCAGGCAATAAAAAACCCGATAGTCTTGAACCTAAGTAGGCGGGACTATCGGGCTCCTCAATATGGGGAACATCAAAGAAAAGCAGTGGCACTAATTAAGACTTTGCGGAGGCTAGAAAGTTTCAGGCAAAGTGAAAAAAATCACATTTTTTCTTTTTTGCCTGAATTATAAGGTTTTCTTATCCGCCGAGTCCTGGCCAAATGATCACAATCAGTGTACCGGCCAGCGTGAGTAGTACGTTAGCGATGGCGTAGGTGCCCGCATATCCCAGCGCAGGAATATTACTGCGTGAAGCATCGCTGATGATTTCCATGGCCGGAGCACAGGTTCTCGCCCCCATGATGGCGCCAAACAGCAGCGCACGGTTCATACGCAGTACATAGGCACCAAACAGGAAGCAAATCACCACCGGCAGTAAGCTGACGACTAAGCCCGAAAGTAACATCTGGCCACCGATTTGCCCCAGCCCGTGGTTCATCCCTGCGCCTGCGCTCAGGCCGACACCGGCCATAAACACCATCAAACCGAATTCCTTCACCATATTCAGCGCTCCCTGTGGGATGTAGCCGAAAGTAGGGTGGTTGGCGCGAAGGAAGCCAAGCATAATGCCTGAGAATAGCAGCCCAGCAGCGTTACCAATACCGAACGAGAAGTTGCTGAACTTGAAGGTGATAAGGCCAATCATGAGGCCGATAATAAAGAAAGCGCAGAAAGCCAGCAGATCGGTGACCTGACTGTGGATAGAAATAAAGCCGATACGCTCTGCCACGCTTTTCACACGACGGGCATCACCACTGACTTGCAGCACATCGCCTTTGTTCAAAACGATGTTGTCGTCGATAGGCATTTCGATTTGGCTGCGGATAACGCGGTTTAAGAAGCAACCGTGGTCTGTCAGTTTAATTTGGCTCAGACGCTTGCCTACGGCATTGTTGTTTTTCACCACGATTTCTTCGGTCACGATGCGCATATCGAGCAGGTCGCGGTCGAAGACTTCTTTACCGTTACGGAAGCTAGGATCTAAACGAGCATGGGCGTCAGGGTAGCCAACCAGTGAGATCTCGTCGCCAACTTGCAATACGGCATCGCCGTCTGGCGTGGCAAGAATACCGTTACGACGAATACGTTCAATGTAGCAACCGGTTTGGCGGTAAATACCCAATTCACGCAGATTTTTGCCATCAGCCCAAGACACTAGCTCAGGACCAACGCGGTATGCGCGGATCACCGGCAGGAAAACTTTTCGCTGAACTTCATTATCTAAACCGCGCTCGCGAGCGATTTGCTGCGCTGACGTTGGCAAGTCTTGGTGCTGGAGTTTGGGTAAATAACGAGCACCAAAAATGAGGCTGACTAAACCGATCAAATAGGTGAGCGCATAGCCGAGACTGAGGTTATCTTGCAAATGTGCCAGCGAAGGGTTGTTCGCCATGGTTTGGCGCAGCGTATCACCCGCGCCGACCAACACTGGGGTCGACGTCATGGAGCCCGCCAACATACCGGCAGTGAGTCCGATATCCCAATGGAAAAGTTTACCAAAGCCTAATGCCATCACTAGCGCGCTGCCAACCATCACCAGCGCCAGCATCAGATAGTTTTTCCCATCGCGGAAAAAGATTGAAAAGAAGTTAGGTCCCGCTTCTACGCCGACGCAGAAAATAAACAGCATAAAGCCGAGATTGAGCGCCTCAGTATTGATGGCGAAGTGTTGTTGCCCAAGCAGCAGCGAAACAACGAGAACACCTATCGAGTTTCCGAGTTGTACGGAACCCAGACGAAGTTTACCGAGGCAAAGCCCCAGCGCTAAGACAACGAACAACAGCAGGATGTAATTTCCTGTTAACAAACTTGCGACATCAATGTTCACGGCGAATAACTTATCGTTAACTAGCTTGCGCTTGATATGATTGACTATTGGGGATACATTCAACCATACAAAATAATAAATTTCATCTATATCTAGGGTATCCCTAACAATAGCTGAAATCCCGATACCACTCCGGTATTGGCAGATAGATTAGACGTTATCTGGGTGTTCAGCCAATAAATGGCAGAACAAAATAGATGCGTCGCTTGTGGTTGTACACCGTTGAACACGCTAGGGAATGCTGGACCCAGCTCGTTATCTGTTTCATCAAGGCTGATGAGAAGTGCGGATAGCGGTGGGTGTGTTAAATATCGCTTCTAAGGAAAGAGGGATTTTTGATGGCTATTTATAGGCGTTGGCTAGGCGCAATTGTTTCATTTATTTTAGTGGTACTCCTTTTTATCGTTTTGAAACCTTGGACGAATGCTCACGGTCCTAACATTGTCATGAAAGGCGAGATTAACCTGTTGCTGTTTGTTATTCCTGGTTTTGTCGCCAGTTGTTTCTCCGCAAGCGGACGTATTTTTTATCCTTTTCTTGGTACGTTATGTGCCGTTTTGATCTCTACACTGATCCATTTATGTTATGGCACTGAGTTGCGTAGCGGACTACAAATGTTTGCCTATGGCACCAGCGCGCTTTTCTGGTCAGTTTCTGGTGCATTTTTATATTGGTTTTTGACACTGGCTTGGCAAAAGAAACAGAAACGCTCGTTGGGCGCAGAACGTTACCGCTAACCATTCGTTGTTACAGACAAAACAAAAGGGCATCCATGGGATGCCCTTTTTATCGAACGAAGAATATTTTTACTGGAACAGAGCCAGATTTTCTTTCGCGTAGGCTTCAAAATCGGTGCAGCCGCCAATGTGTTTTTGATCGATGAAGATCTGAGGAACGGTTTCAACAGGTTTACCGACGGTTTTTTCCAGATCGGCTTTGGTGATACCTTCTGCATGGATATCAATATAACGGAAGTTGAAATCATCGCGTTCTTCGGTCAGTTTTTCAGCCAACTCTTTAGCACGGACACAATACGGGCAGCCCGGACGCCCAAAAATTACTGCAAACATGAGAACTCCTTGATTGATTTGAGCTTATTCACTAAATCTTGATAATGTTTAGCGCCGACTCACTTTAACTGCGTTTACTATGCCTGTTACGGCAGTTAAAAAAAAGTAGGATTTGCCTGTTACTTTGATAAATTTTGCCTATATGGGGCGTACTGGGAGAAGCCGATGAAGGCTTTAGGGGATTTACCTAAACCCGTTTTGGTCTGTGAAGCGATAGGAATGGTGCTGCTGGTGGTAGCCTATCTGAGCATTCACGATTATATTCATTTACCCAATCCGCTAGCGACACCGTTCGCTGCGGTTATGATGATTTTTGCCGGTGTTGCTTTGATGATACCGGCTGCCGTAGCGCTGATCTGGAGCTTAACTCACAGCAAAACACCGCTGTTTAGCTTAACGCCAAAACAGGACACGCCAGCGGCAAAACCTGAAGTAAAATCTGAGGAGCATAAAAATGACGCCAACCATTGATCTTCTGTGTTCACACCGGTCTGTTCGTGCATTTACACCACAGCCTATCGGTGACGCAGAGCGGGAGGCAATTTTTGCTGCAGCGCGAGCTACGTCCAGCTCAAGTTTTTTGCAGTGCAGTACCATTATTCGAATCACTGACTCTTCATTGCGTGAGCAATTAGTTGAGCTGACCGGTGGGCAACAGCATGTGGCAGAAGCTGCAGAGTTTTGGGTATTCTGCGCTGATTTTAATCGTCACCAAGAGATTTTCCCTCAGGCCGAATTGGGACTGGCCGAGCAACTGTTATTGGGAACGGTAGACACCTCACTCATGGCGCAAAACGCCTTTACGGCGGCGGAGTCTCTGGGGCTCGGCGGTGTTTATATCGGTGGCCTACGTAATAATATCGATGAGGTCACTCAGTTATTAAAGTTGCCGCGAAACGTATTACCGCTGATGGGATTATGTTTGGGCTATCCCGCAGTTGAACCAGCGCAAAAACCGCGTTTACCACAGGCGATGGTGGTGCATGAAAACCAATATCAGCCGCTGGATCGCGAATTGCTGGCGCAATATGATGCGCACATCAGTGCTTATTATCAAAGCCGTAGCAGCAACGCGCGCTGTGATACCTGGAGCGATCAGATTAAGCGGACTCTGGCAAAAGAAAGTCGCCCGTTCATGCTGGAATATTTGCACAAGCAGGGCTGGATCCTGAGATAGTTCATCCTTAGGCTGAAGAGGTTGGCCGTGAAGATCGTCATACTTTCCCGAGATGGCTCTCTCTATTCTTGTAAGCGTTTGAAAGAGGCGGCACAGCGTCGTGGTCATCAAATCGACATCGTTGATCCGCTTTCGTGCTACATGAATATCAACTGTGCAGCGCCGAGTGTGCATGAGAAAGGGCGTAAGTTAGAACGCTATGACGCGGTGATCCCGCGCATTGGCTCGGCGATCACCTTTTACGGTACCGCTGTTTTACGCCAGTTTGAAATGTTAGGTAGTTTCCCGCTAAATACCGCGGCTTCGATAGCCAAAGCGCGCGACAAATTGCATTCGCTGCAGCTGTTGGCTCAGCAGGGGATAGATCTTCCCGTGACGGGTTTTGCGCATCGGCCTGATGACACCAGCGACCTGATTGAGATGGTGGGGGGCGCGCCGCTGGTGGTTAAACTGGTGGAAGGTACGCAAGGGATCGGCGTGGTTTTGGCTGAAACACGTCAGGCGGCGGAAAGCGTGATCGATGCTTTTCGCGGACTGAATGCCCATATCCTGGTACAGGAATACATTAAAGAAGCGCGCGGTGCCGATATTCGCTGCTTAGTGATAGGCAAACGAGTGGTAGCGGCTATCGAACGTCAGGCCAAGCCGGGAGAGTTTCGTTCCAATCTACACCGAGGCGGAACGGCGAAACGAGTGACGCTCAGCGATCAGGAACGGGAAGTGGCGCTAAAAGCTGCCGCAACGCTGGGGCTTTGCGTTGCTGGCGTGGATATCTTACGTTCCAATCGTGGCCCGCTCGTGATGGAGGTTAATTCTTCTCCGGGCTTGGAAGGGATTGAAACCACCACGGGAAAAGACATCGCGGGCATGATGATCGAATTTATTGAGCGTGCGATAGCACGCAAGAAAAGTTAAATCTGCACAAATTGATTGGTCGCAGGTTGGTACTGATAGCCAGCCTGCGACAGTCTTTCCTGTAAAACCTCAACGGAAAGATCGTAACGGCGGGCGAGATCGTCAAGCGAAGGGCATTCGTCGCGAAGTTTCATATTGATGATACTCATCAACATCAGTGGATCCATTGTGGCATAACGCGCGAGCGGCATGGTGTATTCCTCTTTCCACAGCGATTGGCTAATTAATTGTCTTTGAGCATAGATAAAACAGGTATTTTTCCGTAAGCTATGCGCCTTTTCTATTTCTGTGTTCATTATCTCCTGTTTTATCATTTTTGTAAGGTAGGCCACTATGGATTCGCTAATCGTCCCGGATCTGGATCTTTTACGACGCTGGCTGGATCAACTGGGCATCACCTTTTTTGAGTGTGACTCCTGCCAAGCGCTACATCTGCCGCATATGCAGAATTTTGATGGCGTGTTTGACGCTAAAGTTGACATGATCGATAAGACGATTTTGTTTAGCGCTCTGGCTGAGATACGTCCAACATCGTTGATTCCGCTAGTCGCCGATCTCAGTCAGATGAACGCCAGCACTCTGGCGGTTAAAGTATTTATTGATATTCAGGACGACAATTTGCCTAAGCTGATTGCCTGTCTATCTCTGAACGGCAGCGTAGGTATTACGCTAGAGCAGTTTGCCGCCTTTATGCAACAGGGCGAAGAGCAGCTGTCGATGATCATGATGGAAACACGCGCGAATGGCATGTTGTTCCTCGGCGAAGGTGAAGAAAGCGATGCCGACTATGATCCCGAAGCTGCTAGTGGGCCACTCCTGCATTAATCGTCACGCGCTTGATAATTGCTGCGCTGACTGGGTTCAACGGCACCGTAATGGTGCCGTTAATATTTATATAAAAACCTCATAAATATTCTACTAATCAATCAATCCCCCCTATATCCAACGGCATTCACCGCGAGAATGCCGCACAACATAGATACAATTGCATAAAAAATCGATAATTGACGTTTTTTCCTTCACTGGGTGGCTGGATGGCCTATCACCAGTTATGCTTGATTTGCAGTGTATTGCTCAGATTTCCCTCAGGTTATTCCTGAAACTATCAGTGAAAAAATATTCTCTTTATTTGATTTTATATGCACGAAGTATCTGGTGATTACTGTTGGCAAGCGGGCTAGTGCGCGCCGTTTCTACATTATTTGGAGGGATTGACGAATGTTTAACGGGCATAAAAAGTGGTTAGCGGGGGCAATAGCTGGCGCTTTCATCGCGGCGGGGGCGACGGCGGCCGATCAAAAGACGCTGCATGTTTATAACTGGTCTGACTATATTGCACCGGACACCTTGGCGAACTTTACCAAAGAGACGGGCATTAAAGTGGTCTACGACGTTTTCGATTCTAACGAAGTGCTCGAAGGTAAACTGATGGCCGGCAGTACCGGATTTGATCTGGTTGTGCCATCGGCGAGTTTCCTCGAGCGCCAGATTGGTGCTGGGGTGTTTAAGCCTTTGGATAAGAGCCAACTGAGCAATTATAAAAACCTCGATCCTGAACTGCTTAAGCTGGTTGCTAAACACGATCCCGATAATAAATACGCAATCCCTTATACCTTCGCGACCACCGGTATTGGTTATAACGTAGAAAAAGTAAAAGCGGCATTAGGCAAAGATGCGCCGGTTAACAGCTGGGACTTGGTGCTGAAACCTGAGAATTTGGAAAAATTGAAAAGCTGTGGTGTCTCTTTCCTTGATGCTCCGGCTGAAATTTATGCCACTGTGCTTAACTACATTGGCAAAGATCCCAACAGCTCTGATGCCAATGACTACAACGGCGCGGCGAACGATCTGCTGCTAAAACTCCGTCCGAATATTCGCTATTTCCATTCATCACAATATATCAACGACTTAGCCAACGGTGATATTTGCGTTGCGGTGGGCTGGTCCGGTGACGTTATGCAGGCCGCCAACCGTGCTAAAGAAGCGAAAAACGGCGTGAATATTGCCTACAGCATTCCGAAAGAAGGGGCGTTAGTGTTCTTTGATGTGTTCGCGATGCCGGCTGATGCCAAAAATACCACTGAAGCCTATCAGTTCCTCAACTACCTGATGCGTCCTGAGGTGATTGCTAATATCAGTAATCATGTCTATTACGCCAACGCCAACAAAGCGGCAACGCCGTTGGTGAATCCTGAAGTGCGGGATAATCCGGGAATTTATCCTCCGCCAGACGTGAGAGCGAAGATGTTCACGCTGAAAGTGCAGTCGCCGAAAATTGACCGTGTGATCACCCGTGCTTGGACCAAAGTGAAAACCGGAAAATAAAACAGCGAAACAGTTACATAGATAAAAAGTGTGACTACGCTGAATACACAGGCAGAGAAAACCTCTTTGCCTGTGTACTTTTAAACTGCTCTTTGAGCGGTATGTGTCGATACAGCCGGGTCTGTGTCAGGTGCGAGAGTGAGGACGTCCCGAATGAATGAAACCATCCCCCGTCAGGCGCCGAAGGTGCATAAAGCATTTGCGCCTCTGCTAGAAATTCGCAATCTCAGCAAAACATTTGACGGACAGCTCGCCGTTGATGACGTTAACCTCACTATCTATAAAGGCGAAATTTTTGCCCTGTTAGGCGCTTCCGGATGTGGCAAGTCTACTCTGCTGCGTATGCTTGCGGGGTTTGAAATGCCCACTAGCGGGCAAATTGTGCTGGATGGGCAAGATCTGGCCCATGTCCCACCTTATCAACGACCTATCAATATGATGTTCCAGTCTTATGCGCTTTTTCCACACATGAGCGTGGAGCAAAACATCGCGTTTGGCTTAAAGCAGGATCGCTTGGGTCGTAACGAAATCCGTCAGCGCGTTGAAGAGATGTTAGCGCTGGTGCATATGCAGGAATATGCCAAGCGCAAGCCGCATCAGCTTTCCGGTGGTCAGCGCCAGCGCGTGGCTTTGGCGCGGAGTCTGGCAAAGCGCCCGAAGCTGCTGTTGCTAGATGAGCCGATGGGGGCATTAGATAAAAAGCTACGCGAACGCATGCAGCTTGAGGTCGCCGATATTTTAGAACGGGTCGGCGTTACCTGCGTGATGGTGACGCACGATCAGGAAGAGGCCATGACGATGGCGGGGCGTATCGCCATTATGAATCGTGGTAAATTCGTGCAAATCGGTGAGCCTGAAGAAATTTATGAACATCCGAATAGCCGCTATAGCGCGGAGTTTATTGGTTCAGTCAACGTCTTTGACGGCATTCTCAAAGAATCGTTGGAAGATTCATTGCTTATTCAAAGCCCTGGTTTGACTCATCCGCTTAAAGTGGATCTTGATGCTGCGGTGGTGGAGGGCGTTCCTGTGCAGATCGCGCTGCGCCCAGAGAAGATTTTACTCTGTGATACACCACCAAAAGATGGCTGTAACTATGCGACCGGTGAGGTTGTGCACATTGCTTATCTTGGTGATTTGTCGATTTATCACGTGAAATTACTGAGCGGACAGATGATCAGTGCCCAACTGCAAAACGGTCATCGATTCCGTAAAGGAATGCCAACGTGGGGCGATGAAATCAAACTCTGTTGGGATGCTGATAGCTGCGTTGTTCTGACGGTCTGAGGAGATAGCGATGTCGACACTATTTACAAGTCGCAGCGATCGCCCCCCGGTACAACGTGTCGGGAAATTGACTGCATGGTTATACCGCCTGCGTGGCGTACATGGTCGCAAGTTGGTTATTGCTTTACCTTATCTGTGGCTGATCTGTTTATTTTTACTGCCGTTTCTTACCGTATTTAAAATCAGTTTCGCCGAGATGGCGCGTGCTATTCCCCCGTTTACGGACTTAGTCACCTGGGCCGACGATAAACTGGATATTGCGCTTAACTTCGCTAACTATTTTCAGTTGTTCGACGATCCGTTGTATGTGGATGCCTATCTTCAGTCGTTGCAGATCGCCGCCGTTTCGACGCTTTGCTGTCTACTGATTGGCTACCCGCTGGCTTGGGCTGTGGCACATAGCAGTTCCTCGACGCGTAATATCTTGCTGTTGCTGGTTATTTTGCCTTCTTGGACGTCATTCCTGATCCGTGTGTACGCATGGATGGGAATTTTGAAAGAGAACGGCGTGCTGAATAACGTGCTGCTGTGGTTAGGCGTTATCGATCATCCGTTGATTATTTTGCACACAAACACGGCGGTATATATCGGCGTGGTTTACTCCTATCTGCCTTTCATGGTGCTGCCGATTTATACCGCGTTGACGCGTATTGATTATTCATTGGTCGAGGCCGCGCTGGATCTCGGGGCGCGTCCAATGAAAACCTTCTTCAAGATTATCGTGCCGCTGACGAAAGGCGGAATCATTGCGGGTTCGATGCTGGTGTTTATTCCGGCGGTGGGCGAGTTTGTGATCCCTGAACTGCTGGGTGGGCCGGACAGCATTATGATTGGGCGGGTACTATGGCAGGAATTCTTCAATAACCGTGACTGGCCGGTGGCCTCCGCGGTGGCGATCTTGATGCTGTTGCTGCTGATCGTACCGATTATGCTGTTCCATAAATATCAGAATAAAGAACTGGGGGCGCACTAATGAATACGTTACCTGTTGTACGTTCTCCGTGGCGAATTGTGATTTTGGTGGTTTGCTTCTTCTTTCTGTATGCGCCAATGCTTCTACTGGTTATCTACTCCTTTAATAGCTCGAAGCTGGTTACGGTGTGGGCGGGGTGGTCTACGCGGTGGTATAGCGTGCTGTTTCACGATTCGGTGATGATAAGTGCCGTGGGTCTGAGCCTGACGATAGCCGCAGCGGCGGCGACCATGGCGACGATTCTGGGCACCATGGCCGCGGTCGTGATGGTTCGTTTTGGTCGTTTTCGTGGCTCAAACGGGTTTGCCTTTATGCTCACCGCTCCCTTAGTTATGCCTGATGTCATCACTGGACTCTCGCTGCTGCTCCTGTTTGTTGCCATGGGGCATCTTATCGGATGGCCAGCAGAGCGCGGTATGCTTACCATCTGGATGGCACATGTCACATTTTGTACGGCTTATGTCACGGTGGTGGTGAGCTCGCGCCTGCGTGAGCTAGACAAATCATTGGAAGAGGCTGCTATGGATCTTGGGGCGGCTCCGCTAAAAGTATTCTTTGTGATCACGATCCCCATGATAGCCCCCGCGCTAGTGTCTGGCTGGTTACTTGCCTTTACGTTATCGCTCGACGATCTGGTTATTGCCAGTTTTGTCGCCGGACCGGGGTCAACCACGCTGCCGATGTTGGTGTTTGCTAGCGTCCGTATGGGCGTTAATCCTGAAATTAACGCATTGGCGAGTATTATCCTGCTGGTGGTCGGCGTTATTGGTCTTATTGCGTGGTGGTTTATGGCGCGCAGTGAAAAGCGGCGTCTTAAAGAGATCAGAAAAGCAGCAGGTAGTTGATATTTCTTATTAATAACCACTAGCCTGATCAACATAAATTGTCCTATTATGAGTTATTCAGGCTAGCTTATGGAATAAGATGTCAGAAATACTGCGTAACCGGCATGAAATGCTGAGAAAATTGGCAATAGCCCCTGTATCTGTATTAATTGCTGGGACGGCGATTATGGGTATCCATACGCTTGGCTTTTTGCTCCTCATGCACGAACTTGGTTTTGAGGGCGTCAGTACATTTGTTTCTGACAGCGTTCAAGACTGGGACTCCGCGCTATTATGTTTTGCCAGTATCGTGGTGCTGTTGGTCGAGATTAGCTGTGGTTTTGCCGTGATGCAGGGGAAAAACCTTGGTCGCTGGGGGTATCTTGGCTGTCAGGTGCTGGTGATTAGCTACATGCTATTGGCATCCCTTGGCTGGTTTCATCCAGAAATGTTCAGCGTGAACGGCGAAACAGGCAGTGAGATTTTCACCGAGCTAGTGGGCTTAAAAATCCCTGAGCTGATGATATTAGGATTGTTGTTTATCCCGCGCGCAAGTCGCCGCTATTTCTCTTCGTGAAAAGCTTCCTAGACTAAAGCGCGGAAACTTTCCCCGCGAGTTTCACCCGCTTTATGTGGTTTATGCTACAATCCGCGCCGCTTTAACCTCACATTTATCTCATTCAAATAGAGTCTTTGTTATGCACTGTGCCCTGTATCAATCGGGAACTTGTCGCTCTTGTCAGTGGCTGGAAATGCCGTATCCACAGCAAATCGCCGAAAAGCAGCAACAGCTGGAATTACTGATGTCTGACTTACCGGTCGAACGCTGGTTACCGTCAGTGAGTAGCGCAGAGCAGGCATTTCGTAACAAAGCAAAAATGGTCGTCAGCGGCAGCGTGGAGCGTCCACTGCTAGGCATGTTGCATCGTGATGGAACGGCGGTCGATTTATGTGAGTGTCCTCTCTATCCCCACTCTTTTAGCGCAGTGTTTGATGTGCTGAAGGTGTTTATTGCACGTGCAGGGCTGACCCCCTACAACGTGGCGCGCAAACGTGGTGAGCTGAAATATCTGTTGCTAACTGAAAGCCAGAAAAACAGCCAGTTAATGCTGCGTTTTGTGTTGCGTTCTGACGCTAAGTTAGCCCAGTTACGCGCTGCGTTGCCTTGGCTCCAACAACAGCTTCCACAGTTAGTCGTGATTACCGCAAATATCCAGCCGGTGCATATGGCAATCCTCGAAGGGGATACCGAAATATTTCTTACCGAGCAACAGGCGCTAGAAGAGTCTTTTAATCAAGTCCCGCTCTATATTCGCCCGCAAAGCTTTTTCCAGACCAATCCACAGGTTGCCGCATCGTTATATGCCACGGCGCGTAAATGGGTGCACAAACTGAATATCAGGAGTATGTGGGATCTGTTTTGTGGTGTCGGTGGTTTTGGTTTGCATTGTGCAACGCCGGAGATGAAGCTCACCGGTATTGAGATCAGCGCGGAAGCTATCGCTTGCGCCACGCGGTCTGCGCAGCAAATTGGATTACAGAACGTACAGTTTTCCGCGCTCGACTCTACCCGTTTTGCCTCGGCGGAAGGGGAGGTTCCTGAGTTGGTGCTCGTCAATCCGCCACGCAGAGGTATCGGGGCTGAACTGTGCGAATATCTTGGCAAAATGGCGCCGGGTTATATTCTCTATTCCAGCTGCAATGCTCAGACGATGGCTCAAGATATTGCAAGACTGAAAAATTATCGTATCGAGCAGGTACAACTGTTCGATATGTTCCCGCATACCGCCCATTATGAAGTGCTAACGCTGCTGGTTCATCAAACGCGATAAACGATTTTCTCTAGATCCAACAGCGCTTTCTTGATCGGTAACCCACCGGAGTAGCCGGTCAAAGAAAGATCTTTACCTAATACGCGATGGCAAGGGATGAGGATCGAAATGGGGTTTCTCCCCACGGCACCGCCGACGGCACGAACGGCTTTAGGGTTATTTAGCGCGTTAGCGATAACCGAATAGTGACTGATAGTGCCGTATGGAATGGTGAGCAGTTCTTTCCAAACCGATTGCTGAAACGCTGTGCCCACCGGCGCTAAGGGTAAATTATCAAAGCGCAGTTTCTCACCGGCGAAATAGGCATCTAAGCAGTCGCGAATTTGGCGGTTGATGCTGAAATCTCCGTCCTCAATCCACTCGGCAGGACATACCTTTTCTTCTATCTCATTTGGTAACCATAGCTGACGCAGCCCTTGATCATCCGAAACTAATCTTAGCAATCCAACGGGCGATGAATAAAGTGCGTGGTACATGAAATTTCCCCTACCGACTATCCTGATATGCGTTGAGCTGCTAAAGGTAGCAAAACTGAGTGAGGGGGGATATTACCATGAAGGATAAGGGGAAAAATTCAGAATTTGAAACGGTACTGCGTTGGCTACGCTCGTTATTCGTCCCATCCTTGGGACTCACCCTACGGGTCAGCGCTTGCCGCAACGCCGATGATTTAGGCGATGCGGCAAGTCAACAGTCGAGAGTATTTCAGCTGCAAATCACTGCGGGAACCACTGCTGATTGATTTTCTGATAAGTGCCGTTGGCTTTGATCTCATCCAGCGCTTTATTCAACTGGGCCAAAAGCGCGGTATTTTCTGGGCGAACAGCGATACCTAAACCTGTGCCAAAGTATTGTGCATCAGTGACGTGATCGCCGACGGCAGCCAGATTCGGATTACTCTTCAGCCATTCATTAACCACTGCGGTATCGCCGAATACACCATCTAAACGACCACTTTTCAGATCCAGAATGGCGTTTTGATAGCTATCGTAGGCAACGGTTTTGATTTCTGGGTGTTTATCCTGCAAATATTTTTGATGAGTGGTGCCATTTTCCATCCCCACGCGTAGGCCTTTCATGTCTGCGAAGGTTTTGTATTTGCCTTTTTCAGCGATGATGATCGCGGAATTAGCGTAGTACGGCTGGGTGAATGCCACCTGTTTCTGACGCTCTGGCGTAATATCCATGCCGGAAATCACCGCGTCATAACGTTTAAATTTCAGCGCAGGGATCAGGCTGTCGAACGCCTGATTTGTGAAGGTGCAGGTGGCCTGCATCTGCTTGCACAGCGCTTTGGCTAAATCCATGTCAAAGCCAACAATCTGGTTATTGGAATCCATGGATTCAAACGGTGGATAGGTGGCGGAAGAGGCAAAACGGATGGTTTCCGCTGCGGTTGCGGTGAAGCTCATTCCTGCCAGTAATGCACAAACCATCAGTTTTTTCATGTCTAACTCCTGTCTGAAATAGGATCTAATTTTGATTTTTAGCCAGCCGTTTTAGTTTTGATTTATGGGTATGAACGGAACGATGTTCATGCTCAACGGCGGCTTGGTGAACAGGAATGACTTTGCCATTAAGTGAATTTATATGCAATATATTTGGTTAAATATTTATTGTTGTTTTTTGAGGATACAAAAAAGCCAGCGCTGAGGCTGGCTTTTAGTAAGTATTTTAACGAGTTGATTTAATTTCTACGTTCGAAGGCGAGAGCGCGACGTTCAACCATACGCATAATTAGCGTAAGCAATCCGTTCACGCACAGATAAATCACACCCGCAGCACCAAACACCATGACGTCATAGGTGCGGCCATACATTTGCTGGCTATAGCCCATAACTTCCATCAGCGTAATGGTGTAGGCCAATGAGGTGCTTTTGAAAATCAGGACGACTTCGTTGGAATAAGACGACAGCGCACGTTTGAAGGCAAACGGCAGCAAAATACGTAATGTCTGGCTGCGAGACATACCAAGCGCTTCACAAGACTGCCATTGGCCGGAAGGGATTGCTTTTACCGCGCCGTAAAACAGTTGGGTCGTGTACGCCGCGCTGTTAAGCGCCAAAGCGACCATCGCACATAGCCATGGCTGAGACAGCATATTCCACAGCCACGGTGTCTGCTTGATCCAGTCAAACTGCCCCGGTCCGTAATAGATCAGGAAGATCTGCACCAGCAGCGGTGTTCCGGTGAACAGCGTGATATATCCTTGTACTAGCTGTGTGAGCACCACAGGGCGTAGCGTTAGCACAATGGTGAACAGCAATGCCAACACCAGCGCAACCAGCAAGGAAATAATGGTCAGGGATAAACTGGTCGGTAACCCTTGAATGATATCAGGAATGTATTCAAACATTAGGCGTTCCCCCGCTCAAAGCGTGTGGTGCGCAGTTCGATTCGCTTGAGAATATATTGGCTGAACAGGGTAATAACCAAATAGATAGCGGCTGCAACCATGTACCACGTGAAAGGTTCTTGAGTTCGGGTGGCGATGCTTTTGGTTTGTAGCATTAAATCGTTCACGCTGATCAGTGAAACCAGAGCGGTATCTTTCAGCAGCACCAACCACTGATTTCCCAACCCAGGCAGAGCATGACGCCACATCTGCGGCATCACCAAACGGAAGAAAATAGCGCTTTTGCTTAGGCCAAGAGCTTGACCGGCTTCACGCTGGCCTTCAGGTACGGCTTTTAACGCGCCACGCAGCGTTTGAGACGCATAAGCCGCATAAAGCAAGGCCAATGCGATAACGCCACATACGAAGGGACTGACCTCAAAGTTTTCAATATTGAGTTGGATAGGGATTTGCACAAAGCCCAAATTCAAACTGAAGCCGTCGGAAAGCACCATGAGTAGTTGAGCCGAACCGAAATAGATAAACAGCACAACCAAGATTTCAGGTAAGCCACGAACCAGCGTGACCCATGCGGTGCCGAGCCATGCCACAGGTTTGATATTTGAAGATTCCCAGACGGCAAAAATCATCGCCAAAATAAGCCCGAGAACTAAAGCACACAGCGACAGGCCAACGGTCATGCCCGCCGCGCTTAATAAAGGTTGAAATTCAATCATTGCTTGGAGCCTATCCCATCAGGCGAGCTGTTCGCCAAAATGATCACTTATTACGCCTACAAAGATAGGCACTTCTTTATTCCCGTTATCTTTCAAGCTGCAGAGTTGTCACCCGAATCACTGACTTATGTAAGCTCACCGAGATTAATGAGAGGCTGGATACTTCTCACCGAAGTCCAGCCTTTGTCTCTTATTTGCCGCTTTCCTGCATCTTGAAATCTATAAGACATCAAAGCGATTACTGCTGGAACCACTTGCTATAGATGGTTTTATAGGTGCCATCCTGCTTCAACTGATTCAGCGCCGCGTTAAATTGATTCAGCAGCTCGGCATTGTTCTGACGTACTGCAATACCCAAGCCTGTACCGAAGTAGTTCGGATCAGTCACTTTATCGCCTACGGCGGCAAGCGCGGCATTCTGCTTCAGCCATTCGTTAACGACCGCAGTATCACCGAATACCGCATCTAGACGCCCGTTTTTCAGATCCAGAATGGCGTTCTGATAGCTGTCGTATGGCACTGGCGTGATTTCAGGGTGTTTTTCTTGTAGGTACTTCTGGTGGGTCGAACCATTTTGCATCCCCACACGCTTACCTTTCAGCGCAGCGATATCAGCCACTTTGCCTTTTTCAGCAATGAACAACGCTGAGTTATCGTAGTAAGGCGCGGTAAACGCCACTTGTTTCTGACGTTCAGGAGTGATGTCCATACCTGAAATCACGGCGTCGATACGTTTAAACTTCAAACTTGGGATCAGGCTATCGAAAGACTGGTTGGTGAAAGTACAGGTCGCTTTCATCTGCTTACAGATAGCGTTGGCCAGATCGATATCAAATCCCTGCATCTGGTTATTGGCATCCATAAATTCAAATGGAGGATAAGAAGCTTCCGCAGCAAAACGAATGATTTCCGCCGCTGATGCAGAGACGCTGATACCGGCTAATACTGTGGCAATTATGATTTTTTTCATCGCAGACTCCAACTTCTGTTAGCTAATAGTTTTGTTAAAACGGTTAAAAACGACCGTGTCTAAACGCCAATCTAACAATTAATGAGACAGATAACCGGCAAACGCTTCGGTTTGCGGGTGGGCAAAATGACTTGCGTCACCGTGCTCGATAACGCGGCCTTGCTCCATATACACGACGCGGCTGGCGGTTTTGCGCGCCACTTCCACTTCGTGGGTAACGATAACCTGTGTAATCCCCGTTTCTGACAGTTCGCGGATAATGCTGACAATCTGAGCGGTGATTTCAGGATCGAGCGCCGCCGTTGGCTCATCGAACAGTAATACCTGTGGTTCCATCATCAACGCACGAGCAATCGCCACACGCTGCTGCTGTCCGCCAGAAAGGTGTAGCGGAAAACGATCAACGTAATCAGTCAAACGTAGACGTTGAAGTAATTTCTGCGCACGTTCTACGGCCTGCGCCTTACTCAGCCCTAACACTTTGCAGGGGGCTTCAATCAGGTTTTGCATCACGGTGAGATGCGGCCACAGATTGTATTGCTGGAATACCATTCCAACGTTACGACGTAGTTCGCGGATCTCTTTTTCGCCTGGCGTCTGGCTAAAATCGAATTTGTTACCGGCAATAGAAAGTTGGCCGGAACGTGGCATTTCTAGCAGGTTTAAAACCCGCAGCAGAGAACTCTTCCCCGCGCCGCTCGGCCCCAGTAAAACCAAGGTTTCGCCCGAAGGGCATTCCAGAGTGATGTCGAACAGCGCTTGATGTGCGCCGTAAAAGCAGTTAATGCCGTTTATTTGAATACTCATGCGCGTTTACTGAATAGCCATTGATGATGCAAATGTTAACTTCCACAGAATACTTATGCAATCATTGTGCGTTAAAATTTATTACCGCACCTCTTAATCGCTTAAGATTAGCACAATATCACCTTTTTATTGGAAAACTGGAAGATTTGGTGAGTCTCGACTAACTGGCAAAAGAAAAATGCATACCGAGTGAATGAATTTGTGTTGGTAAGTGGTTTCCTGCGTGATTATTTTATGCTTTTTGCATAAAGCGCAGCTCATTGAGCGACTGACTGAGATAATCCATGAATGTTTTGAAGAGCAGGGTCTGGCCGCGCTTTGACTCATATACCGCATGGATTGAATGGGGCTCGCTAGTCCACTCCGGTAAGATGTGCACAAGCTTTCCAGCGGTAATCGCATCCGCACAGGCGATCCTGGGCAGGCAGGTGATGCCAATTCCCGCGATGGCGGCATGAATAACGGCGCGCATATTGTTAGTGATGAGGCAGGGCGTGACATTGAGAGTCACTTTCTCTTTATGCAAATTGATTAACCGCCACTGACGGTTATTATCGTCGCTCTTTTTGATTATTGTTGCATGTCTCTGCAAATCAGCTATCTGATTCGGTAATCCGTAATGGTCGATATAGCTTGGACTACACACCAGTATCTGATGATCGATACTCAGTGGTTTAAGGTGAAGGCTTGAGTTGCGCAAAGGAAGCGGCTCGGGACGAATCGCAATATCGATGCCCTCGGCGGTTAGATCGACCTCATGATTAATTGCCAGTAGCTCAATTTCAACCTCAGGGTATTTTTGAATAAATCGGCACACGATGGGGGCCATGAACTCTTCCGTCATCATAACCGGCGCTGCAATTCTGAGTCTGCCACTGGGGTAGGCGAGGGCGTTACTGACCAGATCTTCGGCAATTTGCGCCTGCTGTACCGTTAAGCGGCACTGCTCGGCAAATTTTACCCCAATATCCGTGACGTTAAATCTGCGCGTTGAACGCTGCAAAAGACGAACGCCGAGAGCTTCCTCTAGCGCAGCGATACGACGGCTAAGCAGGGATTTAGACACACCCAGCGCCTTAGCCGCGGAGGTGTAGCTCTGATGGTCAACGGCGTAGACGAAATAGAGCATGTCGTTCAGATCGCACTTCATTTTTATTGTCTCGTTTTTGCAACAATGTTTCCGAAAATTAGAGATTTCGCGGTTTAATTGCAACCATTAATCTAGCAGCAATGAAAATACTTCTCAGGAAACCCCATGAAACTGCTGCATATCGATTCAAGCCCATTGACCAACAACTCCACTTCGCGCGTGCTGAGCGCGGCGATAGTTACTCAGCTACAGGCGACTTACGATATTCAATCGGTCATCTATCGTGATGTCGGTTTAACTCCGCCACCCCACTTGACCGAGGCTGTATTTAACGCAATGCGCGATGGCGTTGAAACATGTGCGCCTGACGTTCGCCAAGCGGTTGAGGAGGCGAATCAGGCGATTGAAGAGCTGAAAATGTGTGACGTGCTGGTGATCGGTGCGCCAATGTTTAATCACTCAATCGTCACTAACCTCAAAAGCTGGATTGACCAAGTGTGTCAGGCTGGAAAAACCTTTGCTTTCTCCTCCGCTGGCGCGCTTGGGCTGATTAGCGATAAGCCGGTATTTATTGCTTCAACGCGCGGTGGTATTTACGCCGATGATGTGCACCGCGCGATGGACTTTCAGGAACCCTATCTGGTTTCAGCTCTGTCACTGATGGGACTGAAAAACGTCAAAATCATTCGAGCCGAGGGCGTGGATAAAACGGCTCCGGGGCGCGCGGCGGCTGAGCAGGCAGCGTTGCAGATGATTAAGACTCAGGTCTTTATCGAATAATTCCGGGAAATGAGGACGTTATTTTGACAACGCAACAATACGATCATCTCGTTGTGACCGATCTGGTTGACTGGATTGAAAAGCATATTGACGACAAATTACTGATCGATGATGTTTCGCGCCAGTCGGGTTATTCCAAATGGCATATTCAGCGCAAATTTAAAGCGGTGACAGGAAAAACCATTGCCAGCTACATCCGTAATCGCAAACTGACTCGCGCGGCTCTGGCGCTGCGTAAAACGAATCGCCGCGTTTTGGATATCGCGCTCTCTTGCGGTTTTGACAACCAGCAGACATTTACTCGGATGTTCCGTAAGAGATTTGGTGTCGCTCCGGGAGGATACCGTTTGCAAAGCAGTAAGGCTGAATATGGTCTCAGCCTAAAGCGAAGCTAGAGATATTTTAGGCTGAGAGTATAAGAGGGTGCTTGTTACTTCACCTTAACGGCGGTTCCGCTTACGCTAACCATCAGCATACTGCCATCTTTTCCTACCGTTTCGTAGTCGATATCTATGCCGACTACGGCATTAGCGCCGAGTGATTTTGCCTGATCGTTCATTTCGGAAAAGGCGATTTCACGCGCTTTGCGTAATTCTTTCTCGTAAGCCCCTGAGCGGCCACCCACAATATCGCGAATACCTGCGAAGAAATCTTTGAAAATATTCGCCCCCAGAATGGCTTCACCCGTGACAACTCCACAGTAGTCAACGATAGTAAGGCCTTCGAGGGTTGGCGTTGTGCTATTACGCATGAGATAGTCCTTTTTAATATTAAAGCTCGGAGTTTAAGACATGCGAAAACGGATTGGGTTCGCTGCAATCGCGATATTGTTGGCGACAGGTTTGGTGGGATGCCAACGTACACCGGCACAGCATGATTTAATCGACCGCGGTACCTATTTAGTGGAAGACCGCCATCAGGCGCAGGGTGTGGATGAGAGGATCCGTTTCTTGGTTTTACACTACACGGCTGAAGATTTTCATTCGTCGCTAAAAACGTTAACCGATGAGCACGTTAGCGCACATTATCTAGTACCGGCTCGGCCGCCGCAAAACAACGGCAAGTATGTGGTGTGGCAGCTGGTGCCGGAGTCTCAACGGGCGTGGCATGCGGGTGCCAGCGCATGGCGTGGGCGTAGTAATCTGAATGATACGTCGATTGGAATTGAGATCGAAAACAAAGGCTACCAGCAGGGGATGCTGGAACGTATTTGGTTACCCTATACCGAGCAACAAACGGAGCTGGTTATCGCGTTGAGCAAAGACATTGTGCAACGCTATGGTATTGCACCGCAAAACGTTGTGGGGCATATGGATATTGCGCCACAGCGAAAACTCGATCCAGGGCCATTATTCCCATGGCAGACGCTTGCCGAACAGGGGGTTGGCGCATGGCCGGATCGCACTACGGTGACACGCTATCTCGCGGGGCGTGCAAAAGAGGCGCCGGTTGATGTGTTGACGCTGCAAAAGAAGCTTGCGGCCTACGGCTATGACATTGTGCCAAACGGAATAAACGATACGACGTCGCGTAACGTCATTGCTGCGTTCCAAATGCATTTCAGACCGGCTGATTTCCGCGGTATTCCTGATGCAGAAACGGAAGCGATCGCCGATGCGTTACTTGAAAAATATGGCAGTACTCAATGACGATCGCGGTTTTGTAAACGTCCGTGATCCTTAAGCCAGTGCGCGGTACGAATAATTCCTTCATCAATCGATACCACCGGATGATAGCCTAATTCAAGCTGCGCTCGTGAGGTGTCGAGGGTCATGTCGAAATTGAGTTTCGCTACGCCATAATGGGTAAGCGCGGGTTCTTTGGGACTGTTGGCCCCGATTTTTTCCATTCCTCGAGCCATCATGTCGAGCATTGGGTAGGGGATCGAGCGGATTTTGCATTTGACGCCCAGCTCATCGATCAGATGTTGTAGCAATGTGCGTAAATGGCGTGGCTGGTGGTTGGAGATATTGAACGTGCGCCCTGACGGCGTGGTTTCAATCTGTGTGGCTAGCCACATGGCATGAACCGCGTTTTCTTCGTAGGTCATATCGACTAACGCATCACCACCGCGTGGCAGCAACAACGTTCCATGGCGGCGCATCGCGTTTAACAAACGCGGCAGCAGCACTTTATCGTGTGGGCCAAAGAGCCCCTGCGGACGCAGAATCGTGAAATGGGTTTGTGGGTTCGAGAGCGCCAGATTTTGAATGACTTCCTCACCCGCGGCTTTGCTGCGAGCGTAATAATTCGCGTAGCGATTCGGCACAAACTCCTCTTTGATATCGCGATGGTGGCGATAGTCAAAGTAAACCGCAGGGGAGGAGATGTGGATAAAGTTACGAACACCATAAGCGGCGGCCCATTCCCCCAACCGACGCGTCGAACGAACGTTGGCTTTTTCGAACAGCTCTTCTGAACCCCATGGGGAGGTGAAGCCTTCGCAGTGCCAAAGTGTATCAACATCATTCAGCATTGCTTTTGCCTGTGATGACACCAGATTGGTTAGATCGGCATGAATGAATTCAGCGCCCATTTTCTTTAATAGGTCACCCATTGCCTGATTTTGCCCAGTCGCGCGAACGCTAATCCCTTTATGACGTAAATATTCAACCGCATTACGTCCGAGACCGCTTGTTGCACCGGTCACCAATACTTTCATAACTTTTCCGAATCCGCAGTGTGCCTAGGCCTGTATTTACAACATAGCCTGATAGGCGATTTGTGGCCGAATATCCTCAGCCAGTTTATTCATGAGCCTTATCCCCTTGATAGCTAGAGCCGCATTGTCGTTGGCTATGCTCGCGGATCCGAATCACTGATCGGCATCAGTTCCTCAAATGCACTCGCTTACCCGCTAAAGTACAGCGCCTATCTCGGGGATAAAAAAACATCCTAAGTGACTAGTTTGACTGCTACTAGCAACAAGGGTGCCATTCTTCCGTGAAATTAGCTCACATGCAATCAGATTACGGACAGAGAGCGTAACAAATGTTTAGTTGCTCACACGGTATACGCTCCATTGTAGAAGTTACCGCTGCGATTGTTCAATTGTGCAAGACATCTTTAAGCGAGCCTTAGCTATCCTTGCTTATTTTCACGATCGTAGGCTTCAGCCAGTTTAGCGATTTTTTTGCTCATGCCGCGGAAGATAAAGAGATGCGCTGGCATCATCGCAAACCAATAAAGTAGGCCGCTGAAACCTGCTGGGTGCCACCATGCACGGACATCAAGAACACGTTTTTCGCCCTTGTCTTCGATGGTGAATGTGAGTCTCCCCAAGCCAGGCGCTTTCATACCAAACATCATCGCTAATTGGCGTAGTGGCTTGACGGTGATCACTTTCCAACCGTCTACCAGATCGCCAAGTTCTAGCGAATTACGATCGGGGCGACCATAGACGACTTTATTGCCAATCACATCGTCCATTCTGGCGCGAATAGCCCACAAGATGTTCGCGTAGAAATATCCCTCTTTGCCGCCGATTTGCTGAACAACATGCCATAGCGCTTCAGGCGAAGCACTGGTTTCTTGCTCATATCCAGCGTGTTTAGGGTAGAAACCATAGCCGGGGCGCCAGCGTTCACGGGCTTCTGGATCGTAGCCCCAGTCTGCAGAGTTTACGACTTCGGCTTCTTTGTTCAATGTGTCTTGAACCGCTTGATCGAAATTGATCAGGTGCTGTGGGATGAGCCGCTCTATTGCGGTGCTGTGTGCTGGAAGATCGTGTTTAAGTCCTTCAATCAGCGCTCGTGAAATGGTGGTGGGTACCGAGGTGATCATGTTAAGAAAATAAACGGAAATAAACCGTGTTGGGATCGGTAAGGGGATCATCCAGCGCTTTTTACCGCTTAGGGCAATAAAACGCTCAAACATGGTCTGGTAGCTGATGTATTCCGGCCCTGCGACATCATAGACACGGTTGCCAATGGCGGGATGCTTCAGTAATTCGGTGAGATAGACCAGCAGATTATCCAAAGCGATAGGTGATGATTTTGAGCGAACCCAGCGCGGAGGCGTCAAAATCGGAAGGTTATAAACCATATCGCGCATGACTTCAAAAGCCGCAGAGCCAGGCCCGATGATAATGCTAGCGCGTAGCTCTGTGACGGGAATTCCGCTGGCGCGTAATGCGTCGCCGGTCTCTTTGCGGGCGATCAAATGGCGTGAGGAGTCACCGTCAGGCTGAAGTGCGCCGAGAAAAATGACCTGTTTCACACCGGAATCACGTAACGCTGCGCAGGTGTTCTTTGCGGCATTAATCTCACCCGTGACGAAGTCATGACCGTCACCCATGCCATGGACAAGGTAGTAAACCACGTCAATATCAGCGACGGCGGCGGGGAGTGTTTCTGGTTTATGCAGATCAACGTATTGGCACTCTACACGCGGCCAAGCTTGTTCGCGTAGCCAATCGATTCTACGCGCGGCGGCTCTGACGGTGTGGCCTTGTTCGATAAGTTTGGGAATTAGGTGTTGTCCGATATAGCCGCTGGCACCCAATACCAGAATCCTTTGTGGGGTCATAATTAACCTAAGCAGATGAATGTGTTTTTAATTATTTTAGGTGTTTGTACTTGAAGTATTTAGAACATTTAGGCATCTCCGCATGAGCCGAGATGCCTGATACCACGGATATTAGCCGTAAATAGCGCGGGTTGCCGTGGTTGAGGTCTGAGTATTGATCGACTGCTTAAATTCTTTCCACAATGCGACCAACTGCTCTAAATCGGTTCGAGAGACATCAAGATGCGTCACGATACGAGTGACGGCGCCAGCGCTCATTAATACGCCGCGTTCTTTCATCCATCCTCCCAGTTGCGCAGCTTCATGAGCAGGAACCTTTAAGAACAGCATATTGGTTTGGGCTCCTGGAGCCATGACTTCTACACCAATCGCGCTTAACTCATTGGCTAACCATTGTGCGTTTTCATGATCTTCGCGCAGGCGTTCAACGTTGTTAAGCAGTGCGTAGCGAGCGGCTTCAGCCAAAATACCCGCCTGACGCATGCCACCGCCTACCATCTTACGCCAGCGACGCGCCTGTTTGATATAGGCGGCGCTGCCGCACAGCAGCGAGCCAATCGGTGCCCCGAGTCCTTTGGATAAGCAAATCGTCAAGGTATCGCAATACTGGGTGAGAGTCGAAAGAGGTACATCTAATGCAACGGCGGCATTCATGATACGTGCGCCATCAACATGCAGCGCCAAACCTTTTTCTCGCGTAAACGCCCACGCTTGTTCCAGATAGCTCAGCGGCAATACTTTGCCGTTATGGGTATTCTCAATGCACAGCAGTTTAGTTCGGGCAAAATGCACGTCGTCGGGTTTGATGACGCTGGCGACCACATCTAACGGCAACGTGCCATCGGAGGCCGCATCAATGGGCTGGGGTTGAATGCTGCCGAGAACCGCTGCACCACCTGCTTCAAACAGGTAGTTATGCGCTTTTTGGCCAACGATGTACTCCTCACCGCGTTGGCAGTGCGTTAGCAGAGCCACGAGGTTTGCCTGCGTTCCCGTTGGCAAAAACAGCGCCGCCTCTTTGCCACTGAGTTCAGCGGCCTCTTGCTCGAGCAAATTTACGCTGGGATCGTCGCCATACACATCGTCGCCAACATCGGCGCGTGACATGGCTAAACGCATTTCTTCACTAGGGCGGGTTACGGTATCACTACGAAGATCAATCACGCACAACTCCTTAATTCCCGGTTTTGCACTGGCTAATGCTTGGCTTCAACGTGGGGGTGATTTTAAATAGAATGTTTATATACCCTAAACCATTCGAGTTGCATTGAGGCCGCCAGTGGGCGCAGCCAACTAACAGGCAACGTGAAGTATGACGGGTATAAACTAAGTTCTTTGTAACATGAGGGTTAGCAGAGTCAAAATTGAAAATTGCGGATATCGAACGATTTGCGGCGATGACCGCAATTCAGATGAAATTACGGCGCAGAATTTCTGCGCCGTGTTAGATCGCTCGAAGAGAGGGATACGGTAAGGTTTAGCGTAACCAGTTAGTTTTGGCCAGCTCGACCACTTCGTCTCCTCGACCATTGATTATCGCCCTCAGCATATAAAGACTGAAGCCTTTGGCCTGTTCAAACTTGATCTGTGGCGGCATCGCCAGCTCTTGTTTTGCCGTCACGACGTCGACCACGACAGGGCCGTCGTGAGCGAAGGCTTCGGCAAGCGCGCTGTTTAATTCAGACGCTTTTTCTACGCGTATCCCCTTGATGCCTGCCGCATTGGCAATGGCGGCAAAATCAGGGTTATGCAGATCGGTACCGTCGGTGAGGTAGCCCCCAGCTTTCATTTCCATGGCAACAAAACCGAGCACGCTGTTGTTAAAAATAACTATTTTAACCGGTAGCTTTTGCTGAGCCAGCGTTAAGAAATCGCCCATTAGCATGGTAAAACCGCCGTCGCCACACAGGGCAATCACTTGACGATCGGGGAAACTTCCCTGCGCGCCAATCGCCTGCGGCATGGCGTTTGCCATCGAGCCGTGGTTAAACGAGCCTAACAGACGGCGCTTACCGTTCATTTTCAGATAACGGGCAGCCCAAACGGTTGGCGTTCCGACGTCACAGGTAAATACTGCATCGTCGCTCGCCAGTTCGCTGATTTGCTGAGCAAGGTATTGAGGGTGGATAGGCTGATCGTCATTGGCAGAGGCTAATGCATCAAGATCTTTACGCGCTTTGTGATAGTGCTCGAGAGCCTGATCGAGGAACTGGCGATCGCTACGGGTGTCAAGCTTAGGCAAAAGTGCCTGTAACGTCGATTTGACGTCGCCCACCAGCGGTAAATTGACTGCGCAGTGGGAGCCAATGCTGGCTGCATTAATATCTACCTGCACGATGGTGGCATCGGTTGGATAAAATGCGCGGTAGGGGAACTGAGTGCCAAGAAGCACTAGCGTATCGGCGTTCATCATGGCGTGATAGCCGGAGGAAAAACCAATCAAACCGGTCATGCCGACGTCATAAGGATTGTCCCATTCGACGTGCTCTTTTCCTCGAAGCGCGTGAACAATTGGCGCTTTTATCTTTTCAGCAAACTGAATTAATTCGTCGTGGGCTCCCTCGCAACCACTACCGCACAGCAGCGTGATTTTTTTTCCACTGTCCAGAATAGCTTTGAAAGCATCTAGCTCACTTTCCTGTGGCAAAACGCGAGGAAGCAGCGGCGTGTGCCAAACCGGATTGGCATCTTCTGGCGCAGGGCGCAGCGCGACGTCTCCGGGTAATACGATAACTGAAACGCCTTTCTTTAAAATGGCCTGACGCATGGCTACTTCGAGAGCCTGCGGCAGCTGTTCGGGATTCGAAATCAATTCGCAATAATGGCTGCATTCCCGAAACAATTCTTGCGGATGGGTTTCCTGAAAATAACCGCTGCCGATTTCACTGGAGGGGATGTGGGCTGCGATTGCGAGTACCGGAACGTGATTGCGATGACAGTCGAATAACCCGTTAATGAGATGAAGATTACCTGGGCCACACGAACCTGCGCAGACGGCTAACTGCCCCGTGAGTTGTGCTTCAGCGCCCGCAGCGAAAGCGGCGACTTCTTCGTGGCGGGTTCCTATCCAGCGGATGGTTCCCATTCTTAATAGACTGTCGCTGAGGCCGTTTAAGGAGTCGCCCGTGACGCCCCAAATACGTTTTACTCCAGCTTGGTCGAGGGTTTTTGCTACTAGGGTTGCAACAGTTTGCTTCATGAACACCTCCCTTGAATCAATCAGGTAGCCTGCACACGACCACATTGGGTACGCAGGCGAAAGTCACGGCTCTGTCGGCAATGCCTGAGCATTGTCTATCCTTTCTAAGACTACTCTATTTTGTATTATAAATATTATAGAAATGTTATGCCAATGACATATTTCTGAAAGATATTGAAGAAGGTGCGACGTAGGCTCAAACGCTGCCAACCAGTGGCCGCCACCTATTTACCACAGGTGACGGCATGAGGCTGAGGCGGGATTAGGCAATCACGATGTCACCGTTGAGCTGGCAGGAACAAGCTAAAACATAACCTTGAGCGATTTCATCTGGCGTTAGCGTCATGGTGCTGGTGGTGGTGTAATCGCCGCTTAGAATGCGGGTTTTACAGCATCCACAGACGCCTGCTCGGCATGCGGCCTGAATGGGCAGTTTATTTTGCTCCATGGCAAACAGCAATGTTGCTCCCACTGGCGCGTGGTAAGTGTGCAGCGGAGTGTTTGTGGTGAGTTTGAGCATATTGCCATTTTCATCATTATCAGCAATAACCTGAAATTGCTCTTGATGGAAACGTTCGGCGGGGACGCCAAGATCTTGCGAAAGCTGTTTCACCGCTTTCATGTACGGTGCAGGTCCACAGGTCATGACAGTGCGAGTGGCGATATCAGGGCAAAGCTGCTCGAGAATTTCGCGCGTAATGCGACCACTGAGGAATGCTTCCGTGGCATCGCTTTCGGCCATCAGCGTGAGATTGAGCTGGGAATAATGGGCCGAGAGGGCACGCCATTCATCGGCAAAAATCACATCACGCGGGGTACGTACGTTAAAAATGACCTGCACGTTAGTCTCTGGACGATTTGCTAGCAGCCAGCGAGTCATTGACATAATCGGTGTTACGCCACAGCCAGCCGCCAGCATGAGATAGCGATCGGAAGGCGCATTGGCGCAGGTGAATTCACCTTGTGCATCAGACAACCATAGCTGTTGCCCTGGATGGACTTCCTGCGTAAGCCAACGTGATCCTTCACCATCGGGCAGGCAGCGTACGCTCAGCGTAATAAACTGGCTCTGGCCTGGCGAGGAGGAGAGCGTGTAGGCTCGCAGCGTCTCTTCGCTATTACGAATACTCACCAGTGCATATTGCCCTGGGTGGTAGCGGTAAAAATCATGGCAGATGAGAGAGATTGTCCAGACGTCCGGCGTTTCCTGATGAATGGAATGCACCTGCATCTGATTGGGGCAGAGGGGAGTTGGCATTGTCATCATATGTTCTCAATTCGAAAGCCGCAGACCTTGCGGGCTGCGGCTTATAGGGTGACATCGAGTGCGATTACGCGCCCAGAATTTCGCTCATATCGGCTTCAACCGTAGAGATAGAACGCATACCGAATTTTTCATTCAGAATGGCGAGCAGGTTATCGGTTAGGAAGCCCGGAGCGGTTGGGCCGGTGTAGATATTTTTCACGCCTAATGACAGCAGAGTCAGCAGGATCACGATAGCTTTCTGTTCGAACCAAGAAAGCACCAAACTCAATGGTAAATCGTTCACCCCGCAACCCAGCGTCTCAGCCAGTTTTACGGCCAGCATGATGGCACCATAGGCATCGTTGCACTGACCGACATCCAGCAGACGAGGCAATCCTTCCAGCGTACCGAAGTCCAGTTTGTTGAAGCGATATTTGCCGCAGGCCAGCGTCAGAATCAGACAGTCTTGTGGAACTGCGCGTGCAAAGTCGGTGAAATAGCTACGTTCAGCACGGCTACCGTCGCAGCCGCCCACTAGAAATACATGACGCAATTTCTTCTGCGAGACGAGATCGATGACGGTATCTGCTGCGTTCAACAAGGTCTGGCGGCCAAAACCAACGGTGATCATGTGCTCAATTTCATTGTACGGGAAACCTTCACAAACCTGAGCTTGAGCAACGATCTGGCTGAAGTCATCACCTTCTAAATGGCGAGCGCCAGGCCAGCCAACGATGCTACGAGTCCAGATGCGGTCAGTGTAATTACCAACATTGGGGTCGATGATACAGTTAGACGTCATCAGAATTGGGCCAGGGAATTTGGCAAACTCGGTTTGCTGATTCTGCCAACCACTGCCGTAGTTACCGACCAGATGCTTGAATTTTTTCAGCTCAGGATAGCCGTGTGCCGGCAGCATTTCACCGTGGGTATAGACGTTCACGCCGGTACCTTCGGTTTGCTCCAGCAGCATACGCAGATCTTTCAAATCATGACCGGAAATCAGAATCGCTTTACCGGCGACAGGGCGAACGTTCACGGAGCTTGGCGTTGGATGGCCGTAAGCGTCGGTTTCACCCTTATCCAAAATGGCCATCACGTTGAAGTTCATTTTACCAATGCCCATTGCATTATTGAGCAAGGTATCGACATCGCGCGGCTGAGTACCTAACCACGCCATATAATGATGGAATTCAGCATAAATATCGTCGCTGTATTGACCCAGAACGTGAGCATGCTCCATGTAAGCGGCAGCGCCTTTCAGGCCATAGAGGTTCAGCATACGTAGGCCGTGAACGTCATCGCCGATTTCTGCTTTATCGTTATTCAGGGCGAATTCTTCGGCTTGTTTACGCAGCGTGGCTAGATCGGAACCTGCTAACTGCAAATCAGCAAGCGGATGATCGACCTGTGCATTTGCGTCAACGGCGCGACAGGCCACCATCAGTGCATCACGCATTTCTAATGCTTCACGTGCGTAGCCCACGATGCGTTCGGAATCGAAGTTAACGTTGGTTAGCGTGGAGAAAAAAGCGCGAGGCACAAAGCTGTCGATGTTGTGGTCGATAATACCCAGCTCACGCGCTTTCAGTGCCCATGCAGACAGGCCTTGCAAAGCGGCAACCAGTAAATCTTGTAGGTCAGACGTTTCGGCAGTTTTACCGCACATACCTTGAGCGAAAGAACAGCCATTACCCGCAGGGGTTCGGATGGTTTGTTCACATTGGACACAGTACATTCTGAGCTTCCTTTTAAAGTTGCATTTATTATGCTTGTTTAAAGGGTAGACCTGTCTCTCGCGGTAAAAAAGGAATTTTTGATGCAACTTTATCTTTGTTTGATATAGCGCAAGTTAAGCTGTAACTGAGAATTATTCAGGTGATGAATACTAAAACGTTTGAGGTATGTCATGGGGTTATCACCCCATGACATCAGTAGGATCTTCAGCTATCAGGAGGAGAAAATTGCCATCAATACAGGGGCGATGAGGCTTAAGGCAAAGCCATGCACGATCGCGGCCGGAACCAATTCTAGACCGCCGCTGCGTTGCAGAACGGGGAGCGTGAAGTCCATTGACGTTGCGCCACACAGCCCCAGCGCAGAGGAGCGGCTACGCTGCACTAACGTTGGAATCATCATAATGGCGAACAGCTCACGCGCCAAATCATTGAAGAAGGCGGCGCTGCCGATCACCGGGCCGAAAGCATCGGTCATCATGATCCCCGAGAGTGAGTACCAGCCATATGCTGATGCGATGGCTAAGCCGGTTTTTATTGGTAATCCCAGCAGCAAAGCGGCGATAGCTCCGCCGACTAGCGCGCTCACGCACACCAACACGGCGATAATCATACCGCGTCGATTTAAGAGAATTTGTTTGAGTGACATACCGCTATTGCGTAGCTGTAAGCCTACCAGCAGCAGTAGGAATATCAGCGCATATTCGCTGCCGTGTGAAGCATAGCTGAGCCATGTCCATTGGGTCAGACCGAGCGCAAAACCGCCCACCACAACGCCGCACAGCTTGAGCGATTCAAGCGCCATATGAAGACGTGAAGGCAACTCTTCCTGTTTATGTAGTACGACCCACGGGCGTTTTTTTTCTAATAGCAATAATGCAATAAGGTTGGCAACGATGATGCAAATAAAGAATACCGAAGCATACTGAAAAATAAGCCACAGGTTTTCGCTGAGGTTATCCAGAAAGGCGAGGCTGATGCCCATAAAAAACAGAATGACGTAAACCATCCAACTGAGTAGACGATTAATTAATACCACTAAGCTCTTTTGGCGTAGAGGGATCAGGTAGCCGAGCAGAAGCGGCACCAAGATAATGAGCAGTCCCGAATACATGAATAACCTAGATTGTAATGATGAGTGGCAATACGCTACCCAAAAGGTTTTGGTGAGTAAAGAGCAACAGAGGAATTGATAAATCAAGCGGAATGGTTTGGCGTTTTAATCTTCACGAGGTGAATTAGCAGAACAAAATCGGGGATGGATCGGCAGTGAGTGCTTGACCAGACAGCATTTTTTTCTCATTCTCAGATGAATGAATCCGTAAGGGAGAGAACTGATGTATCTAGAACGGATCGAGATTGTCGGGTTTAGAGGAATAAACCGTCTGTCTTTAACACTGGACGAAAACACCGTTCTGATCGGTGAAAACGCATGGGGTAAATCCAGTTTGTTGGATGCGTTGACCCTTTGTCTGTCACCGAATACCGACCTCTATCATTTTGAACCTCAAGATTTCTACTTTCCTCCCGGCGATGAAGCGGCCAAAGAGCGTTACCTGCAAATCATCTTTGTTTTCTGTGAATCAGACGTTGGGCACCATAACGCGCCACGGTATCGGCCTCTTTCTTCTCTTTGGCAGGATGGAAACGATCGTTTTCAACGCATCTATTTCCGCCAAGAAGGGGAGCTTTGCGACGATGGCACAGTATGTACCTGGCGTTCGTTTTTAGATGAAAAGGGCGAGCCGCTAAAACTGCATCATGTTGATAAACTGGCACGGGAAATTGTGCGTTTGCATCCGGTTTTACGCCTACGTGATGCGCGCTTTATCCGCCGCTTGCGTCCGACCGTCATTGCGCAAAATCGGGTGCCCGATCAAAGTGAGGTTGCGCAGCAGCTAGATGATTTGACGCGCGAGTTGGTGCGTAATCCGCAAAAGCTGAGCAATAGTGAACTGCGGCAGGGGCTGAATGCCATGCAGCAACTGCTGGAGCACTATTTCGCTGAACAGGGGCAGCAGCTCACCAATTCACGTCGTCGCCGTCACCACAGCGATGAGGTTCATGGACGTCAGGCATGGCGTTCGTTGGAAAATATGAATCAGATGATTGCGGAGTCGGGCAGCCGCAATATGCGCCTGATCTTGCTTGGGCTTTTTTCGACATTATTGCAGGCTAAAGGTGCAATTACGCTCGATCCTCATGCTCGACCACTTTTACTGGTAGAAGACCCTGAAACACGTCTGCATCCGATCATGCTCTCCGTGGCATGGGGATTACTGAATCAACTGCCACTGCAAAAAATTACCACGACTAATTCTGGTGAATTGTTGTCTCTGATGCCCGTAGAGCGCGTATGTCGATTGGTTCGTCAGTCTAATAAAGTGGCGACTTACCGGATTGGGCCGCAAGGAATGTCGCCAGAAGATAGCCGGCGTATTGCGTTTCATATTCGGTTTAATCGCGCCTCATCACTTTTTGCCCGTTGTTGGCTACTGGTCGAAGGAGAGACTGAGGTTTGGCTTTTGAACGAATTGGCGAGGCAGTGCGGCTATCATTTCGAAACGGAAGGTATCAAGGTTATCGAGTTTGCCCAGTGTGGTATTCGTCCCTTGGTTAAGTTTGCTCGCCATATGGGGCTGGAATGGCATGTGCTGGTCGACGGCGATGATGCCGGCCGCAAATATGCCGCAACGGTGAGAGCGCTGGTGGAACACGCCAGAGATAACGAACGCGATCGCCTTACTGCATTACCTGCGCCGGACATGGAGCACTATATGTATCGCGAAGGTTTTGCATCGGTTTATCACGATATCGCTGGATTGCCCCCGAATGTACCTCTGTCGATGAGAAAGGTTATTACTAAAGCAATTCACCGCTCCTCCAAGCCAGATTTGGCGATCTCTGTTGCCGCACAGGCGGAAGCCTGGGGGACGGATTCCGTGCCTGCATTGATTAAAGGGATGTTTTCACGCGTGTTATGGCTGGCGCGAGGCAAGGCGGAATAGCGAGTGGCGATCGCTTCTTAGCCGCTATTCCCAAGTAAGAATCGCGGCTAAGAAGGCTTTAATCGGCAGTATTATCGTCCTAGGGCAACACGCGCTGAAGACTCAAGGGTATCCAGCAGTTGATAGCGACGGCGATATTCTGCACGTTTTTTGCTGGCAATTTCTTCCAAAGACTTACGTGCAATGGTCATTGGCAAGCGGAAATAGCCTTCCGCTGTAGGCTCTGCGCCGATAGACAACCAAAAACCATCGTAATCTGACATCATTTTACGGCTTTTCTTTTTGTTATAACGCCAGTTTTTATAAATATGAGTCTCGTTGCCCACGGCGAGTATTTGCTCACAGCCTACGGTATGGGCAAATAGGCATAGCGCCTGCATCAACAGCCGTTTAGGAAATAAACCGTGACACCCTTTGGTGGCGGTTTGAATTAGCTCATGTGGAACCGATTGTTTTGGTCCCTGCAGCCCCCCAATGAATAGCGTCTTTTTCCCTGAATGCATCAACAAGGTAAACGTACATTCTGACAGCATTACCCCCTCTGCCGTATAAAATAATAGCGAAAGTTCGCCTTCTTTATTAAGGCTATCAATAGGACTGATACCGATTCGGTACAGTTGCTCATTTTTACCCTCTATTTCACAGAGATAATAAGGTTGAGCTCGATATATTTTCCGCAAAACGCTGTTCGGCAACGCCTCATCCAACATTTGGTAGTGTTCACCAATTGCTTTAACGGCATCTCGACGCTTGAAGTGGACGTTGAGATAAGGGTGGTGCAGCTTGCAAGGCAGACGGGGTTGCGTTAACAGCACGTCTTGGCAAGAAGGGATAGCCGCAATGTTGTCGAGCAGTTTCATCGTGGCTATCGGCGCTAAAAGCGTTCTCAGAACAAATTTAGTCCTATAGTTTCTCGCATGCCAAAGACGACCAGGTCTTAACTCTCCTTTTGCAAGAGAATTAAAGAGCTGAAAACCCGTCGCGGATTTATCTGCTGTGCGTTCGACGCTGATTTGAGACATGTGATATACCTGATAGAACGTGGCTGTTTTAATTTCTATCGAGTAGTTAAGCAGATTGAGTATCAACGTTAATTAAATCATGTAAGCCACTGACGATATTAAAAACAACAATTTCATTTCTGTTGATGCTTTATTTAATTTTATTTTGAATTAAGATATTAAATAGGATTTTGGTTTAATTATTAGCGAGATAATTTTTAGGTCGCTTGTTATGAGGTTTCACCTTTCGCGTATACACCACGATTGTCATCACTTCCCCTTGAAAATGGCAAAACAGCCACTACCTATCTAAGGAATCGGGGATAACGACAGATAAGCTTAAGTATTAATGCCAGCATAGACACTGGCATAGGTATGGATACGACGCTAAGTTCGAGATAAAGGGTTAGGCCGTCATCTCTGACTCGATTGGAACAATGGTGTTGGCATGGTTACCTTTAGGCCCTTCTTGCACATTAAATTGCACCTGCTGACCCGCTTTTAGTGTGCGGTAACCTTCCATCTGAATTGAGGAATAGTGGGCAAAAATATCTTCGCCCCCCTTCAGAGGACATATAAAGCCAAAACCTTTGGCGTTATTGAACCATTTAACAGTACCCGTCTCCATGCTTATACAACCCTCGCCATGCGGTTATAAGCGTTTTGCGCGATGGCTCAGATTATCATCGGCAAGACGCTCTATTTATGAGATAAGATTGAAGCCCTCTGTCGCTCAGCTATAGGCACACAAGGGTGTGAAAACAGCGGTTTGCGTTTGAGGGCAGATACAAGATGTGTTCTTAAAATGTTCTTGAGTCTCACTCGCCGCTGGCAGTGGAGAACAGTTTAGGAACAGACCCTACGGGCACCGAAAAGATCTGTAAACTCATCGGGTAAGCCGTAAGTTTGCAACAGATACTCGTCGGTCGAAATGGCAACGATTTGTACAAATCGCCACCAGATTACGAATTTACACTTTAGTGTAAGCCGCTAGTTCGTCAAGCAATGGCTATTTTTAGCACAGTGTCATGTGATGAAAGTTTGAAGCAGCTAACGCTATTTATACGAATTGGGTGAAAATTAATCACTTGATGCGACGCAAATAACACAACTGTGAGGATTTGTGTCACAGTTAAGAAACAGGTAAGAAATACATGGGATCATGCGAGGTGTTGGGTCTATCGCGTGAGAGTCAACAGAGAGTGAGCAGGACATGGCAAACCAAAACGACTGGCTAAATTTCGAACAATTAGCCGATAGCAAACAAATCGATGAGGTAAAACCGCCGTCAATGTATAAAGTTATACTTAACAATGACGACTACACTCCGATGGAATTTGTGATTGACGTCCTGCAAAAGTTTTTTTCATATGATATTGAACGTGCAACGCAGTTGATGCTTACTGTGCATTATAAAGGAAAAGCGATTTGCGGTGTTTTTACCGCTGAGGTGGCGGAAACAAAAGTCGCACACGTCAATCGTTATGCACGGGAGAACGAGCATCCACTGTTGTGTACGTTAGAAAAGGCCGGTTAATGGCCACTTAAATGGGGGAGGTGCCTATGCTCAATCAAGAACTGGAACTCAGTCTCAACATGGCGTTCGCCAGAGCGCGCGAGCACCGTCATGAGTTTATGACCGTGGAGCACCTGCTGCTGGCACTGCTCAGTAACCCTGCGGCACGTGAAGCATTGGAGGCCTGTTCTGTCGATCTGGCCGCTTTACGTCAAGAACTCGAAACCTTTATTGAACAAACGACACCCACGCTGCCTAACGGCGAGGCGGAACGTGATACTCAGCCAACGCTGAGTTTTCAACGCGTTTTGCAACGTGCTGTTTTCCATGTTCAGTCCTCAGGCCGTAATGAAGTCAGCGGTGCTAACGTACTGGTGGCTATTTTTAGCGAACAAGAGTCTCAGGCGGCATATCTGCTGCGTAAGCACGACGTGAGTCGTTTGGACATTGTGAACTTTATCTCGCACGGCACCCGTAAAGATGAAACGGGGCAGGCTCCTAACGCTGAAAATCCAGCGAGCGAAGAACCGGCTAGCGGTGAAGATCGCATGGAGAATTTCACCACTAACTTAAATCAGCTTGCGCGAGTCGGCGGTATTGACCCGTTAATTGGTCGTGATAAAGAGTTAGAACGTGCTATTCAGGTTTTATGCCGCCGTCGTAAAAACAATCCGCTGTTGGTTGGCGAGTCTGGCGTGGGTAAAACCGCTATTGCTGAAGGGCTTGCATGGCGAATTGTGCAAGGCGATGTGCCTGAAGTGATGGCAGATTGTACCTTGTACTCGCTGGATATCGGCTCTTTGTTGGCGGGTACCAAATACCGTGGCGATTTTGAAAAACGCTTTAAGGCGCTGCTCAAACAGCTGGAACAAGACACTGACAGCATTCTATTTATCGATGAAATCCACACCATCATCGGTGCTGGTGCGGCTTCCGGTGGACAGGTGGATGCGGCTAACTTGATTAAACCGCTGTTATCTAGCGGCAAGATCCGAGTCATCGGCTCAACCACCTATCAGGAATTCAGCAATATCTTTGAAAAAGATCGTGCCTTGGCGCGTCGTTTCCAGAAAATCGATATTACTGAACCAACGCCGGATGAGACGGTACAGATCCTTAATGGCCTGAAACCGAAATATGAAGCTCATCACGACGTGCGCTATACCGCGAAAG
The DNA here is from genome assembly GCF_001816025.1 of Hafnia sp. HMSC23F03. Lineage (NCBI taxonomy): Bacteria > Pseudomonadati > Pseudomonadota > Gammaproteobacteria > Enterobacterales > Hafniaceae > Hafnia > Hafnia sp. HMSC23F03. The sequence continues at coordinate 232,202 of NZ_KV824233.1, forward strand.
CGATTCGTGCGGCGGTTGAGCTGTCGGTGAAATACATCAACGATCGTCATCTGCCAGATAAGGCGATTGACGTGATTGATGAGGCGGGGGCGCGTAGCCGCCTCATGCCGGTGAGCAAACGCAAGAAAACCGTTAACGTGGCTGATATTGAGTCTGTGGTTGCCCGCATCGCGCGTATTCCGGAGAAAACTGTCTCCGCTAGCGATCGCGATGTGCTTAAGAGCTTGGGCGATCGTCTGAAGATGTTGGTATTTGGTCAGGATAAGGCGATCAGTGCATTAACCGAAGCGATCAAAATGAGTCGTGCAGGGTTGGGGCAAGATCATAAGCCTGTCGGTTCGTTCTTGTTTGCAGGGCCTACCGGTGTGGGTAAAACCGAGGTTACCGTTCAGTTAGCGAAAGCGCTGGATATCGAACTGCTGCGTTTTGATATGTCCGAATATATGGAACGTCATACCGTTAGCCGTTTGATCGGTGCACCTCCGGGCTATGTGGGTTTTGATCAGGGCGGTTTGCTGACGGATGCGGTCATTAAGCACCCGCATGCGGTACTGCTGCTCGACGAAATCGAAAAGGCGCACCCAGATGTCTTCAACCTGCTGTTACAGGTTATGGATAACGGAACGCTAACGGATAACAATGGCCGCAAAGCCGATTTCCGTAACGTCATACTGGTCATGACCACGAACGCGGGCGTGCGTGAAACGCAGCGTAAATCCATCGGTTTTGCGCAGCAAGATAACAGCACTGATGCGATGGAAGAGATCAAAAAGGTGTTTACGCCAGAATTCCGTAACCGTCTGGATAACATCATTTGGTTTAATCATCTCTCCACTGAAATTATTCAGCAGGTGGTGGATAAATTCATCGTTGAATTGCAGGCGCAGTTGGATGCGAAAGGTGTTTCACTGGAAGTCAGCGAAGCCGCGCGTTTGTGGCTGGCAGAAAAGGGCTACGATCATGCCATGGGGGCTCGCCCAATGGTGCGTGTCGTGCAGGAAAATCTGAAAAAGCCGTTGGCAAACGAATTGCTGTTTGGCTCGCTGGTTGATGGCGGCTCGGTCACCGTTGATTTGAGCGAAGACAAGCAACAGCTGACTTACGAATTCTGTAGTGCACAGAAACGTAAAGCTGAGGATGCCCTGCATTAATCCAGCCGCAGAGCATGAAAGTAAAAGAGCGCCAAAAGGCGCTCTTTTTTATGTCTGAAATTCAAGCTTTCAGCTAACTCTCAGTGATATTTTTCAGCCTCGTCAGACGTTAAACATCACCAGGAGTGTAATTTATGCCGCAGATGCGTCAACGCAGGTGCGCAGGATGAGCCTATCAGCGGCTACGGAAGACAATGCGGCCTTTGCTCAGGTCGTACGGGGTCAGCTCTACAGTGACTTTGTCGCCCGTCAGAATGCGGATGTAGTTTTTGCGCATTTTACCGGAGATGTGAGCGGTAACGACGTGTCCGTTTTCTAATTCAACGCGGAACATCGTGTTTGGTAACGTATCGAGTACGGTACCTTGCATTTCAATATTGTCTTCTTTGGCCATCGAATCCTCTAGGTATGAGTACCATATTTTTTAATCGGCAAGATAATGCCGAAAAACCCCGATTATGTAAAGGAGTGTCGGTTGTTCTTCATCCATTACGGGCAATTTTGATGGGGTTTTATCGCAAACTCGCGTGAAATAATAGTTTGGGGTTTCCAGCAGGCGGGGTTAATTACCTTTTTCTGGTCAATCCGTAAGTGGTGTAAATAATCACTGCGCGGGATATCGCGCGCACCTAACGACTCAGTGTGCGCGTTAAGTACCTGACAGTCAATTAATGTTCCACCAAACGACACAAAATGCCCACAAAACGCAATCAGTGCCGTTTTGGAGGCATTTGTTGCGCGGCTGAACATCGACTCTCCGCAAAAGAGAGAGCCCTGCAAAACGCCATACAGGCCGCCTACTAGCCTATCTTCCTGCCAGACCTCAACGGAATGCGCATGGCCAAGCTCATGTAGCTTGGCATAGGCTTGCTGCACATCTTCGCCAATCCACGTGCCTTCATCGCGTTGTTCGGCACACTCGCGTATGACTTCGCTGAAGGCTTGATTGATCGTCACAGTAAAACACTGGCGGCGTAAAAATTTCGCCATGCTACGGCTGATATGCAATTCATGCGGAAACAGCACCGCGCGCGGATCGGGCGACCACCATAAGATGACGTCTCCTGGCGTAAACCAAGGGAAAATACCCGACTCATAGGCCGCCAGCAAGCGCGCGGGGCGCAAGTCTCCGCCGATAGCAAGCAGCCCGTTGGGCTCACGCAGTGCAAGATCCGTGGGCGGGAATAACGTGGATTGCCGATCCAGCTGCATTATGCGCATCAAAATATTCCCGTCATCATAATGAAATACATCGCCTAATCCGTTAACTATAGCTGCAGTTTCGTCGGCTATAGTCGCTGACACAGCTGATAATAGCGGCCTTTTTCTGCCATCAACGCAGTGTGATGCCCCTGTTCGACGATGCGGCCATTCTCCATCACGCACACGCGATCCATGTTATCCAAGCCCTGTAGTCGATGAGTAATCAGGATCAGGGTTTTATGTTGGCAGTGGTTCATGATCAGCGCCAAGATCTGCTTTTCAGTATCCGCATCTAAACCTTCTGTGGGCTCATCCAATAGCAGCAGGGGAGAGCGGTGCAGCAGCGCGCGAGCAATGCCTAAACGACGTTGCTCGCCACCGGACAGCGGGCGTCCACCGTCGCCAAGCCATGCATTTAGCCCAGCATCATCCAATAACTTTCCGAGGCCAACCTGTTCCAGCACGTTTTTCAACTCAGGGTCGGTAGCCGCATCGTTAGCGATTTTTAAATTATCACGCAGCGTCGAACTAAAAACGTGTACACGCTGGCTGACGACGCCAGTCGCCTGCCGCAGGGTTGCCTCATCAAAGGCCGTCAGCGGGGTGTTATTCAGGCGAATTTCGCCCTGAGAACAGTCCCACGCACGTGTAATCAACTGGAGAAGCGTTGATTTGCCGCAGCCGGTGCGTCCGAGCAGGGCAATTTTTTCACCGGCTTTCACCGTCAGTGAAATGTCGTTCAGCACCGAGACGGACTGATTTGGATAGCTGAACGTGACGTTATCAACGGTGACGGCAATCTGATCGCTTATTGTTGGCCCAGAAAGTGGGAAGGTCACTTCCGGCTTTTGGTTGATCATCTGCGCTACGCGGGTTGCCGATGCGGTAACCTGTCCTAGATGCTGGAAAGCACCCGCCACCGGAGCCAAGGCTTCAAAGGCCGCCAACGATGAGAAGACAAACAGCGCAATCAGCGCGCCCGGCTGAGCATATTGGCCTACTCCCCCAGCCGCTAACCAGAGCAAAAGCGTGAAGGTTAAACCCGAGGCAAGGATCATCAACGCTTGCGCGGCACCGGTCAGCGAGGCCTGTTTTTTCTGTTGTAACTGCCACGCCTGTTCTTTTGCATCGAGCGCCTGACGGAAACGGTCAGCAGCGCCATAAATGGCTAGCTCTGCTTGGCCTGCGACCCAGGTAATCAGCAGCGTGCGATAGTCAGCGCGTAATCCGGTTAATGCCATGCCAACCGGCTTCCCAGCCTGATAAAAGCCCAACGGTAAGCAAAACAGCAACAGCAGCATGATGCCGCCGAGCGTGAAGGCTAAAGCGGGGTCAAACCACGCCAAACCTGCGGTAACCACGATAATGACGACGATGGCGCTAATCAGCGGAGAAATCACCCGCAGATAGAGATGATCGAGCGTATCGACATCGGCGACTAAGCGGTTGAGCAATTCAGCCTGACGAAAACGGGCAATTGCGCCCGGCGACAGCGGCAAAATCTTGCTGAAGGTAAAAACACGGAGGTGCGATAGCACGCGGAAAGTCGCATCGTGGCTAACGACTCGTTCGGCATAACGTCCGGCGGTGCGGATGATGGCTGCGCCGCGTACGCCTGCGGCTGGCAGCATGTAGTTAAACGTTAGCAATCCAGCAAGGCCCGCGAGCGCGGAAGCTGCAAGGAACCATCCAGACAGCATCAATAGACCAATACTGGCAAGAAGCGTGACGATCGCCAGAACAACACCTAAGGAAATCAGGAACCAATGGCGGCGATAGAGGGCTAAAAACGGCAAAAGTACGCGCATGGTTAGAGCTCCTTACTGCGTGTGGCAAGCAGATCGGCAAAGGGACCACTGTGCTGGCTCAACTGCGCGTAACTGCCGCGCTGAACCAACTGCCCATTGTCCATGACCCAAATTTGATCGTAGCGACTGACATCATCCAATTGGTGGGTAACCATCAACGTGGTTTGCTGATGCGACGCTTGCTCTAACGCTTGCATGACGAGCTGTTCACTGTGCGCGTCTAGGCTTGCAGTTGGTTCGTCCAGCAGCAGTAAACGGCAGGGACGCAGTAACGCACGCGCTACGGCTACGCGTTGCGCTTGCCCCACGGAGAGTCGCGCCGCGCCTTCACCAATTTCAGTATCAATGCCATACGCCAGCAAAGGTAAGAATTCAGTGACATAAGCACGCTCAAGAACCGTGTGTAATTGTGCTTCCGTTGCCTGAGGCGCGCCGAGCAATACGTTCGCTCGTAATGTGGATTCAGGTAAGTTTGGATTCTGACCCCCCCAGCCAAGCTGTAACCGCCATTGAGACTGCGATAACGAGCGTAGCTCTTTTCCGTCTACCGTCAGCGAGCCGCGATAGGGGAGAAAGCCCAGTAGAACGTTGATGAGTGAGCTTTTTCCTGCACCGCTAAATCCAACTAAGGCAATTCGCTGCCCAGCATCAATCGTAAAGGAGAGCGGGCCGGCCAAAATTTTACCTTGCGGAGATAAAATCTCTAGTTCGTTAGCGACAATCGTCACTGGCTGAGTGCCCGCTAAGACATCTTGCCCTTTACCTTGTTGCGGGCTTTCTGCATCTTCCGCCAAAAAAGTGACCAGCGATTCAGCAGCGCCCACGGCCTGCGCTTTAGCATGATAGAACGTGCCCAGATCGCGCAGAGGTTGGAAAAATTCTGGTGCCAAAATTAGCACTAAGAAACCGGCAAACAGCGTAACGCTGGTGCCGTAGCTACCAAAATTCAGTTCGCCAAGATAGGAGAAACCGAAATAGACCGCCACGACAGCAATAGAGATAGAGGTGAAAAACTCAAGTACCGCAGATGACAAAAATGCCATACGCAATACTTCCATGGTGCGGCTGCGGAAATCTTCGGAGGCACGGCGGATATTTTCTGTTTCAGCCGCGGCGCGATTAAACAGTCGCAGCGTGTCTAACCCGCGTAGGCGGTCGAGGAAGTTACCACTCAGACGGCCAAGTGCGAGGAAGTTCCTGCGGTTAGCATCGGCGGCTCCCATGCCGACCAACGCCATAAACAGGGGGATCAGCGGTGCGGTGACCAGCAGAATCATCCCTGCGGCCCAGTTGATTGGAAACACGGTAATCAGGATCAGCAGCGGTATCATAGTAGCCAGATACATCTGCGGCAGGTAGCGAGAGTAAAACTCCTGCATATCTTCAATTTGTTCGAGGATTAACGTCGCCCAATGGCCAGCCGGTTTGCCTTGAATCCAAGCAGGGCCGAGTTCATCAAGTCGATTGAGTACCAGACTACGGATTTGTACCCGCACTATCTGCCCGCATTTAAAGCCGACGCGTTCACGCAGCCAGCTTAATGCGGCTCGCAACACGATTGCGCCAATCAATAAGCTAAATGGAACCAGAAGCGTTTGGCGTGGAACCTGCTCAATAATCAGGTCGTGCAGCAGTTTAGCCAGCAGCCACGATTGGGCAACGATGAGCAGTCCTGAGAGTAAACCGAGGATCATGGAAATCCTCAGCCAGCGGCGGGCCAGCGAGCTACGCTGTTTTAGCCACTGGGTTAGTTCGCGTTGTCGGTTTTTATTCATGTGTTGCGATGATTTCTAAAGCAGATGAAGCGTCGAAAAGAGTGCTAATCCCCGGCCTATTTTTTCTTTACTCACCGGTTCAGGCGTAAGCGCTGATATTACAACGGCCTGCGAGGACTTGAAACCAAAGGAAGGTAAATTCTGTTAACAAGTGTGGGGTAGTTCAGATAACAGGTTAGATAATTAAGGTTAATAGACGCGAGGCTAGCGTCTTCATCCCGTTTTTATCCTAGGCGAGATCGGAGAACGCGGGCTGATAACGTGCAATTAATTCTTTAAGGAATTCACTTATGGCTCGAATGCGTACGGACGATCTCAAATCCGCGTGGGTCGTTAGCCACAGGTCTTCGGAAAATACCTGATTGCTAGGTATGACCTCGATCATATCTGCGTCATGGGCGACTAAAAATGATGGCAGTAATGCCAGACCAATCCCCGACTTAGCCGCAGCATATTGCTCTGCAACGCTGCTGGTAATAAGTGCAGGATTGGCATCATAGCCCTGTTTTGCCAGCCAGCTTGCCGTCGGTAAGTGAGAATAAGCACGATCCCAGATGATAAACGCGCGACCAGACGTCGGATCGCTAGAAGGCGCTGGATGTCGCTGCAGATAATCAGCGCTGGCGTAGATTGCGGAATTCATTACGCCAAGCCGCTGCATAATTAAGTTGCCGCTCTGTGGGCGAACTAGACGTATGGCAAGGTCGGCTTCATAGCGCGATAGATCAGCGACGCCAACGCCGGATATGATTTCTAGCCGCAGTTTGGGATACCGAGAGATAAACTCTGGCAGCGCGGGAATAATCATGTTTACGGCCAAGCTTTCTGGCGTCGCGAGCCGGATCGTGCCTTCAGTGTTGGCATCAAGGTTAGCGAGCCCTATGTGCAGAGCGGTAATACTGTCTTCAACGGCAGAAACCTTACGTAAAACGTCACGGCCTTGATCGGTGAGAAAGTATCCGGTGGCATGTCGAGCAAACAGCGTGGTATGCAAATCTTGCTCTAATGCGCTGATTCGGCGCGAAACGGTCGATTGGCTAACCTGCAATTCTGCTGCAGAGCCCGTCAAACTTCCGGTACGTGCGACACTCAGGAAATAACGCAGGTCATCCCAATTGATGTTTTTCATTTTTGGAAAGCCCCTTGGCGATTCTGTCTGTAGTTATGCATTTATCGATGAATGATAATCCATCCAGTTTCTGGCAACCAGTGAAGAAACGATACATCAGGATTAATTTCATTCGAGGAGTACGACATATGACCACGCCTTCTAGTACAGCATCAACCACGATGTCATCCCATTTCAGCGTTATACACCGCTATTTTGCCGCGTTTGGTAGCGGAAACATTGATGCCGCGCTGGCGTTGATGACGGATGACGTCATTTGGCACATCGACGGTGAGTTGAGTGTTTCTACCGTGGGTATTTTGCGTGGACGTGAGCAGGTCCGTGGCTGGCTTGAGGCGTTTCCCCGCGATTTTAAGCCGCAAGAATTTACCGTTTCTCAGCTGTTTGAATCCGGAGATACCGTATTGGCGTTAGGTCGTTTTCGCCACACGGTGCTAACAACAGGAAATATCATCGGCAGTGATTATGTTATTCGATTTGAGATGCGGGAGGGGCTCATCGCGCATTATCAGATTTTTGAAGACTCTGCGTTATTAGCTCGGGCATTCGATCCGGCGGATTGCTTTGAACAACAGCGAATTCGCATTAACGGTAATGTGTATGCATACACCGACGTAGGTACTGGGCCGACGATTATTTTTGCTCATGGCTTATTCTTGGATCGAAGTAGTTTTGATCAGCAGGTGGCGGTGTTATCGCAAAACTACAGATGTATTGTCTTAGATATGCCAGGGCATGGGGAGAGCGGTGTGTTTCCTGCGCAGTGGACGCTAGATGATGCGGCTAACGACATTGCTTTGCTGGTGCAGGTTTTAGCGCTGGGGAAAGTCATTTTGGTGGGGCAAAGCCAAGGTGGAATGATAGGTATCCGACTGGCAGCGTTACATCCTGATGTGGTGAGTCATCTGATTTTGGTCGGTACAAGTGCACGTGCGGAATTCGCAGAGCGCATTACCCAGTGGAATAATTTGCTGCACATTGTCTCTCAGGGAGCCGAAACGGAAAGAATGGCGGCATTCGAAGCCGTACAGAAACGACTCTGCCCAGCCCAATGGCTGAGCGACAATCCGGAACTCGCTAAACATGAGATCGATATCATGCTGTCTCACGATCGCGTTGGCATTGCGCACGCTATCGCTGCGGCAACGATTAATCGAACAGATGTTCGTGGCTTACTGAAAAAAATTACCATTCCGACATTAGTGGTCTGCGGGGAACAAGATCAGGCGACGCCGCTGGTGTTAAGCCAAGAAATGGCAGATTTGATACCGAATGCCACTCTGCATGTGTTAGCGCATGTGGGGCATCATCCCCAGTTGGAAGAGGGGGTTGCTTTGCTCTCGGCTATTGAGCGTTTCTTACACGACAAGGACTAGTATGAGCGAAAACGCTCTGTAAGAACGGGAAGGCGATTTCCCCCTGTCGATCTGAGAACTGAATGATGGACAGGGAGAAACGGGGTTGGCTAGCGCTTATTGATGGCTGGCAGCCGCTAACCCATCGAGATAGCGTTCCGCATCCAGAGCCGCCATACAGCCGGTACCCGCAGAGGTAATCGCCTGACGGTAGATGTGATCCATGACGTCGCCTGCGGCAAATACGCCCGGAATACTGGTTTGGGTCGCATTTCCACCAAGACCCGATTGTACCTTGATATAGCCGTTTTCAAGGGCCAATTGACCTTCAAAAATAGCCGTATTCGGTTTGTGCCCGATGGCCACGAACAAACCGGTGACGCTGAGCTGTTCGGTTTTATCACTATCAGTGGCTTTCAGACGTAGACCATTAACGCCCATTGGGTCGCCCAACACTTCATCAAGCGTACGGTTGGTGTGCAGGACGATATTGCCGCTGGCAACTTTGTCCATCATGCGTGCAATCAGAATCTTTTCGGCGCGGAACGTATCGCGACGATGGATCAGGTGCACCTTAGATGCGATGTTAGACAGATAGAGCGCTTCCTCAACGGCGGTGTTACCGCCACCGATAACGGCCACTTCCTGTTGGCGGTAGAAGAAGCCGTCGCAGGTCGCGCATGCAGAAACTCCGCGTCCTTTGAATTCTTCTTCGGAAGGTAGTCCTAAATACTGAGCCGAGGCGCCGGTGGCAATGATTAACGCATCGCAGGTGTATTCCTGAGAACCCCCGAACAGGCGGAAAGGACGCGTCTGTAAGTCGACACGTTCGATGTTGTCCAGAATGATTTCGGTGTTAAATTTGGCGGCATGCTCATGCATGCGCTCCATTAACAGAGGGCCAGTCAGGCCTTCTGGATCGCCTGGCCAGTTTTCGACTTCAGTCGTTGTCGTCAATTGACCGCCTTTTTCAACGCCGGTAATCAATACCGGATTAAGGTTGGCGCGCGCGGCGTAGACGGCTGCTGTATATCCCGCAGGGCCGGAGCCCAAGATCAGGAGTTTGCTATGTTTGACTGTGCCCATGAATTCCTCTTTTCCAATTTTACAGGACAATAACCCGATTGTAGGGAAGTTAGCGTCTGAAAAAAAGCGTGCAAAAAAATTGTTATCAATTTGTTTGATAGTAGAAAGCTATCGATTAGCAAAAATCATGACAGCAGATAATTTTTTTTAAACCTATTCCGATAACATTCTTGTCGATAAAGCAGCTTAATAGCGCCCATCAGCGATGCTTATTCGTCTGTTTTGTCTCTTTATTTTTTTCTCTGCTCGTAGAGTTTCTTAATAATAGTTGGCATGTTCGTCTGATTTTACTTCTTTTGCTTTGACAATCGCCTGTGCATTTGCGAAAACATGGATGTAGGGAAGAACTTGTCTTTGGTTTTTGTGGTCTGGGGGACGTTTGACAGAGTTTTTGTCTGTTTAAGCGTGGCAAATAGCTCACACTGGCTAAAACAGCGTTTCTTCTCATGTAACAAGAAATATTGAGTAGTAGGCAAAAATAAGTGTAGTGCTGAAATTGGCTTCAATGAGTGGCGTTAGGGAACGTAGCGAAGGGAGACCCTGCTGCGAACATCTGAATAGGATGTGGCCTCGATATGCAGTGATTTGGAATCAGAGAAAAGCAATTATGCGAGCCCTCGCATGCGAACTGAGTGCAATCGGCGAAAACAGAAAGAAGTTGGATGGTCCGTTTATGCCAGCTTTATCCGGGCTGTTTTCGTGAATATTAACAATGGGAATTGTTGATTGACAGCAGGCATGGGTTTTCGTTTGGGACAAATCCTTAACAAAATGAACTTGTTAAGGGGATGGCGAGCAGGGAAGGATATAAGAGAGACAATAAGATGGCAGACAATAAAAAGCGCCCTGGTAAAGATCTCGACCGTATCGACCGTAACATCCTGAATGAGCTGCAAAAGGATGGACGAATTTCGAACGTTGAGCTTTCTAAGCGAGTTGGTTTATCCCCAACTCCATGTTTAGAACGTGTACGTCGCCTTGAAAGACAGGGTTTTATTCAAGGTTACACTGCACTGTTGAACCCGCACTATCTGGATGCGTCCTTACTGGTATTTGTTGAAATTACCTTGAACCGCGGAGCCCCAGATGTGTTTGAACAGTTCAATACCGCTGTTCAGAAACTGGAAGAAATTCAGGAGTGTCATCTGGTTTCAGGTGATTTCGACTATCTGTTGAAAACACGTGTGCCTGACATGTCCGCTTATCGTAAATTGCTTGGCGAAACTCTGCTGCGCCTACCGGGCGTAAATGACACCCGTACCTACGTGGTTATGGAAGAAGTCAAACAGAGCAATCGCTTGGTTATCAAAACGCGATAACGGTAGCAGGTGCAAAACCTGAGTAATTTGGTTACACTCCTGTGTATCTATACAGTTTCAGCGCCGAGGGTATAGTCTCTCGGCGTTGTTATTCGTACGAGTCTTTGTTAAATACAAAATTACGTGGCAATGCGTTGTTCTAAAGCGGCAATAGGCAATAATAGTGCTATGGTGAAAAACAGGAACCTGGAGAGCCTTTCTTGAGCCAGGAATACACAGAAGAGAAGGACGTTACTCTCAAACGAATGAGCAGTGGACGTCGGCTATACGAAGCGTTACTCATAGTAGTGGCGTTGTTTTCTATTTATCTTATGGTTTCGTTGCTGAGCTTTGACCCCTCGGATCCGAGCTGGTCGCAAACGGCATGGCATGAACCTATCAATAATATTGGCGGCGGGGCAGGTGCATGGCTAGCTGATACTCTATTCTTTGTTTTCGGAGTGATGGGATACGCCATTCCTCCTGTCATGCTCGCTCTATGTTGGTTTGCCTACCGCAAACGCGACGATAGCGGCTATCTCGACTATTTTGCGATATCCCTGAAACTCATCGGCATGCTGGCGCTGGTTTTAGCGTCCTGCGGTTTAACCGCGTTAAACGTTGATGACATCTACCATTTTGCCTCCGGCGGTCTTATTGGGAGTCTGCTGGAGAACGGCGTGAATCCTCTCATGGGCAGCGTGGGGGGAACATTGCTGCTGTTAGGGGTATGGGCCGTTGGGCTGACTCTGTTTACCGGCTGGTCATGGCTGACCATCGCGGAGAAAATCGGTGGGGTCTTGCTCGGTGGTTTAACCTTCATGAGTAATCGTACGCGTCGCGATCGCGATGATGATGACTACGATTACGAAGACGATGCGCGTGACGTTGTGCTGGATAAACACGCATCGTCGGCAGGGCAGGAGACAGATGATGTTCTGCTTCGGGCGACTGATGAGGATGAAGACGATATCTTGCTGGCCAAGCCAACAAGAACCGCACCAGAGTTGCCAAGTGTCGATGAGGACGAAAACGATCCTCTTCTGGGGAAATTACGTCCGCTGCATGAGGCGGAAATGTCTCTGGATGAATCCGCACAGCCTGCTGTCAGCCATGAATTAAAACCAGCGGCGGCTGTTTCTGCCGTTGGCGCCGCGGTGGCTTCGGCTCAGCCCGTTGCTTCTGCTGCGACTGAGCCTATGACCTTTAGCGCTTCAGAGCCTGAACCGGTGGCAGAAATTAAGCCTAGTATGCCTCCGCTTTACTCTTTCGAGATGCCGGAAGATCGCCCAACGAATGTGTCACATGCGCCAACTCGTCCAGCACGTTCCGCATGGGATGATGAAGGGCCGCGTTTGGGGAGCTTGGAACCAGAGACGCCTTCTACGCCATCGGCCGCATCGGGTATGAATTTCAGTGCATCACATTTCGATCGTGATGAACTGCCTAAAACCCCATATATCAATCCGGGGTTATCACCAAACAGCATGCCGTTTGGCGCAGCGTCACGGGATGATGTGGTTCCGACTACGGTGTCTACAGCCGCTGCTGCCGGTGCTCTGTTCATGCCTGCGTTTAGCGCGACGGAAGACAGCAGCCTGCAGGTGAAACAAGGGAATGGCCCAGAACTGCCGCGGCCAAATCCAGTGCGGATCCCTACTCGCCGTGAATTAGCCTCTCTTGGGATTAAGCTTCCTTCGCAGCGTATGGCGGAAGAGCAAGCGAAGAAAGAAGCTGAGGCTCAGCGTCTGAGAGCCCAGCAAAATTCGCAGCAGTCGCTAGAGCAAAATGTAGAACAAAATAATGTTGAGCCGGTTGATGATGAAGCACTGAGAGAGCAAACGGCGCTGCGTCAGGCGTTTGCGGAGCAACAGCAACAGCGCTATGGCGAACAACAATATGAGCATCAGGCTGAAGATGAGCAGGCGGCTGAAATGGCGCGTCTGCAAAGCGAGTTTTCTTCCCAGCAGCAACAGCGTTATCAGCAGCAGAGTGATGCAACGGATGATAATTCTTATGCATTAAGCGGTGTCACTGCTTCCCGCAATGACCTGATGGACTTCTCGCCTGCGAAAGCGTTAAGCGAAGCGGCAGCAAGTAATAATGCGTTTGGATTTACGCCAGTAGCTGATTTGGTGGATGATGGTCCTTCTGAGCCTTTGTTCACGATTACCCCTGAGCAGGAAGAAACGGCCGCACGTGACAGCGATGCTTATGATGTGCCATTTGGTCGTTACGATGAGCCCGTTCAGCCATCACAGCCTCAGTCCTATCAACAGCCCGCTGCGTCGCAGTATTCGCAGCAGCCTGCACCTGTTCAACCGAATGCTTATCAGCAGCCACCTGCGGCGCCGGTTACGCCACCGCCAAGCATTCAACAACCGAACGCTCAACAGCCAGTGGCGCAGCCATCGACAGGCCAGCATCCGGCCATGGATGGTTTAATCCATCCATTCCTGATGCGCGGTCATGAGCAGCCGTTGGAAAAACCGACGACGCCTTTACCGACGCTGGATCTGCTGACTGAACCACCGGCCAACTCTGAACCTGTAGATATGTTCGCTCTGGAGCAGGTGGGCAATCTGGTGGAGTCGCGCTTAGCGGACTATCGCGTTAAAGCCGAGGTTGTTGGGATCTCTCCAGGCCCAGTCATCACCCGCTTCGAGTTGGATCTTGCGCCAGGTGTAAAAGCCGCGCGTATCTCTAACCTGTCGCGAGATCTGGCGCGTTCGCTCTCTGCGGTTGCGGTACGTGTGGTTGAGGTCATTCCAGGTAAACCTTATGTCGGTTTGGAATTGCCAAATAAACATCGTCAAACCGTGTACCTGCGTGAAGTCTTAGATTGCTCTAAGTTCTGCGAAAGCCCTTCTCCGCTGACTATTGTTCTGGGGAAAGATATTGCTGGGCAGCCGGTCATCGCCGACTTGGCTAAAATGCCGCATTTGTTGGTGGCCGGTACTACGGGGTCTGGTAAGTCGGTGGGTGTGAACGCCATGATCCTCAGCATGTTGTATAAGGCGACACCGGATGAAGTGCGCTTCATCATGATCGACCCGAAAATGCTGGAGCTTTCTGTCTACGAAGGTATCCCACATCTGTTGACCGAAGTGGTGACGGATATGAAAGATGCCGCTAACGCACTGCGTTGGTGTGTGGGTGAGATGGAGCGTCGCTATAAGCTGATGTCTGCGCTGGGCGTACGTAACCTTGCGGGTTATAACGAGCGCGTTGAACAGGCGATTGCGATGGGACGTCCAATTCCAGATCCGTTCTGGAAACCGGGCGACAGCATGGATATGACGCCGCCAGTATTGGAGAAACTGCCCTATATTGTGGTGCTGGTGGACGAGTTCGCTGACCTGATGATGGCCGTTGGCAAGAAAGTGGAAGAACTGATCGCTCGTTTGGCTCAGAAAGCACGTGCGGCAGGTATCCACTTGGTGCTGGCGACCCAGCGTCCGTCGGTGGATGTTATTACCGGTTTGATCAAAGCAAACATTCCGACACGTATCGCCTTTACGGTTTCCAGCAAGATCGACTCCCGAACGATCCTCGATCAGGGGGGCGCAGAATCGCTGCTGGGGATGGGGGATATGCTGTATATGCCGCCTAACTCTTCAATGCCGGTGCGTGTGCATGGTGCATTCGTCCGCGATGAAGAGGTTCATGCCGTCGTACAGGATTGGAAAGCGCGCGGTCGTCCGCAATACATCGACAGTATCTTGAGCTCGTCTGAAGATGGTGAAGGCGGTTTAGGATTAGATAGCGATGAAGAGCTGGATCCGCTATTCGATCAGGCCGTTGCCTTTGTTGTTGATAAACGTCGTGCTTCGATTTCCGGTGTTCAGCGACAATTCCGTATTGGTTATAACCGTGCGGCTCGTATTGTTGAACAGATGGAAGCTCAGGGCATCGTGAGCTCGCCGGGAAATAACGGTAACCGTGAAGTGCTGGCGCCGCCATCGCATGATATGTGATTCATATTATTGATGGCGTGTAGCTTACGGGCGGTGATTTCACCGCCCGTTTTATTTTCAGACGGTCGCTGAATAAATCGCGGTGCGTCTAGCAGAGCAAAGATGTGTAAATCACCGTCATTCAGAATGTTACCGATGATAACCCCATGTCTATTCGCTAAAGTTAGCGTATTATATTGGGTAATATAAAGCGTGGTGCAGCGGCGTAATCACCGTTGACCAGACGATAAAAATCAGCCGAGGTTATCTGTATTCAGCAGTTAACTGTGACCGAAAAAAGGTATAGAACATAATGAAAAAGTTGTTATTAGCGTGCTGTTTGGTAACCGGTTTTGCATCTACAGCGGTGCTGGCGTCTCCAACGAGTGATTTACAAAGCCGTTTGAACAAAGTGAATAGTTTCCATTCGAGCTTTACCCAGACGGTAACGACGGCTGATGGCGCGGCGGTGCAGCAGGGCGAAGGTGAGCTTTGGGTAAAACGCCCGAACCTGTTCAACTGGCACATGACGTCACCGGATGAGAGCGTTTTGGTTTCTGATGGTAAAACGCTGTGGTTCTATAATCCGTTTGTTGAGCAAGTTACCGCGACGTGGCTAGACAGTGCGACGAGCAATACGCCGTTTATGCTGATTACCCGCAATGATGCGAAAGAGTGGAATCAGTACAATGTAAAACAGACTGGGGATACTTTTGATCTGACACCAAAAAGCCAGAAAAATAACCTCAAAAAATTCACTATCAGCGTATCGCCAACGGGCACTATCAACAGCTTTACCGCCGTTGAACAAGATGGCCAGAGCAGTGCTTATAAGCTGAAAAGCCAGCAAAGCGGCGTGGTTGATGCCAGCAAATTCCAGTTCACTCCGCCTAAAGGTGTGACGGTGGACGATCAGCGTCAATAGTTTTAAAAATACTGAATGGGAAAATCCAGTGAGTAATCTGTCCCTCGACTTCTCGCAGAACGAGTTTCAACCACTGGCCGCGCGTATGCGGCCAGAAACATTGAAGCAGTATATCGGACAGCGCCATCTGCTGGCTGTTGGCAAACCGTTGCCGCGAGCCATCGAAGCGGGTCACCTGCATTCAATGATTTTGTGGGGGCCTCCAGGGACAGGTAAAACAACGCTGGCAGAATTGATCGGTCGCTATGGTAATGCTGACGTTGAGCGTATTTCGGCGGTAACGTCCGGTATCAAAGAGATCCGTGAGGCTATCGAGCGTGCTCGGCATAATCGTGATGCTGGCCGCCGCACTATTCTGTTTGTCGATGAAGTTCACCGTTTTAACAAAAGTCAGCAGGATGCGTTCCTGCCTCATATCGAAGATGGCACCATCACCTTCATCGGCGCTACGACTGAAAATCCTTCTTTTGAGTTGAACTCGGCGCTGCTCTCACGTGCCCGTGTTTATTTGCTTAAGGCGCTGACCAGCGACGATATTATCGAAGTGCTTAATCAGGCGATGGCCGACAAAGAGCGTGGTTACGGCGGACAAAATATTGTTCTGCCAGATGACACTCGCAATATGATTGCCGAGCTGGTCGGCGGGGATGCCCGCCGTGCGCTAAACACGTTGGAAATGATGGCCGATATGGCAGAAGTTGATGCCAGCGGTAATCGTGTATTAACGCCGAATCTTCTGAAAGAAGTGTCAGGTGAGCGCAGTGCTCGCTTTGATAATAAAGGTGACCGTTTTTATGATTTGATTTCGGCGCTGCATAAATCGGTACGAGGTTCCTCACCGGATGCGGCGCTCTATTGGTATGCCCGCATTATTACTGCCGGTGGTGATCCGCTGTATGTGGCTCGACGCCTGCTGGCAATTGCTTCCGAAGATGTCGGCAATGCCGATCCGCGCGGTATGCAGGTGGCCATTTCCGCATGGGATTGTTTTACCCGCGTAGGGCCAGCCGAAGGCGAACGGGCGATTGCGCAGGCCATTGTCTATTTAGCCTGTGCACCGAAAAGTAACGCAGTTTATACCGCGTTCAAAGCCGCTTTGCATGATGCGAAAGAGCGTCCTGATTACGACGTCCCCGATCATTTGCGCAATGCACCGACCAAGCTGATGAAGGAAATGGGGCTGGGGGCAGAGTATCGTTACGCTCATGATGAGACTAATGCCTATGCCGCCGGTGAAGTCTACTTCCCACCTGAAATGTCACAAACCCGATATTATGTGCCCACTAACCGTGGTTTAGAGGGCAAAATTGGTGAAAAACTGGCATGGTTGGCTGAGCAGGATCAAAATAGCCCGACAAAACGCTACCGCTAATTTTCCCATTGCGGTAAGGTTAACCCTGATAAAATACGCTTTACATTGAGCGTCTTGTGCTCAATGTATTGCTCATTAAAACTCCCTCAATATAATCACAGGATTAGCATGCTAGATCCCAATCTACTGCGTAATGAGCTAGACGCAGTCGCCGAAAAGCTGGCTCGTCGAGGCTTTAAACTGGATGTTGACACTCTGCGTCAGCAGGAAGAACGCCGCAAAGTGCTGCAAGTTGAAACTGAAAGCCTGCAAGCAGAGCGTAACTCGCGATCCAAATCCATCGGTGCGGCTAAAGCGCGTGGCGAAGATATTGAACCACTGCGTCTTGAAGTCAACGAATTGGGCGAAAAGTTGGATGCGGCTAAGTCTGAGCTGGATCAGTTGTTAAACGATATTCGCGATCTGGCGTTGTCTATTCCTAATATGCCAGATGATTCTGTGCCGGTAGGTAGAGACGAAAACGACAATGTGGAAGTGAGCCGCTGGGGCGAGCCTCGTACTTATGATTTCGAAGTCCGCGACCATGTAACGCTGGGCGAAATGACTGGCGGGCTAGACTTTGCTGCCGCAGTTAAACTAACCGGCGCGCGCTTTGTTGTCATGAAAGGCCAAATCGCACGTATGCACCGCGCGTTAGCACAGTTCATGCTCGATCTGCACACCGAGCAGCACGGATATCTGGAAACCTATGTTCCGTATCTGGTAAACCACGATACTCTGTATGGTACTGGTCAGTTGCCAAAATTCGGGGGCGACTTGTTCCACACGCGTCCACTGGAAGAAGAAGCGGATTCCAGCACCTATGCGCTGATCCCAACGGCTGAAGTTCCGGTCACTAACTTGGTGCGCGGCGAAATTCTGGAAGAAGAATCCCTGCCGCTGAAAATGACCGCCCATACGCCATGCTTCCGTTCAGAAGCCGGTTCTTATGGTCGTGATACTCGCGGTCTGATCCGTATGCACCAGTTTGATAAAGTTGAGTTGGTTCAGATCGTTCGTCCAGAAGATTCCATGGATGCGCTGGAAGAATTGACCGGTCATGCTGAAAAAGTGCTGCAGCTGCTGAACTTGCCATACCGTAAAGTGTTGCTGTGTACGGGCGATATGGGCTTTGGCTCAAGCAAAACCTACGATCTGGAAGTTTGGGTTCCTGCTCAGAACACTTACCGCGAAATCTCTTCATGCTCAAACATGTGGGATTTCCAAGCGCGTCGTATGCAGGCTCGTTGCCGTAACAAAACCGACAAAAAACCACGTTTGGTGCATACACTGAATGGTTCTGGTCTGGCTGTTGGTCGTACGCTGGTTGCTGTACTGGAAAACTATCAGCAAGCTGATGGCCGTATTCAGGTGCCAGAAGTTCTGCGTCCATACATGAACGGCTTAGAATATATCGGTTAATCTCGAATATGTTTGTAAAAGCGCCTACGGGCGCTTTTTTTGTAAAGTAAATAACTCCGGCTTTATTCTGTTTATTCAATTCACGCTTCTTTCAAACCACTTCTGTTAGTCATATTTATTCCATTTCAATATCGCGAGAATTATTGTTTGGGCAATCTATTGGCCTCTTTACCTAATCTACGATAATTGCTAATTGATTTGCATTCTCAAACGTAAGTTTATGATTTTGAAAAGCTGTTAATTGCATCACATAAACCACCCGTGCCTGCGTTCTACGAATGTTTATTGACATCAAACAATATGACTTACTCCCAAAGAAGTATTATCCAATTGAGAAAGTGGATACGGATATTTGCTCAATTTCATTCCAATTAATTGCGAGTTTATGTTTTATCGGGCGCAGTGAGCGCGCTTGAAACAGCAAATTACGTGATACCTCCACTTTCCGTTTTACTGACTAATAAAAAAACGCATAGACGTTCGTCAGAAAATTTTCAGTCATATTTTTTGTTTTGAAAGCAAACTGAGTGGGTATTGTATGAAAAATACGAAAGAGACAGGCTTATTGTCTACGCAGGTGAGCCGCCGCAAGCTGGTTAAATCCAGCGCTATCGGCGGTTTAGTTGCGGCGAGCGGTGGATTATCTCTGCCGTTTGCCCGTAAGGCAGCAGCTCAGTCAAGCACAACATCTTTGGGAAAAGATGAAAAAGTTATCTGGAGTGCATGTACCGTAAACTGTGGCAGCCGCTGCCCGTTACGCATGCACGTTGTTGATGGCGAAATTAAATATGTCGAAACCGATAACACCGGCGACGACAATTATGAGGGTTTGCATCAGGTTCGCGCCTGCTTGCGTGGGCGTTCTATGCGTCGCCGCGTTTATAACGCCGACCGTCTGAAATATCCCATGAAGCGCGTTGGTGCGCGTGGTGAAGGCAAATTCAAACCCATAAGCTGGGAAGAAGCCTTCGATACCATTGCGGCCAGCATGCAGCACATCATTAAAGACTATGGTAATGAAGCTATCTATCTGAACTATGGCACCGGCACGCTGGGCGGTACGATGACTCGCTCTTGGCCTCCGGGTTCTACTCTAATTGCTCGCCTAATGAATTGCTGTGGCGGCTATCTGAATCATTATGGCGATTACAGTACGGCGCAAATTGCTGAAGGGTTGAATTACACCTACGGCGGTTGGGCCGATGGGAATAGTCCGTCAGATATCGAAAATAGTAAATTAGTGGTTCTATTTGGTAATAACCCAGGTGAAACGCGTATGAGCGGTGGCGGGGTGACCTACTATCTGGAGCAGGCTCGGCAGAAATCAAATGCCCGCATGATCATTATCGATCCGCGCTATACCGATACAGGCGCTGGACGTGAGGATGAATGGGTTCCTATTCGTCCAGGTACTGACGCGGCATTAGCCTCTGCCTTAGCACATGTGATGATCACCGAGGATTTGGTCGATCAGGCATTCCTTGATAAATACTGTGTTGGTTATGATGAAAAAACCATGCCAGCAGGGGCGCCAGCCAATGGCCACTATAAAGCCTACATTTTAGGCCAAGGAGCTGATGGTGTAGCCAAAACGCCAGAGTGGGCGGCGGCGATTACTGGTATTCCGGCGGATAAAATTATCAAGCTGGGCCGTGAGATTGGTGCGGCTAAACCCGCTTATATTTCTCAAGGCTGGGGGCCACAGCGCCATTCAAACGGTGAGTTGGCTTCGCGCGCAATTTCTATGTTGGCGATTTTAACTGGCAACGTGGGTATTCACGGCGGCAATAGCGGTGCACGTGAAGGATCGTATTCTCTCGACTTTGTTCGCATGCCAACCTTGGAAAATCCGGTTAAAACCAGTATTTCCATGTTCATGTGGACGGACGCAATTGTACGTGGCCCAGAAATGACGGCAACGCGAGATGGGGTGCGCGGTAAAGATAAGCTGGATGTGCCAATCAAGATGATTTGGAACTATGCAGGTAACTGCTTGGTGAACCAGCATTCTGAGATCAACCGTACGCATGACATTCTGCAAGATGATAAAAAGTGCGAAATGATTGTGGTCATCGATAACCATATGACCGCTTCGGCTAAATACGCCGACATCTTGCTGCCTGACTGTACTGCGTCTGAACAAATGGACTTCTGCTTGGATGCTTCGGCGGGCAACATGTCTTACGTTATTTTTGCCGATCAGGTCATCAAGCCTCGTTTCGAATGCAAGAATATCTACGAAATGACCAGTGAGTTAGCGAAGCGCATGGGCGTGGAAGCTCAATTTACCGAAGGCCGTACTCAGGAAGAGTGGCTACGCCATCTGTATCAACAGTCTCAGCAAGCGATGCCAGGGCTGCCGTCGTTTGACGATTTCCGTCAGCAAGGGATTTACAAGCAGCGCGATCCCGAAGGTCATCACGTCGCTTACAAGGCGTTTCGCGAGGATCCGGTGGCTAATCCACTGACGACCCCATCGGGCAAAATAGAAATCTACTCAACGCAGCTTGCTGAAAAAGCCGCCACGTGGGAATTGGCTAAAGGCGATGTCATTGACCCTCTGCCGATTTACAGCGCTGGTTTTGAAGGCTATGACGATCCGCTCGTTGAAAAATTCCCCCTGCAGTTGACGGGGTTCCACTATAAGGCGCGGACCCACTCTACCTATGGCAACGTCGACGTATTGAAAGCAGCTTGCCGTCAGGAGATGTGGATTAACCCGATAGATGCGAAGCAACGCGGCATTGCCAACGGCGATATCGTGCGTATTTTCAACCAGCGCGGCGAAGTTCGTATTAATGCCAAAGTGACCCCTCGAATGATGCCGGGTGTTGTCGCTCTGGGTGAAGGCGCATGGTACAGCCCGGATGCAAATCGAGTCGATCACGCAGGGTCGATAAACGTGCTCACCACGCAGCGTCCGTCGCCATTGGCGAAAGGCAACCCGTCTCATTCGAATCTTGTTCAAGTCACCAAGGCATAAGGAGTAGCTGATGACAACGCAATACGGCTTTTATATCGACTCTAGTCGTTGCACCGGCTGCAAAACCTGCGAGCTGGCCTGCAAAGATTTTAAAAATCTGACGCCAGACGTTAGCTTCCGCCGCATTTATGAATATGCGGGTGGTGACTGGCAGGAAGACAACGGTGTGTATCACCAAAATGTGTTTGCCTATTATCTGTCCATTTCGTGTAACCACTGTAGCGATCCGGCCTGTACCAAAGTGTGTCCGAGTGGCGCGATGCACAAACGAGAGGATGGCTTTGTGGTCGTCAATGAAGAAGTTTGCATTGGCTGTCGCTATTGCCACATGGCTTGCCCGTATGGCGCTCCTCAGTACAACGAGGAAAAAGGGCACATGACCAAGTGTGATGGCTGCTACGAGCGTGTGGCAGAAGGTAAGAAACCCATCTGCGTTGAGTCTTGCCCACTGCGCGCGCTTGATTTAGCTCCGATTGAAGAGCTACGTGCCAAATATGGTGACCTAGCAGAGGTGGCACCGCTGCCTGCGGCGCACTTCACTAAGCCAAACATCGTATTAAAACCTAATGCCAACAGTCGTCCGGTCGGAGATACAACCGGTTATCTGGCAAATCCGAAGGAGGTCTGAGATGGGTATGGGATGGCATGAATGGCCGTTGATGATTTTCACGGTTTTAGGACAGTGCGTGGTTGGCGCCTTTATTGTCATGGCTCTAGCCTTGATAGCCGGTCGTTTGGATGAGGTGCTCACGCGACGAGTGCACGTCAGCATGTTCTTTCTTTGGGTGCTCATGGGTATTGCCTTTATTGCTTCGGTAATGCACTTAGGCTCTCCGATGCGAGCGTTTAATTCGCTCAACCGTATCGGCGAGTCGGCCCTGAGTAACGAGATTGCCAGCGGTTCGGTATTCTTTGCAGCGGGGGGGATTTATTGGCTTCTCGCGATGCTAAACAAAATGCCTGCGGCATTAGGCAAAGTTTGGCTAGCGATCGCCATGGTTTTGGGATTGTTGTTTGTCTATGCCATGTGCCGTGTATACCAGATCGATACCGTTCCCACTTGGCATAATGGTTACACCACGCTGGGCTTTGTGTTGACGATGCTGATCGGTGGACCTTTGCTGGGCTTTTTATTGCTACGTGCGGCGGGCGTTTTGGGTTGCAGCATGCGACTACTGCCCGTTATCAGCGTGTTAGCCGTATTGGTGAGCGTTGCCGCGGTTGCGATGCAAGGCTTTGGCCTCGCTGAGATCCACAGCTCAGTACAACAGGCATCAGCGTTAATCCCAGCGTTTGGCACTTTGCTGGCATGGCGTTTAGCGCTGCTTGTCTTAGGGCTTGGATGCTGGATCTGCCCAATGATTAAGGGTAAAACGCCGTCGGTTGCATGGCTGGTGATTGGTTTTGCGCTGGTGGTTGCGGGTGAATTGATCGGGCGCGGTATGTTCTACGGTCTGCACATGACCGTTGGCATGGCTGTTGCCGGTTAGCGCCTTGATGTATTGATGATAATATCGGTGGAGCTCACTTCAGAGCTCCACGCTTTAGCGAATTCAAGCTCATCGTCTCATCCATTTTGCACTAAAACTGATTTGGTATTTTCATGTTACAACCTCAACAGCTTCAAGATATTGCAATTTCAGCACGTTCATTAGGTGCTCTGTTTTATTATTCTCCTGAAAGTGAAGTCTGTGCGCCATTGGTAGACATTCTGACTTCGTCGGAGTGGATCAGCGAATGGCCTTATGGCTCGACGCAACAGCTTGAACAATGTGCGGCAAAATTTGCTGCTATGACCGATGAATCGCTAACTGATGCTCATCAGCGCTTGTTTATTGGGCCCTATGCGCTACCGGCTCCTCCGTGGGGTTCTGTGTATCTGGATAAAGAGAGCGTGCTTTTTGGTGACTCGACGCTGGCACTGCGCCAATGGATGCGTGAGCATCACATTGAAGGGCAGATAGGGCAGAAAGAACCCGAAGATCACTTTGGTTTGATGCTCATGATGGCCGCATGGCTAGCAGAATCGCAGCCTCAGGCGCTGAGCGATTTTCTGTCCGTGCATCTTTTACCGTGGAGTACTCGTTATTTAACCTTGATGATGCAAGACGCACGGCACCCGTTCTATCAAGGTTTGTCCGAATTAGCGCTGTTGACGCTAGCCAACTGGCAGCAGCAGTTAGCCATTGCTTCTGCTGAACGTGAGCTTTACCGCTAATGAGCGAGCAAAAAGATCAAGACTACTATCGTGCTTGGATGTCGCACCACATCGTGAGTCGCCGTGGTCTTTTTCGCGGGCTGCTTGGCGCTGGAAAGCGAGCGCAGCAGCAGGTTGAATTAGAATCCGTGCGCCGAGCGATAGGACGCCCGCCACAGGCCGTGGCGGAGCGTCTTTTTCTTGCTTTGTGCACCGCTTGTGGGGACTGCATCACAGCGTGTCCATACGGTCTCATCGAAATCAAAGACGGAGCAGCAGCGCTCCAAATTGATTTTTCAGCTTGTGATACGGCTAAATGCAATGCCTGCACGGCATCTTGCAAAACGGGGGCGCTTTCTCCACTTATTCTTTCAGATACTGCCTTAAGGCCTCTATTTGCGAAAGGTTGTATTGGACGTGGCAATAACGATTGTCGGCTATGTGAGCGAGCTTGTTCATCCAACGCAATTTACTTTGACGATAATGCCCAACCAGCGTTTACTGAAACCCGCTGCGACGGCTGTGGGCAATGCAAAACGGCCTGTTATCATGGACATATTTCACTGGTGGCAGGAAGTCCAAAATTAGCCAGTTTGTCAGAAAGATAAATTTTTTTAGCAGCGTATTAACAAATCGTGCTATGCCTAATCTATAGTCGATTGACTTTTAATTCACCAGTGGCATGATGCGCCCACTTCTCAATGCTGTTCGGTTCGAAATTCACATGTCTTCATATTCTCGCCCAGTGCTTTTATTGCTCTGTGGACTTTTGCTGCTGACCGTTGCTATGGCGGTTTTAAATACTTTGGTTCCATTGTGGCTGAGCCATGAGCAACTTCCTACTTGGCAAGTCGGGTTGGTGAGTTCTTCCTATTTTATGGGGAATTTGGTGGGGACATTGGTGGCAGGTACCGCCATCATGCATTCGGGTTTTAACCGCAGCTACCATTACGCCTGTGCCATATTTGCACTTTCAACGGCGGCGCTGAGTTTTTCTACTGATATTTGGAGCTGGCTGGCGCTGCGTTTCTTGGCTGGCGTTGGCTGTGCGATGGTATGGGTGGTGGTTGAAAGCGCGTTACTGCGTAGTGGAACCAATGCTAACCGTGGGCAGCTGCTAGCTGCTTATATGACCGTTTACTATTTAGGTATGGTGTTTGGGCAGTTAATGCTTGGGGTTGTGCCTACCGCCGTGATGCAAGTTTTGCCTTGGGCAACATCGTTGATGGTGTTGGCGATGATGCCACTCGCTTTTGCTCGCTTTGCGCGTCCGGAAACCCATACTTCAGTACCGATGTGGGTCATGCTTCGCCGCCGTAGTGCGCGGCTGGGGATCCATGGCTGCGTTATTTCAGGCGCGGTGTTAGGCTCACTCTATGGATTGCTGCCTCTTTATCTGGCTCATAAAGGTATGAGTGATGCTAACGTTGGTATGTGGATGGCGTTGCTGGTGAGTGCTGGGATTATGGGACAGTGGCCGATCGGACGTTTGGCCGATCGTTTTGGTCGCATCGCGGTTCTTCGCGTGCAGGTGAGCGTGGTTATTCTCGGCTGTATGGCGATGTTGGGCAACTATGGCGTGGTGCCTGCGCTCTTTACGCTAGGATGTGCCGGTTTTACGCTCTATCCAGTGGCAATGTCGTGGGCATGCGAAACAGCGGCGTCCCATGAATTAGTTGCCATGAATCAGGCTTTGCTAATGAGTTATACCGTGGGCAGTCTGGCGGGGCCGGCAACTGTCGCTGCGTTGATGCAGCAATATTCCGACGATGTGCTTTTCGTCATGATTGCCGGTATTGCACTGGTTTATTTGTTGATGCTGATGAAGAAAACCGATCATCACCATGCGTTACCTGCAGCATAAATATTCTCATTTTCCTGACATAAAAAAACGCCCGAATGGGCGTTTTTTGTATCTGTATTCCAAGACGGCAATTAGTGCATGCGGCTTCCGGCCTGAATGCGCGAGCCCAGCATATTTTGGCTGGTTGCCTGCATCAAGTGCTCACGGCAGTTATTCATTTCAAGCCAGCCTTCGATTTGTTGATGAAGGCTATTCAGTTCGGCCTGTGTTCCAGCCGACAGCACGATAATCAGGCTAACTTCACTGCCATTTTGCAGCACTACCGGTTTATCACACTTAAGCACTGATGCTTCTCCACGTTTACTGATAACCCCCTGTTCAGGTTGGGCAAAGACCAGTAATACACCTTCGCTTACCACGAAGTCCTGTTTATCCTGCTTGAGTGCATCGATGATATGCAGCGGGTAGCTTGCATTCACCTTGCTTTCGCTAATCAGCGGTTGGCAGGCTAAATGGATCGCGTGGCGCCAGCTCAGTGGCTGGTGGCAGAACTGCCAGCGTTGGTCGAGAATTGCATCAATTGACATAAAACCTCCGGTAACATTGCACCTGTAAATGGGGCGCCTGAAAAAATAAATATACCTGTCATACTTAAACTGTATGCGTATCAGCATGGTTTGCTCACTCTAGTGACATGATTCTCTATGCGACTAGGGGCAAACTTGCCACTTTCATACAACTCGAATTTCTAGGTATAAAGGCTATCCATAGTGTTTATTTAATTCATCCACCTCTGGTGTTTGCAGCAATGTGCAGGCACAAGTCAGTATGAAAAAAAGTATTTACAGCACCGCAATAGATTGAATTTAAAGACCTCTCTTTAAGACCTATATTCTGCGGGTGTATGGGCAGTGTATCGGTGCCAATCAGGGAAGTCACTGCTTAGAAGAAAGTCTAATAATCCACCCCATCTCATCACATTACTTAAATTCTCTTGGGAATATTAGCCAAATAATTCAAACCAGCGTGATTAGATCGGAATAAAACACTAAATGTTAGTTACTCATGCAAAGCGATTTTTAAAGCGTTTTTAGCGATATAAATTGGTTTTATATTCAGAGTGGTGAGAGGGTAATAATAACAATTATCAATAAGGAGGCGTTGAGCAGTAAAAACAGGCGGGGAAGGATGAAATAGTATCGAACTTGATAATTAAGCGGGCTGACGAAATAAATGTCAGCCCACAAGCTTTAATGATCAATACATCACTTTATGACCATAGCTTTCGAGAATGTTTTTTACACGTTCCATCGTTTCATGAGAAGGCGGTTTTACGCCACCGAGTTTGTACTCTTCACCCATGGCTTCCCATTTGTGCTTGCCTAGCTCATGGTAAGGTAGAAGCTCGATTTTCTCGACGTTAGTCATATCCTTCGTGAAGTCACCCAGTAGGTGGGCAGAAGCATCATCATCTGACCAACCAGGAACAACAACATAACGAATCCACGTTTTCTGGTTACGTTTTGCCAGATAGCGGGCAAACTCCAACGTGCGATGGTTAGATACGCCGACGAGATTCTGATGGATGTCATCGTTCATCTGCTTAAGGTCGAGCATAACCAAGTCTGTAACATCTAACAGCTCATCAATGACCGGATCATAACGACGAACAAAACCGTTGGTATCGAGACAGGTGTGGATACCTTCCTCTTTACATGCACGGAACCAGTCACGCACAAATTCCGCCTGCAGAATGGCTTCGCCACCAGATGCGGTAACGCCGCCGCCGGAGGCATTCATAAAGTGGCGATAGGTCACGACATCTTTCATTAAATCTTCAACGGTGATTTCAGTACCACCGTGGGTATCCCATGTATCACGGTTATGACAATACAGGCAGCGCATCAGGCAGCCTTGGAAGAATGTGATAAAGCGGATACCTGGGCCATCTACGGTACCGCAGGATTCAAAAGAGTGGATGCGACCTTTGAGTGACATTGCGGGGTTTTCTCCAAAATTGACTGATTAATAGCAGTCTAAAAAGGCAATGATATACACCATAGAGGTTCATATCTTGCTGATAACTGTTTTGCCTGATGTCCATCGGCAAAGAAATACTCTGAGTATTGGTCGAGTTGTTGCTGAGAGCAATCCGGCAAAACAGTCAAATCATGTCATTTTTATCACGGACGAGCATACTCGGCACGCCATTGTCTCACATTTACTAAAAAGGCCCCACCGAAGTGGAGCCTTTATTTTATGCCATTTTAAGCGGGCAGGGAATTACATGGACTGTGTGAAAGTACGTGTAATAACGTCCTGCTGCTGTTCTTTGGTCAAAGAGTTGAAGCGTACAGCGTAGCCAGATACACGGATGGTCAGCTGAGGATATTTCTCAGGGTTTTCCATCGCGTCTAACAGCATTTCGCGGTTCATAACGTTAACGTTCAGGTGTTGACCACCTTCGATGCTAGCTTCATGGTGGAAGTAACCATCCATCAGGCCAGCCAAGTTAGCTTTACGAACTTCGTCGTCTTTACCCAGAGCATTAGGAACGATAGAGAAGGTATAAGAAATACCATCTTTAGCGTAAGCAAACGGCAGTTTAGCAACGGAAGTCAGAGAGGCAACAGCACCTTTCTGGTCACGGCCGTGCATTGGGTTAGCACCTGGACCGAATGGCGCGCCAGCACGACGACCATCTGGGGTGTTACCCGTTTTCTTACCATAAACCACGTTAGAGGTAATGGTCAGAACAGACTGAGTAGGAACCGCGTTGCGGTAAGTAGTCAGTTTCTGAATTTTCTTCATGAAACGTTCTACCAGGTCACAAGCGATGTCATCGACGCGTGGGTCGTTGTTACCAAACTGCGGGTATTCACCTTCAACGTCGAAGTCAACAGCCAGGCCATCTTCGTCACGAATAGTGGTTACTTTTGCATATTTGATTGCAGACAGGGAGTCAGCAGCAACAGACAGACCTGCGATACCACATGCCATAGTACGATATACGTCACGGTCATGCAGAGCCATCAGGGATGCTTCGTAGCTGTACTTGTCATGCATGTAATGGATGATGTTCAGCGCAGTGACATACTGCTTAGCCAGCCAGTCCATGAAGTGATCCATACGTTCCATGACTTTGTCATAGTCCAGTACGGTATCCATCATTGGTGCTTCTTTAGGGCCAACCTGCATTTTCAGTTTTTCGTCAACGCCGCCGTTGATTGCGTACAGCATGGTTTTAGCCAAGTTTGCACGAGCACCGAAGAACTGCATTTGTTTACCAACAATCATTGGGCTTACGCAGCAAGCAATTGCGTAGTCATCATTGTTGAAGTCAGGGCGCATCAAGTCATCGTTCTCATACTGTACAGATGAGGTGTCGATAGAAACTTTAGCTGCGAATTTCTTGAACGCCAGAGGCAGTTTTTCAGACCACAGAATGGTCATGTTTGGCTCTGGAGATGGACCCATGGTGTACAGGGTGTTCAGGAAACGGAAGCTGTTTTTGGTAACCAGAGTACGACCATCCAGACCCATACCAGCCAGAGATTCAGTTGCCCAGATTGGGTCACCAGAGAACAGCTCATCGTATTCTGGAGTACGCAGGAAGCGAACCATACGCAGTTTCATAACCAGATGGTCAATCAGTTCCTGAGCTTCTTCTTCAGTCAGTTTGCCTTCTTTCAGGTCACGTTCGATGTAGATATCCAGGAAGCTGGACACACGACCGAAGGACATTGCAGCACCGTTCTGAGATTTAACCGCAGCCAGATAGCCGAAGTAAGTCCACTGTACAGCTTCTTTCGCGTTTTTAGCTGGACCAGAGATATCGCAGCCATATTTGGCAGCCATTTCTTTGATTTGACCCAGAGCGCGATGCTGATCGGCAATTTCTTCACGCAGACGAATAGTCGCTTCCAGATCTTCACCGTTTTCCAGTTTGGTCTGCAGTGATTGGAACTGAGCGTATTTGTCTTTCATCAGGAAGTCGATACCGTAAACGGCAACGCGACGATAGTCACCGATGATACGGCCACGACCATACGCATCAGGCAGACCGGTCAGGACGCCAGATTTACGGCAGTTCAGGATGTCTTTGGTGTAAACGTCAAACACGCCCTGGTTGTGCGTTTTACGGTATTCGGTGAAGATTTTCTTGATCATTGGATCAAGTTCACGACCGTAAACTTTACATGAACCTTCAACCATCTTGATGCCGCCGAACGGAATCAGAGCACGTTTCAGAGGGGCATCAGTTTGCAGACCAACGATTTGTTCCAGGTCTTTGCTGATGTAACCAGCATCATGAGAGGTGATGGTTGCAGCTACGTTGGTATCGAAATCAACCGGAGCATGGGTACGGTTTTCAATTTTGATACCGTCCATGACTTTATCCCACAGGTTGGTCGTCGCTTGAGTAGCGCCAGCCAGGAAGGATTCGTCACCTTCATACGGGGTGTAGTTTTTCTGGATGAAATCACGAACGTTGACTTCATTCTGCCAGTCGCCTTTAGTAAAACCTTCCCATGCGGCTGCTTGTTTTTCATTAAGCTCGGACATTTAACACCTACCTTCTAGTGTGGATTTCTTCGTAAACCCGGCGCTGCGGTAAAAAGCTCTTATTAGTGCTTATCGCCACCGCGCAGATAAATAACCCAGTATGTCAAACCAACCAGTAGACCACCGCCGATGATATTCCCGATCGTGACAGGGATCAGATTATCGATAACGAAGTGGCTAACGGTTAGGTTAGAGAACTGTTCTGGTGCAGCGCCTACGGCTTGCCAAAATTCAGGAGCTGCGAAATTCTTAATTACAATCCCTAATGGGATCATAAACATGTTTGCAATACTGTGTTCAAAACCGCTGGCAACAAACATCGCCACCGGAAGAACCATTGCGAACATTTTGTCCATCAGGCTGCGACCGGAATAACTCATCCAGACAGCCAGACAAACCATCAAGTTAGCGAGGATGCCGAGGCAAACAGCTTCAACAAAAGTATGGTGCAACTTATGATCGGCGGTTTGCAGCACATTAAGACCCCATGCGCCATTGGCTGTCATGTACTCGCCGGCAAACCACATCAGTGCCACAAAGAAAAGCGCACCAATCAGGTTACCTACATAGACATTTAGCCAGTTAAGCCCCAACTGTTTCCAGGTAATGCGGCCACTGGCTTTGGCGACAACAATTAATACGGTTGAAGTGAACAGGTCAGCCCCGCAAACCACAACAAGCATCAGGCCAAGAGAGAAACAGATACCACCAACCAATTTAGCAAAGCCAAATGGAACACCAGCAGTGCCGGTTGTTGCGGTGATGTAGAAAACGAAAGCAATAGAAATGAAGACACCAGCCGTGATCGCTAAATAAAAAGTCTTCAGCGGGTGCTTAGTGGCTTTATAAACGCCAGCATCTTCGGCCACTTTGGCCATTGCTGCTGGTAGTAGTAGATCAAAGGGGTTGTCAGCTTTCACACTAACTCTCTCTTAATATTAATCAGCGCCGAGATACTAACAAAGCAGTATACGGCAAAAATTGATTTGGATCATGATGCGCAGAACTAGCCTACCCAAAATACCCCTAAAAACAGTAAGTTAAATAATAAACTCTTTGAATTCAAAAGGAAAAATATTTTTTAATATTTACACTGTAAGTTGAATCTAGAAGCTAACAGGTCTTATCAAAAGTAAAAAAATCACCTAAGAATTCGATCAAACTGAAGATATTATTTTGCAATGCCAATAATACTCGCACTTATAAATAACAATTTAATTACAAATATCGCCATAATTCGGATAAATCCCCGCTAGCCTAGTCGTTATTTTTCTATGTTTCCCTATATAAAAGACGACAGAGGAAAAACGCAGGCTTATTTTCTCTGCCTCTATAGTAGCTGTTGGGCAAATTTTGCTGTGATGATAAATGCGTTATTGAGGATGAATCGGTCAGTATTGATGAAGATAGCTTGTGAAGATCCCCTGCACCTTATCATGGGCAGGGGAGCGGAAGGGGCAGTGTTATTTAGCCCAGTAACGACGCTTCGCGGCTTGCAACTTTTGATAAGCCTGTAATAGCGCCTGGTGCGCTGGCAGCGCTTTTAGGTCATCGTCTACGGCAGGCAGGCCGTAGAAACGCTCTTCGCCTGCGATAACCGCTGAGGCGGCTTCTAAAGTTTCTGCTCCATACATGCGGCTGAATGCCTGATAGTATTGCGCAGGATCTCGTTCCTCTTCCATGCTCAGTAGCAGCAAGGTTTGCAGGCAACGATAGAAGTTAGCGCGTTCAGGACTGAATACTGAGGCGTTGAAATCTTGGGTCCACTCGGTCCATATCAGCGCCTGCTCCAGATCTCCACCGGCCAGAGCCAGCATGGCTTTCAGTTCGCCAACGCGTAAAGTGTACCAGCCATTGTCTTTGCCTGTCGCGATACCTAGTAGTTCACGCACGCGGGTAAAGTCGTCTAATCCTTCATCATCAAGCTGCTCGATGATTTGCAGATACTCTTCTTTACTGAAATTTGATGCTGGCAGCTGTAGCAGCTGTGTGCGCAGATGTGCGCCCATGCTGTTATTCGCTAACAGGAGGTCTTCAGCAGGGTAAATGTCAGACATGCCCGGTACGATGATGCGACAAGCGTACACGTCGAGGTGCTCGTAGTCGGCGATATAAACTTCTTTATCTTCCTGTTCGAAAATGTTCATCAGAGTGCTGAATTCTTCTTCCGTCGTACCTTTAAACGACCAGTCGGCAAACTCATAATCAGCGTCTTGCTTGAACATATCCCAAGAGATCAAACCGCTTGAATCAATGAAGTGTGTTTCTAGGTTAGCGTGTTCGCCGACTTCTTCGTCATCGAAGGTAGGGGCGGTAAACACATCCAAATCTTTCAGGCTGCGACCCTGCAATAGCTCAGTGACGGTGCGTTCTAACGCGACACCAAAGTCAGGGTGAGCGCCGAAGGAGGCAAAACAGGTACCGTTGGCAGGGTTAAACAGTACAACGCAGATCACCGGATATTTACCGCCCAGTGAGGCATCGTAGGAGAGAATTGGGAAGCCTTCCTGTTCCAGTTTAGCGATGGCTTCGACCACTTCAGGATAACGATTCAGAACCTCAGTCGGAATTTCAGGCAGGCTAATAGATTCGGCGATGATACGATTTTTGACGTAGCGCTCGAAAACTTCCGACAGGCCTTGAACACGTGCTTCATTGCGCGTGTTACCCGCAGACATCCCGTTAGATACGTACAGATTACCAATGATGTTCATTGGGATGTAGACGGTTTGCTGATCGGACTGGCGCGTGAATGGCAGCGCACAAATACCGCGATCGACATTGCCTGATTGCAGATCAATGAGATCTTGCGCGCCAACGTCTCCTTCAGGGTTATAAAACGCATGCAGGCGTTCATCCAGAATACCTTCTGGCAGGCTGTCATCGGTTGGGATAGGGAACCATTTTTCATTCGGGTAATGAACGAAGTCGCCTTCGGCAATTTCGCGTCCAAGGTAGAAATCGGCGAAGAAATAGTTGGTCGACAAGCGCTCAAAGTATTCCCCTAACGCAGAGGCCAGTGCCGCTTTTTTGCTGGCGCCTTTACCGTTGGTAAAGCAAAGCGGGCAATCACGATCGCGGATGTGAACAGACCAAACGTGGGGGACAGGGTTCAGCCAAGAGGCTTCTTCAATATTGAACCCGAGATCGGTCAATTGCTGTTGGAAGCGCGCGATAGAGTCTTCCAATGCGGCATCTTTGCCGGGAATGTAGGTCTGTGTCATTTGAGTCACTTGTTTAGCTGCAAAAAACGGCATGATACGTTTTTTTAGCCTATTCCTCCATGAATTCCATAACCATAGGTAATGTCACATTTTTTTTATGGATATAGAAGATAATTCATGCAGTTATCTAATAGGAGAAATCGAATGAAGTTGGTCAAAGTAAGTTTGCTAGCGCTGTTGGTTTCAGGATTTAGTGGCGCGGCATTTGCGTTGCCAAATATCACCATTTTGGCAACCGGCGGAACCATCGCGGGCGGCGGTGATTCGGCAACAAAATCAAATTATACAGCCGGTAAAGTGGGCGTGGAATCCTTAGTCGATGCCGTACCACAGCTTAAAGATATCGCAAATATCAAAGGCGAGCAGGTGGTTAGCATCGGTTCGCAGGATATGAATGACGATGTTTGGCTAAAACTGGCGAAGAAAATTAACGCGGATTGCAACAAAACCGATGGTTTCGTGATCACGCACGGCACCGATACCATGGAAGAAACCGCCTATTTCCTCGATTTAACCGTCAAATGTGATAAGCCCGTGGTAATGGTGGGGGCGATGCGTCCATCAACGGCCATGAGCGCGGACGGCCCATTCAACCTGTACAATGCGGTTGTCACTGCTGCCGATCCTGCCTCAGCTAAACGTGGCGTATTGGTTGCGATGAACGACACCGTGTTGGATGGCCGTGATGTGACCAAAACCAACACGACGGGTGTACAAACCTTCCAAGCCGTTAACTATGGCCCATTGGGCTATATTCATAATGGCAAAGTCGATTATCAGAGAGCGCCTGAGCGTAAGCACACGACACAAACGCCATTTGATGTCAGCAAACTCACTTCGTTGCCAAAAGTGGGCATCGTTTACAACTATGCCAATGCTTCAGATTTACCTGCGAAAGCGCTACTTGAAGCAGGGTATCAGGGGATCGTCAGTGCCGGTGTAGGTAACGGGAACCTGTACAAGTCTATTTTTGACACCTTGGCGACAGCGGCACACAACGGTGTGGCTGTGGTGCGTTCATCGCGAGTGCCTTCCGGCTCAACCACCGAAGATGCTGAAGTCGATGATGTGAAATATGGCTTTGTTGCCTCTGGAACGTTAAATCCACAAAAAGCACGTGTGCTGCTGCAGTTAGCTTTAACGCAAACTAAAGATCCTAAGCAGATCCAGCAGATGTTTAATCAGTACTAATTCCTATTAAATTAAAAGGGGAGTTTTAAGCTCCCCTTCGTTCTTTTGCCGACTAAGCTGTATTCATACCTCAGGCAAATGGACATCCTTCCCGATGCAATCCTTTGATTTAAAACGTATGGCTTTTGACAAAGCGCCCCCCGACTTCCTTGCAGAAGTGGCGGTGCGATGCTTGTTCACTTTCTTGCTTGTATTTTTATTTCTGAAAATGACTGGGCGGCGTGGCGTTCGGCAGATGTCTCTGTTCGAAGTGATCGTTATTTTAACCCTTGGGTCTGCTGCGGGTGACGTGGCTTTTTATGACGATGTGCCCATGCTGCCGGTATTGACCGTTTTCATCTGTATTATGCTGCTCTATCGCTTATCCACACTGTTGATGTCTAAAAGTGAGAAGATCCAGACATGGATGGAGGGGAAGCCCTTGGTGATTATCAGCGACGGTACGCTGGTTTGGGATACGATCAAACGCGAAAATATCACACATGACGAATTTTTTATGGAGCTCAGGCTAGAAGGTGTTGAGCACTTAGGACAGGTTCGGTTAGCGATACTGGAAGTGAATGGGGCTATTAGCGTCTATTTCTTTGACGAAGAATCGGTGCGCTATGGTCTCCCCGTGTTGCCAAACACCTGTATTACCAAACTCAATAAAATTTGTGAGCCGGGC
This sequence comes from Hafnia sp. HMSC23F03, assembly GCF_001816025.1. Taxonomy (NCBI): domain Bacteria; kingdom Pseudomonadati; phylum Pseudomonadota; class Gammaproteobacteria; order Enterobacterales; family Hafniaceae; genus Hafnia; species Hafnia sp. HMSC23F03. Next base: position 267,293 of record NZ_KV824233.1, read on the forward strand.
AAGTACGCCTGTAGCGAGTGCAGCTTGATTGAGCATCAGATGGAAATCAGCCAGCCGACGTGTTCTCGTTGTGGAAACCACTCTTGGGTTAAGGCCCACAATAACAGGCGTGTTAACTAAAAACTGAGTCAAAAAAGAATAAAAATTGCAGGTTACCTCATTGATGCAGAACTTTATTTCTCAATATCCCTGCATGGTCTGGTGATACTTTGTTGATCTGATTGGGGACAGCTACCGATAACCATTGCAGGCGGGGCTGCTGAATGATAAAACCGAAGAATAAAGTAAATTGGTTGTGAATAAATTACATATCAATTTCTGCACATTAACCTCGGCAGAGCGTCGGTGGCCTAGCGTCATTGCCTGTATGAGCAGAGTTTGAGTGAACAAGAAACATTGTCTAATAAACATAGCGAAGAGCGGTGAGGGGAAATGACACAGGTGTACAATTTTAGTGCTGGCCCAGCAATGTTGCCAGTAGAGGTATTGCGTCGTGCAGAACAAGAGCTGTGTAACTGGAATGGCTTAGGCACTTCGGTCATGGAAATCAGCCACCGCGGAAAAGAGTTTATGCAGGTCGCCGCACAAGCCGAGCAGGATTTACGCTCCTTGATGAAAGTGCCTGATAACTACAAGGTGTTGTTCTGCCACGGTGGCGCTCGTGCGCAGTTCGCGGCGGTTCCTCTAAACCTGTTGGGCGATAAAACCTCTGCTGATTATATGGATGGTGGCTATTGGGCACACAGCGCCGTCAAAGAAGCGCAAAAATATTGCACGCCACATGTGTTTGATATCACGACCACCGATGCTCAAGGCCTACAGGCAATCAAACCGATGCGTGAGTGGGTTTTGCAAGATGACTCCGCCTACGTCCATTATTGCCCGAACGAAACCATTGATGGGATTGCTATTGATGAAGAGCCAGATTTTGGCGATAAAATCGTCGTTGCCGATCTCTCATCGACGATTCTTTCTCGCCCAATCGACGTTAGCCGCTATGGTGTGATCTACGCTGGCGCACAGAAAAACATCGGCCCTGCGGGGATCACGGTGGTGATTGTGCGTGAGGACCTACTTGGCAAAGCGCGCAAAGAACTGCCTTCTATCCTCGATTACACCGTTTTAGCTGAAAACGACTCTATGTTTAACACGCCTCCTACTTTTGCATGGTATCTCTCCGGCATGGTATTCAAGTGGCTGAAAGAGCAGGGTGGGCTAGTTGAAATGGAAAAACGCAACAAAGCGAAAGCCGACCTTTTGTACAGCGCTATCGACCGCAGCGACTTTTATCGCAACGGCGTGGCACCTCAGAACCGTTCACGTATGAATGTGCCGTTCCAGATGGCTAATCCCGCGTTGGACCCGTTGTTCTTGCAAGAAGCGAAAGCAATTGGTCTTCAGGCATTGAAAGGCCATCGCGTGGCGGGCGGTATGCGAGCATCCATTTATAATGCGATGCCAATTGAAGGCGTTAAGGCATTAACCGATTTCATGGCTGATTTTGAACGTCGTCATGGTTAATTTACGCTGAATTGATTGCAAACCCCGGCGAGCCGGGGTTTTTTATTACAGTCCAAGAAAGATGACAGCTGTCACGAAAAACGGTACAACAGTGTAATGATTTATTTGCAGCGATGGGGCTCGCTGCATTAACTGAATATTTGGAGTGATTTTTTATGCTGGATTCCCTGACTTTACAACCTATTGAACACTTTTCTGGTGAGATAAATTTACCCGGTTCTAAAAGCGTTTCGAACCGAGCTCTGCTATTGGCAGCGTTGGCAAGTGGAACGACTTGTTTACATAACTTGTTGGATAGCGATGATGTGCGTCATATGTTGACCGCACTCAAACAGCTGGGAATTCATTTCCAGCTGTCAGACAACCATACCCGTTGTGAAATCACAGGAAACGGCGGTGCTTTACAGGCTCATAGCCCGCTAGAGCTATTTTTAGGCAATGCAGGAACGGCGATGCGTCCGCTGGCTGCGGCGCTATGCCTCGGTGATAGCGACATTATTCTCACCGGCGAGCCAAGAATGAAAGAGCGCCCGATTGGGCACTTAGTGGATGCATTACGCCAAGGTGGGGCGCAGATCGACTATCTCGAGCAGGAAAACTATCCCCCACTGCGTTTGCGCGGTGGCTATACCGGCGGCGATGTTGAGGTGGACGGTTCCGTTTCCAGCCAGTTTTTGACAGCTTTGCTGATGATGGCTCCTCTCGCGCAGCATGACACCGTTATCTCAATTAAAGGCGACCTTGTTTCTAAGCCTTATATCGATATTACGTTGGCGTTGATGAAAACGTTTGGCGTTAGCGTCGAAAACGAAAATTATCAGTCATTCCGCATTGCTGGTGGTCAGGGATATGTTTCTCCAGGGGATTATCTGGTGGAAGGTGATGCATCGTCTGCGTCCTATTTCCTCGCTGCCGCCGCAATTAAAGGTGGTACTGTTCGTGTGACTGGCATCGGTAAAAACAGCGTGCAGGGTGATATTCGCTTTGCCGACGTGCTAGAAAAAATGGGTGCGAAAATAACGTGGGGCGATGATTTCATAGAATGTACCCGCGGTGAACTGCACGGTATTGATATGGATATGAACCATATTCCTGATGCGGCAATGACGATCGCGACAACGGCGCTGTTTGCCGATGCGCCAACCACTATCCGCAACATCTATAACTGGCGCGTGAAGGAAACCGATCGCTTGTCAGCCATGGCGACTGAACTACGTAAAGTTGGCGCTGAGGTGGAAGAAGGAGAAGATTACATTCGTGTGGTTCCGCCTGTGCATCTAAAGGCGGCGGAAATTGGCACCTATAACGATCACCGTATGGCGATGTGTTTTTCTCTGGTTGCGCTGTCGGATACGCCCGTAACGATTTTAGATCCTAAGTGCACGGCGAAAACATTCCCTGATTATTTCCAGCAGTTTGAACGTTTAAGTCGTTAGTACTAATCCGAAAATCAGGCCTGCGCTATGCGGGCCTCTTCCATTTCAAACCAAGGCTAAATCGATCCATTTTGTGTACGCAACCGATTAGTCGGAATGAATTGCGCCCCACCTCGCGGCTTTCGCCTAAACTATTCAGATCTATGTATGTCTATGACTGGGAGTTTTTCCAGCAACCAGCACTGCTTGGGGTAACAGTAAAGCGCTGATAAGCGTATAATGCGCGCCGTTCGATGTGAGCGTGTTCCGCTATGGTCAATGCGATCATTTGATGTCGACCTGATGGTCGTCGAGTCATAGCAGAACATACCCAAGTCTTCATAGATCATGTCTACGTGGACAGATGTTTCCCCAGAAAGGAGAGAAAAATGACGGCAATAGCTCCGGTAATTACCGTTGACGGGCCGAGCGGTGCGGGTAAAGGGACGTTGTGTAAGGCGTTAGCTGAATCTTTGGGATGGTGTCTTTTAGACTCCGGCGCGATTTATCGCGTGCTTGCCCTGGCTGCGTTGCATCATCAAGTTGATATCACGTCCGAGGAGGCTTTGGTGCCATTAGCCGCTCACCTCGACGTGCGTTTTGTGGCACAGAATGGTCAGTTGCAGGTTATTCTGGAAGGCGAGGACGTCAGTAATGAAATTCGCACTGAATCCGTAGGAAGCACGGCGTCTCAGGCTGCGGCTTTCCCGCGCGTCAGAGAGGCTTTATTGCGCCGCCAACGTGCGTTCCGTGAGTTCCCAGGACTTATTGCGGACGGTCGCGATATGGGAACCGTGGTTTTCCCAGATGCACCCGTGAAAATTTTCCTTGATGCCAGCTCTGAAGAACGTGCTCGCCGCCGCATGCTTCAGTTGCAGGAGAAGGGGTTTAGTGTTAACTTTGACCGCCTTTTGGACGAGATAAAAGAACGCGACTATCGCGATCGTAATCGTGCCGTGGCTCCGCTTGTTCCTGCGCAGGATGCGCTGATGCTGGATTCAACCCAGATGTCTATTGAGCAAGTGATTGAAAAAGCATTGGCTTATGCCAAGCAGACATTACAACTTCCTGCTGAGTAAAGCGGGAGGTCGAGCTTACCGATAAGGATAAGCCGATAGCCATAATGTTAAACTACATTATGGCTATTGTTGTTATTGATAAATTTGTTCAGCTAATATTGCTGAACGATGTATAATATTACCCTCCCTGCCGCTATGGATTGTCGCGGGGCATGTTAAACAACCCCATCTAGCAGGATGCCTGATGGACGTTAAAATAAAGAACCCTGAAGATTATCAATATGACTGAATCTTTTGCTCAACTCTTTGAAGAATCCTTAAAAACAATCGAAACCCGCCCGGGTTCCATCGTTCGTGGCGTTGTTGTTGCTATCGACAAAGATATCGTACTGGTTGACGCTGGTCTGAAATCTGAGTCTGCAATCCCAGCAGAACAATTCAAAAACGCACAGGGCGAACTGGAAATTCAGGTAGGCGACGAAGTTGATGTTGCTCTGGATGCAGTTGAAGACGGCTTCGGTGAAACTCAGCTGTCCCGTGAGAAAGCTAAGCGTCATGAAGCTTGGATCACGTTGGAAAAAGCTTACGAAGAAGCTGCAACTGTTACCGGTGTTATCAACGGTAAAGTTAAGGGTGGCTTCACTGTAGAGCTGAACGGTATCCGTGCATTCCTGCCAGGTTCTCTGGTAGACGTTCGTCCGGTACGTGACACTCTGCACCTCGAAGGCAAAGAGCTTGAGTTTAAAGTCATTAAGCTGGACCAGAAACGCAACAACGTTGTTGTTTCTCGTCGTGCCGTTATCGAATCTGAGAACAGCGCAGAACGCGATCAGCTGCTGGAAAACCTGCAAGAAGGTATGGAAGTTAAGGGTATCGTTAAGAACCTGACTGACTACGGCGCATTCGTTGATCTGGGCGGTGTTGACGGCCTGCTGCACATCACTGATATGGCTTGGAAACGCGTTAAGCACCCAAGCGAGATCGTGAATGTTGGCGACGAAATCACTGTTAAAGTGCTGAAGTTCGACCGCGAACGTACTCGTGTATCTCTGGGCCTGAAACAGCTGGGCGAAGATCCATGGGTTGCTATCGCTAAGCGTTATCCAGAAGGTACCAAACTGACTGGTCGCGTGACTAACCTGACTGATTACGGCTGCTTCGTAGAAATCGAAGAAGGCGTTGAAGGTCTGGTTCACGTTTCCGAAATGGATTGGACCAACAAAAACATCCACCCATCCAAAGTTGTTAACGTTGGTGATGTTGTGGAAGTTATGGTTCTGGATATCGACGAAGAACGTCGTCGTATCTCCCTGGGTCTGAAGCAGTGCAAATCTAACCCATGGCAGCTGTTCGCAGAAACCCACAACAAGGGCGACCGCGTTGAAGGTAAAATCAAGTCAATCACTGACTTCGGTATCTTCATCGGCCTGGACGGTGGCATCGATGGCCTGGTTCACCTGTCTGACATCTCCTGGAACGTTGCAGGCGAAGAAGCAGTTCGTGAATACAAGAAAGGCGACGAAATCGCAGCAGTTGTTCTGCAGGTTGATGCAGAGCGCGAGCGTATCTCCCTTGGTGTTAAACAACTGGCAGAAGATCCATTCAACAACTACATCTCTATGAATAAGAAAGGTGTAATTGTTACTGGTAAAGTCACTGCAGTTGACGCTAAAGGTGCTACAGTTGAATTAGCTGATGGCGTAGAAGGCTATCTGCGTGCTTCTGAAGCTTCCCGTGACCGCGTTGAAGATGCCACTCTGGTTCTGAACGTAGGCGACGAAGTTGAAGCTAAATTCACTGGCGTAGACCGCAAGAATCGCGTTGTAAGCCTGTCTGTTCGTGCTAAAGACGAAGCTGATGAGAAAGATGCAATCGCAACTGTTAACAGCAACAAACAGGAAGATGCACCAAACTTCTCTAACGCTATGGCTGAAGCATTCAAAGCGGCTAAAGGCGAATAATGATGAGGGCGGTTTCGGCCGCCCTGTAACGGTAGTTAAGCTGCAAAGTGCGTTCCCCAATGAGGGGAAATAGCTTGGAGGAAATATGACCAAGTCCGAACTTATTGAAAGACTTGCTAGCCAGCAACCACATCTGCCTGCGAAGGCCGTTGAGGATGCAGTGAAAGAAATGCTTGAGCATATGGCAACAACGCTTGCTGACGGTGAACGCATTGAGATCCGTGGATTCGGCAGTTTTTCACTTCACTACCGTGCGCCCCGCGTCGGTCGTAATCCTAAAACGGGAGATAAAGTGGAACTGGAAGGTAAATACGTTCCCCACTTTAAACCTGGTAAAGAACTACGTGACCGGGCGAACATCTACGCTTAAGCAGTTTGCTTAAAGTCTAAAACGGCACCTTCGGGTGCCGTTTTCATATCTAAAGTTTACCTATCGATATTCCACTTCGTGATGCGTTTTTTTGACACTCTTTTGCGAAGCGTTTCGCAATAAAAAACCGATATCATCCGTGTTGCTACCGTTCTTTGCAGTCACTTTCGCATCGATTAGCGCTGCCCATTTCGCTTTTGTTTGATTGAGGCAAGATGCTTATTCGTTAGCGCAGTGAAGGAACACAGATGCGAATTACTCTTGATGAAAGCCTTCAGTACCTCGCTTTTGGCTGCGTATCCCTGATGTTTCTTCCCTCGATACCCGCATGGCCCTTGGCCTATGGCATGTTACCCGTGGCAGTGATTATCGTATTTCATCACTCGGCTATGGTGCTTAAGGCTGCGCTTATCATGTTAGGCGTGGTGTGGGGGATTAGCTGCGCACAACGTGTATTGGAGCCTCTGCAATATCCCATCAACCACGCTGCAAATTATACAGGTGAAGTTATTAGCGTGGCTTTGGATAGCGTATCGCTACAGGAGAAAGTGGTGTTTCGTGTTGCAGCGATAAATGGCACATCGATAAGGCATGAATTTGATACCACGCTGTTTTGGGACTCTGTGCATAGTCCTTTTTGCTCAGGTCAACGTTGGTCGTTGATCGCCAATCTGCGGCCTGTACATGGGCGGTTGAATCAAGGTGGCTATGATGCTCAGCGAAATTCGGTGAGCCATCATATTGTGCTGCAGGGCGCGCCAACGGCCTATGAAAAGCTCTCGAACGAATGCAGTTGGCGGCAAAAGATGATAAGCCAAACGCTTTCGGTTGTGCCTGATACACCCTCGAAGTCAATCATCATCGCCCTAGCTTTCGGTGAACGGGCATTGCTTACAGATAGTCAGAATTCGCTTTTCCGCATGAGCGGCTTATCTCATTTATTAGCTATCTCTGGATTACATATTGCTTTGGCGGCGATGCTGGGATGGTACGGGGCTCGCGCTCTGCAATTGTGTTTCCCGCTACGCTGGATCCATCCCTATTTTCCGTTGTTTATGATGGTTAGTGTGGGCTGGACCTATGTTTGGCTGGCTGGTGCTAATCCTCCAGCGGTAAGAGTAGGGGTAGCAATGGCGATCATTGCGGGCTACCGCTGCTTTGGACGGTTTATATCACCAAGAAAATCCCTCTTCAACGTGGTGTGCCTGATGGTGGTGTGTGAGCCATTGCTGCTCTTATCAGACAGTTTTTGGTTATCTGTGATTGCTGTGACTAGCTTATTGTTTTGGTATTGGTTTGCCCCGTTACCGGCACGTTTTGCGATCGCCAAAAGGTATATTGGGCTAAGATTGCTGCATTTGCAGTTGGGTATTGCTCTGTGTTTGATGCCTGTACAAATTTACCTATTTCACGGCATTAGCGGTGGTGCTCTGTGGGCTAATTTTATCGCTGTACCTCTAGTTACCTACCTTGTTGTGCCGATGATATTACTAGGGCTTGTCACGCTCTGGGCAGCCGATCCTTTTGGTGCTTGGTATGTGGCTGGTTTTTTGCTTGAGAGAATGCAGTGGTTGTTGGCTCATCTACCGACGTTGTGGGTTGATATGAGTGAGCGTGACATCTGGATTAGCCTGAGTGTGCTAATGCTATTTATAGCGGTGCGTTCTTTTTCTAAGCGCGGCTTACTGTTATGGGGGCTGGTTCAGATCAGCGTGTTTCTGGCTTTTGTTAGTATGCAAAAGACGAGTGAAGATGAATGGCGCGTTCATATGTTCGATGTCGGTCATGGGCTATCGATAGCGATTGAACGGCAGGGAAGAGCTCTTTTATACGATACGGGAAATAAGTGGGAAGGGGGAGATGTAGCCAGCAGTGAAATTATTCCTTACCTGCGCTGGCACGGGCTCGCACTGGACGGAATCATTATTAGCCACAGCGATTCTGACCACAGCGGGGGGAGGGCATCGTTACATAAAGCCTTTCCATCCGCGTGGATCCGTAGTCCTGATTTCAACGATTTTGCCTGCTACATAGGCAGTCGTTGGCAATGGCAAGGTATTAATTTTACTGTTCTGTGGCCGCCCCGAGCTATTTCTGAGCCTAAGAATAATGACTCTTGTGTTATTTTGGTTGAGAGAAGAGGACGTAAACTTTTACTGACGGGGGATATAGAAAAAGAAGCAGAGATGAAGATAGTCCAACGTTGGAGAGAACGGCTTGTCGCGGATGTTTTACAAGTTCCTCACCATGGAAGTAATACCTCTTCGAGCAGTTTACTGCTGCGAACGATAAAGCCAGAAAATGCGTTGAGTTCATCTGCTCGCTATTCACCATGGCACTTTCCGTCACCTAAAGTTGTTGAGCGTTATAGACGCCAACAGGTTAAATGGCATGATACCGCTCACTCTGGTGAGGTCATTATGACTGCAAAACCATCAGGATGGCGAATAAGTGAGCTAAAAACACAATTAAATCCACGTTGGTATCACGGTTGGTTTGGCGTAAGAGGACATAATGAGTAAAATGATCCGCTATTTCTTCCAAAGCTGGTTAACTAAATGCTGAATGACAAAGATCTTTCGACCTGGCAAACATTTCGTCGCTTATGGCCATCGATCTCTCCTTTCAAGGCAGGCCTAATTGTTGCGTCGATTGCTCTGGTAATTAACGCGGGTAGTGATGCCTACATGCTCTCCTTGTTAAAGCCATTATTGGATGATGGTTTTGGCAAGACAGGGACCGATATTCTGAAATGGATGCCATTCGTCGTTATTGGATTGATGATTGTCCGTGGGATTTCCAGTTTCATCTCCAGCTATTGTGTCTCTTGGGTGGCTGGCAAAGTGGTGATGAATATGCGTCGCCGCTTATTCAGCCATATGATGGGGATGCCGGTTTCATTCTTTGACCAACAGTCCACGGGTACGCTGCTATCGCGCATCACCTATGACTCAGAACAGGTGGCCTCTTCGTCTTCGGATGCTTTGATCACTGTTGTGCGTGAAGGTGCTTCCATCATTGCGCTGTTCTGCATGATGTTTTACTACAGCTGGCAGCTGTCACTCATTCTTATCGTGATTGCCCCAGTGGTTTCAATTGCCATTCGTATGGTGTCGAAGCGCTTCCGCAATATTAGTAAGAATATGCAGAACACCATGGGTACGCTGACTACCAGCGCGGAACAGATGCTGAAAGGGCACAAAGAGGTGCTGATTTTTGGCGGGCAGAAAGTCGAAAGTAAGCGCTTTGACAAAACCAGTAACTGGATGCGTCAGCAGAATATGAAGATGGTGGCTGCCTCTTCAGTATCAGATCCGGTTATCCAATTAATCGCCTCTTTTGCTTTGGCATTCGTTCTTTATGCTGCCAGTGTTCCGTCAGTGATGGAAACGCTAACCGCGGGTACTATCACGGTTGTGTTCTCCTCCATGATTGCGTTGATGCGTCCACTGAAATCATTGACTAACGTGAATGCCAAATTCCAGCGCGGTATGGCTGCTTGTCAAACGCTGTTTGCAATTTTGGATCTTGAGCAAGAAAAAGATACCGGCAAGCTGGAAGTTGAGCGTGCGAAGGGCGACGTGGAGTTTCGTAACGTCACCTTTAGCTATAACGGTAAAGGTGCACCTGCGCTTAAGAACGTTAGTTTCAAAATTCCTGCTAACAAAACCGTCGCTTTAGTTGGGCGCTCGGGGTCGGGTAAATCAACCATTGCAAACTTGCTGACGCGCTTTTATGACATCCAAGAAGGTGAGATCCTGCTGGATGGTCATGATTTGCGCGAATATACGCTGAGCTCTTTGCGTAATCAGGTTGGTTTGGTTTCTCAGAATGTCCATTTATTTAACGATACGATTGCAAACAACATTGCCTATGCTCGTAACGAAGTCTATAGCCGCGAGCAGATCGAAGAAGCTGCGCGTATGGCATATGCGATGGACTTTATTGAGAAAATGGAAAATGGTTTGGATACCGTAATTGGTGAAAACGGTGTTCTGCTGTCTGGTGGTCAACGTCAACGTATCGCTATTGCTCGTGCGCTATTGCGTGACAGCCCGGTACTCATCCTTGATGAAGCGACTTCTGCATTGGATACGGAATCCGAACGCGCAATTCAGTCTGCGTTGGATGAACTGCAGAAGAACCGTACTTCACTGGTGATTGCTCACCGTCTTTCTACTATTGAGAAAGCTGATGAGATTATCGTGGTGGAAGACGGCTATATCGCTGAACGCGGTGACCATGCAACGTTGTTGGCGAAGAACGGTGCATATGCACAGTTGCACAGATTGCAGTTCGGGCAATGATTGAGCGCATCTGGTCTGGGCAATCGCCTTTATACCTGCTTCTGCTACCGCTCTCCTGGCTCTATGGCTTGGTGAGCGGTATTCGCCAGTTATGTTATCGTGCAGGTTGGTTAAAAAGCTGGAAAGCACCGTGTCCTGTGGTTGTAGTGGGAAACCTCACTGCGGGAGGGAATGGTAAAACACCCGTTGTGATCTGGCTGGTTGAGCAATTACAAGCGAAGGGACTGCGTGTTGGTGTGGTATCACGTGGCTACGGCGGTCGTTCAGAGCACTATCCTCTTTTATTAGATAAAGAAACGTCAACGGCTCAGGCGGGAGACGAACCCGTTCTTATCTATCAACGCACAGGCGCAACGGTGGCCGTTGCACCGAAGCGTAGCGACGCCGTAAAAGCAATTCTTGAACATGCTGCAATAGATGTGATCATTACTGATGATGGCCTACAACATTATGCTTTGGCACGAGACATAGAGCTTGTTGTGGTTGATGGTGTGCGTCGCTTTGGTAACGGCTGGTGGTTGCCTGCAGGGCCAATGCGTGAAAGAGCAGGGCGTTTACGTTCTGTCGATGCGGTTATTACCAATGGTGGGCAGGCTGCTGCGGGTGAAATTCCAATGAAGCTTGCTGGTAGCACACTGGTGAATATTCAAACCGGCGAACGCTGTGCCGCTGACTCACTGATGCCCGCAGTCGCAATGGCTGGTATCGGTCATCCTCCTCGTTTTTTTGCTACGTTAAACCAGTTGGGAACAAAGGTGACCGACTGCGTTGCTTTCGCCGATCACCAAGAATATGACGCAGCGGCTTTAAATGCGCTAACGCCAGAAAGTCAGCCACTCATCATGACTGAAAAAGACGCGGTTAAATGCCGTAAATTCGCTCAATCCAACTGGTGGTATTTACCTATTAGCGCTGAGATTCCTTCAGAGCAGGGGAATGAATTGTTAACAAAAATTACTACGCTAGTGTTGAAAAAACATTAGTTATCAATCAGTAATATTTTAGCCTGCTATTTTTTATCTTTGGATGCATATAGTTTTGCGTTTAAATATTTCCGGCACGTCATTTTTTTAAAAGAAAGGCTTGCTCATTATTCGCCTTTATGAGTAAATGTCTTTGGCCTGTGATACAGACCTATTTATGCACGACATGAGATAAAGCAGTTCCTCCTTAAGACGTTATCTTCCGATTCCGCTTGTCAGACGAACCACCTTCTTAGTGCCATCCATAAGTATTGTTTCTGAGCTCGGCCCCTACGCCTTAGGGCAAATTTAATTAAGTTATAAAGGTAATACAAATGACTAAGAAGACTGGTCAAGTAAAATGGTTTAACGAAAGCAAAGGCTTCGGTTTTATCGAACAGCACGATGGCGGCAAAGATGTATTCGTACATTTCTCAGCTATCGCTAGCGAAGGTTTCAAAACTCTGGCTGAAGGCCAGCGTGTAGAATACACCATTCAGGACAGCCCGCGCGGGCCGGCTGCTGCGAATGTTGTTGCTCTGTAAGATTACAGAGAACTTGTTTTGATACTGAACTGATCGTTATCGCAGTGGGTTAGCACCAAGGGTGTTAGCAACATTCTGCGGAGTCAGTAACAAGACCAAAAAGCCCGCCATCGGCGGGCTTTTGTTTTTAATAATCCGCTCGAAGAGGTTCTTAACGATAACTTGAATATGAGCTACACATCCTAATCTGAACTAGAATTTAGAGGGATGTAAATATAAGGTAAAAAAATATGACACTAAAAATGGGTCTAGTAAAATGGTACAGCCAATCTGAAGGTTTCGGCATTATCTCTCCACTCGACGGTGGTAATGATATTTATGTTAATCGTTCAGGCATTGCAAATTCACGCAAAAAATTACTGACAGAAGGTCAGCGCGTTGAATTCTCAACTTACCTAGGTAGCCGCGGTCTCACCGCAGAAGACGTCATCGCCTACTGATGACAGCGTATCAGCCAGCGTTATTCCCTACACATCTTCACGCTGGCTGAACTGTACTTCTTTCCTCTTGCTGCGACTTCAATCCCTTCGCGTATAATCATCTTTCCGGTTCTCTCGGTATGAGGTTCGTCTGGTTACGATGTCCGAATTATCTTTATCTCTAAACGCACTCCGAAACTTGCATCTCTATGCTCAGGGGCTAGCCGAGCCATATCAACGCAAAGCGACTGCGAGTGATGTTGTCGACTGTATACGCCAAATGAGCCTGTTGCAGATTGATACGATTAACGTTGTGGCGCGGAGCCCTTATCTGGTCCTGTTTTCCCGTCTAGGCGAATACCAGAACCATTGGTTGGATGATGCGCTGCGCAATGGCGAAATCTTTGAGTACTGGGCGCATGAAGCCTGCTTTATTCCTCGGGAAGACTACTCTCTTGTGCGGCCACAGATGTTGGCGCCTGAAAATATGGGGTGGAAATACTCGAAAGAGTGGCACGATGAACATCGGCAGGCCATTGACGCGCTTTTGGTTCACATTCGTCAATACGGGCCGGTGAAGGCGGCGGATTTTAACGTCCGTAATAAAAAGACCAGCGGATGGTGGGAGTGGAAACCAGAAAAACGCCATTTGGAGACGCTATTTTCGTGCGGTGAACTGATGGTAAAAGCACGTGAGAATTTCCATCGTATTTACGATTTAGCGGAGCGAGTCATTCCTGATTGGAATGATGAGATGCATTACATTAGCCCAGAGCATGCGCGGCAAAGAATGATCATCAACAGCGCTCGTAGTTTAGGCGTGTTTAAGGCTCAGTGGTTACCCGATTACTATCGGCTGAAAAAAATTGATATTAAATCGATGATTGCGCAGATGCTGGATCGTCAGGAAATCACGCCGGTTTTGCTGGCAGGAACTCAAGAGCGCTACTACGTACACCATAGTCTCCATTCTCTATTAGAAAAAGCACGGGGAGAGGCGCTAATCTCGACTCACACCACCTTACTTTCTCCTTTTGATCCTGTGGTTTGGGATCGCCGACGAGCGCTTGAGCTGTTTAATTTTGACTATCGCCTCGAATGTTATACGCCAGAAGCTAAAAGAAACTTTGGCTATTTCTCCCTACCGATATTACAGCAGGGGGCTTTGGTGGGCCGAGTTGATGCTAAAGTGCATCGCAAAGAGAATGTATTAGAGCTCAAGTCCTGCTATCAGGAAACTGACATAAAATTTAGTGATAAGAAGTTGGATGAACTAAAGAAATCAATCAGCCGATTTGCGGCATGGCAACAGGCTACGCAGGTTGTTGTCCGGAATCAGCCAGAGAGCTGGCGTCGCTATTGGGGAGAAGGCTGGCGATTAGGCATCGTTGAAGGTGAAAATGGATAGGATGCCAAAAGGGCAATGACTCTGTCATTGCCCTTTAGCCAATCAGTTACTGAAATTGGCGAACATCGCGATGATTTTATTCAGCAGTTTCATATGTGTCTTACTTTCTAATTTTGCAGGATTGTGTGATATACATCACATTTACTAATTTACTCCTCTGTAAATTCAACTGCAACATGTTTTGTGAATGAGTTTTTAATGTTAATTAAATGAAAAAAATCGGCACGAGGCCGATTTTTCTTGGGTGAGCAAAGTGGAGGGCTTACTCTTTCAGTGCAGCATGAATCGACTGGATGATAGGCTGGTAGCCGGTGCAGCGGCAGATATTCCCCTCCAGTGCGTCCATAAGCTGTTCGTCACTGGGTTTAGGATGTTTGGCCAGAAGTGCCGAAGTGCTCATTAAAACACCGGGTGTACAAAAACCACATTGCACACCACCATGTTCAACAAAGGCATTTTGCAGTTTTTTTGCCATTGGATCGTTGCTGAGCCCTTCCAACGTGGTAATTTCAGCGCCATCGCACTGTTCAGCCAAGACGAGGCAAGAGCAAACGGCGTTACCATCCATAATGACGGTGCATGCCCCGCACTCACCGACAGCACAACCTTCTTTCGTTGCGGTAAGGCTTAATTTATCTCTCACAAAATCTAGCAGGCGCATTTGCCCAGTGACCTGAGCATCAATCAGTTTGCCATTGACCTTTACTTTAATATTGCTCATCACACACTCCTAAGCTTGCTCTGATTGATATAGCGATGCTTGCGCTTCCATCATCATGTCGCGGAACATACTAATAAATACTGGCTGCTTATAGGCGGCAGACCAGCGTTTTCCGATGGCTGCATAGATCAGTTTTTCTAGCTGTTGGCTGGCGGCGTCGATAGTTTCCAACGTCAAATGATGACCGAGCAGGCAGCGCTCTATATCCAGTAATCGCTGTGGTTTGCTAAACAACGCCCCGTCAACCAAACGGCAGTAGTTCAAAACGCCGGTAGGGTCGCAGGCGATTAAGCAGGTTAAGCTTTGGCGGGTAATGTTTAGCGCGTTTCGCCGTCCCAACTGGTGATAGAACGC
Organism: Hafnia sp. HMSC23F03; assembly: GCF_001816025.1. Lineage (NCBI taxonomy): Bacteria > Pseudomonadati > Pseudomonadota > Gammaproteobacteria > Enterobacterales > Hafniaceae > Hafnia > Hafnia sp. HMSC23F03. The sequence continues at coordinate 282,295 of NZ_KV824233.1, forward strand.
ATGTGGCATTGGTTGCGGTGGCGCAGGCAATATCACTTTGGTCATCAGCTCATCAGGTCTACGCTGAGTTTTATATCCAGCCTGAAGAAACTCACACAGAGGCATGCGACGTGTGCTGTCACGAGACTGCAATTCAATTTCCGCATCATAGATAATCGCCGGAGGCAAAGAATCGCCGCAGGGAGCCGCATTAACCATGTTACCGCCGATAGTTGCTCGGTTACGGATTTGATTCGAGCCTACGGTTTTACAGGCTTGGGCTAGCAGCGGGTAGCGAGTTCTAACGATTTCATGCTCAACGATACGGTTAAACGTTGTTGCCGCCCCGATTTCTAAGCAACCGTTGTTTTCGATAATTTGCGTGAGTTCTGATAAGCGTGAAATATCAATCAGATTCATTGGCTTGGTTTGCAAGCGTCCCTGAACAATCACGTCTGTGCCGCCAGCGATAACGCTGACATCGTCCTGAGCCAGCAAGTCTAAGGCCTCGGACAATGTTTTTGGTCGAGTAACGCTGACGTCAGTTAAGCGTAGAACCTGTTTTTTGTTGCTTGTCTCAACCATGAGTTCGCTTTGTCTGGCGGGTTTCTTTAGGTTATAGCCCAATATCACCTGCTCGAGTGTCAGTGGGAGCTTGTTGAAACGTGTCTGTAAGGCGAAACTCAGAGCGTTATTGATGGCTGCAGCAGCCAGCTCTGTTGCTGGCTCTCCGATACCTTTGGCCCCTAGAGGCCCTGCTTGGTCGGGATTCTCGACGCCGATAATGGTGATTTCAGGGATATCTTTGATGGTGGGGAGGAGATAAGTATCGAAGTTTTCAGATTTTACCTGCCCATTCTCAATGTTGAAATCTTCCAGCAGCGCATAACCAAAGCCTTGCGCAATGCCACCGCTGACCTGTCCATTAAAGCCCACAGGATTGATGACATGTCCGACATCATGAGCGGCGGTAACATGGAGTAAATCGGTTTTACCCGTACTCACATTGACGCGGGTTTCTGCAATCTGACAGCCATAAACCCAGGTGAAATAGGGGCTACCAGTGCCTTTTTCTTCATCCCAATGAATCGGTGGTGGAACAAACCAGCCATATTCTGTCAGGCTGACGCTGGCCCATTTAGTTTTGTTTACCGCGGTTTTGAAATCAATAGACTGTGACGGGTCGTGTTTATTGATAATCAAACCGTCTTGCCAAAGAGTATCCGCTAACTCCCGAGTGCCGATCAGTTCACCGACCACGCCGAGAATGCGTTGTTTGATTTTCATGGCGGCATCAAGAATTGCGCCACCGCCGACTAACGTGCCACGTGTCGCTGCCGTTGAACCACCATCGCCGATAACCGACGTAGGAGGCTCGCTGAACATAATTTCTGCCAGCGGCACGCCAAAAGCTTCGGCAGTGATTAACGACATGGTGGTTTGCAGCCCTTGGCCATTTTCAGAAACCGAGGTTGCTATATTGATACTACCGTCTTCGTTGACTTGAACCAGCGCAGTGGACGTATCTACGCCTTCGGCACCGATGGAACAGCCACGGTAGCTGAGGGCTAAACCAATGCCATAGCGGTATAAGCCGCCTTGACGGTTTAGCTCGGCGTAATGTTGACGTTTGTTGTTGAAATCTGCGGCTTCGACGGCGCGATTTAAAACCTCTTGGGCAGAGACTGTGTGCTTATCAAAAACTTGTCCAGTGACTGATGCATCTCCCTGCTGCAGCGCATTAATTTGGCGAATTTCGACTGGTGATATTTGCAGATGCTCAGCAATTTCATCCATCAAGGATTCATTGGCATACACTACCTGAGGGGAACCGAAGCCTCTCATTGCTGAGGTATAGCTGTTATTGGTGTAGACGCCGGTGACGTCAATTCGAACGTTAGGAATCCGATATGGGCCCGCCGCTTGAACCGAGCTACGCCATGTTACAAAGGGCGTTGAGGCTGCATAGCCGCCGCTGTCGGCCAAAATATCAATCTTCATCGCCAGTATTTGGCCATGGTTATTGACACCAACCTTATATTTCATCTTATACGGATGGCGCTTGCAGCTTTCTAGAATGGAATGCTCACGGGTATAACAGAATTTGACGGGTCTACCCGTTAAGGTTGTCAGCAGTGCAGAACGACAGGCAAGGTGATCGATAACGTCATCTTTGCCGCCAAAAGATCCTCCCATCACCGCGCGTTTGATATTGATATGCCCCTGTGGGCACCCCATGAATTTGGCGACAAAACCACGTACACGGTGTGGGTTCTGAATTGAACCGGAGATAATTAAATGGCGTTCGGTAGGATCAAGCCAAGTCAGCACCACTTCCGGCTCAATGTAGGCATGCTCCTGAAAGCCGACTTCGTATTCACGCTCAAGAATGTGTGCTGATGACGCAAAGCCCGCATCGATATCACCTTTGATGGTGTGATGATGCGCCGCAATGTTATTACCGCGTTCTGGGTGAATCAGGCGAGCATCGTCTTTGAGTGCCTGTTCTACGTCAGTAATCGGGGTATAAGGCGTATAGCTAACTTGGATTTTGTCGGCTGCGAGGCAAGCCGCTTCGTATGTCTCTGCCGCGATAACGGCGATGACATCACCGTGAAAAACCACTTCATCTTTAACAATCGGCAGGTAGTCTTTGACGATGACGCCAACCACGGGCTCACCGGGGATATCTTGATAGGTTGCGATCTTGACGACGCCGTCAATGTTGAGGGCTTCCGTAAGATCGATGTGCTCAATTTTCCCCGCGGCGATGTCGGCGTAGCGACAAACGCCATACAGCATGCCGGGGAGTGACATATCGTTACCGTATATGGCTGTTCCTGTGACTTTAGCCAATCCATCAACGCGACGGATTGCCGTTGTGGTGCATGATGCACTCATGAATTTCTCCTTACGTAACGCTATTACGAACCTGTTCTTTAATTCAGGTCATCAGAGATAGCAGTTGTGAAAATAATGAAAAGTGGCGAGTCAGAGGGGGATTCGACGCAATTCATGTCTAATTTCTCTTGATTCAACACTTGTGCCACAACGGGATGGAAGGCTTTTGTCATACTTAATTTGTGATGTCTATCGCATAAAACCGGGGTATGGGTCTGATGCTGGCGTATTTTTTGTACAGATACTGTTTCTGATGTGAGTAGGGCAAAAGGAGAGTAGATAAAATTCTCTTCAGAATGAGAGTCTTGTTTATCGATCTGATAAGTTGTGCCGATCTTTGTTGTTATTTGCCTCTATCATCATACAAGCCGTGATAATTTTGCTGTTGCGAGTTATCCTTAGCACATGCTTTTTCGCTGAGACAAGAACCCGTTTAGGAACAATCATGGATCATCGCTTACTCGAAATTATTGCTTGCCCTGTCTGTAATGGAAAACTCTACTTTAACAAAGAAAATCAAGAGCTAGTCTGTAAAGCCGATCGTTTGGGTTACCCACTACGCGATGGTATTCCAGTGCTGCTGGAGAATGAGGCCCGCTTACTTCCTGTGGATGAGAAATAATCAGATGAGTTTTATTGCTATTATCCCTGCGCGTTATTCCTCAACGCGTTTACCTGGGAAACCTCTCGCGGATATCGGTGGAAAACCGATGGTTGTCCACGTTATGGAAAGAGCGCTGGAGTCTGGTGCTTCACGCGTGATTGTGGCAACTGACCATGCTGACGTTAAACAAGCAGTGGAAGCTGCGGGTGGTGAAGTGTGTATGACACGCGCAGATCATCATTCAGGCACCGAGCGTTTAGCCGAAGTGATTGAGAAATGTGGTTTTGCTGACGATGAGATTATCGTCAATATTCAGGGCGATGAGCCGCTGATTCCACCGTCGATCATTCGTCAGGTAGCTCACAATTTGGCAGGCAGTGACGCGGGGATGGCCACATTGGCGGTGCCTATCACGACGAGTGAAGAAGCTTTTAACCCTAATGCAGTTAAAGTTGTCTGCGACAAAAACGGTTATGCGCTGTATTTCTCTCGGGCGACAATCCCTTGGGATCGCGATCGTTTTGCGGTTTCTCGCGATGAGATTGGTGATACTTTCTTGCGCCATATTGGTATCTACGCTTATCGCGCCGGTTTTATTCGCCGCTATGTAACGTGGGCGCCGAGCAGCCTTGAGCAGATTGAGATGTTAGAGCAACTACGAGTGCTGTGGTATGGCGAAAAAATCCACGTGGATGTTGCTGCGACCGCACCAAGCCCTGGTGTCGATACCATGGAAGATTTAGAGCAGGTTCGCCGTATTTTTGCTGCTGGCAAATAGGCAGATCGTTTCAGTTCTCTATATTCAAAATAAGAGCGTGCAAGAGTGCGCTCTTTTGATCTAGTCGCATACAATACCTTGATAATTCCGCCATGATGATTGGATATATGGCGATAAAAGGTACCGTGAAATGCAGCAAAATCTGTATCACAACATGGATCATTTGAAAGCTGAACTGAGCGTCGTTTTGGGAGAGTCGATAGGGCGTCTAGAGCAAATCAGTGAACAGCCGTACGCTAGCCTTTTTACCCTTTATAATCAACAGGGCACGCCTTTACCTTTAGTCGCTAAAACTTTTCTATGTCAGGGAATTGCTCAGCAGGAGGCTTATAAGCTGTCGATGCTGGCGCGTCAGGGGGATATTCGTTTACCCACGGTTTATGGCGTATTAACCACGCACCAATTTCCTTATAAAGAAGTCCTACTGATTGAACGCCTGCGCGGCGTTTCTGTTGAAGCACCCACTCGAACCCCACAACGATGGCAATGTCTGAAAGAACAGATTGCGGAAGGCATTCTTTCTTGGCACCGCATTGATAGCCATGGCTGTGTAGGTAATGTTGATAGCGTGCAGGAAAATACGTGGCCGCAATGGTATCAGCAGCGTTTGGAAGTGATTTGGTCAACCCTTGGTAATATGCAAACCGCAGAGCTGGGTATTGAAACACGGCGAATTTTATTTCGCAGCAAAGAAAAATTGCCAGAGCTGTTTGCAGGCTTTGATGACAGCTGCGTTTTGGTTCACGGAAATTTAACGCTAAGAAGTATGTTAAAAGATCAGAAAAGCGATCAATTGTTGGCGATGCTTAATCCAGGAATGATGTTGTGGGCCCCGCGTGAATATGATCTCTTTCGTCTGAGTGAAGATGGAATGGCAACGGAGCTTCTCCATACCTATTTACAAAAAGCACCGGTGAGCGATGATTTTATGATGAGGCGGTGGCTCTATGTATTGTGGGAGTCCATTGGACGCTATCTGCATACCGGCGTTGTTGAACGCCCAGTTGTAGATCGCGCCGCACAGCAACTATTGCCTTGGCTTGGCTGATTATTAAAAGTAATCCCTAATCGGCCAGTTGATAACCGGCAAATCAAAAGTGGTTTGCTGGTTAATTATCAATCACTATGAGAGGTGATAATCTGATAATGATACAAACCTCTACCACTTTGATATTTCTTCCTATCAGATAAACTCTTTTTTAAATCTCTATTTTTGTGCTTGCTCGCTATATCTTCTGAAAAGAGCGGTTTTATTTAGCCTCAAGTGTGATTTCCCCCGCAATTATTTCGTTTTTCTTCTCATTAACCCTACAAATAATAAAAGTGCGCATGTTCTGTGCATGGTTGGCATGTGCGCAAAGAATCGATATGTCTACTCAACGCCATCGCTACTTGCGCCATGATATCGCTGTACATCCGTAAATAGGGGAGCGAAGGCTCTCGAATCGTAGCTGGTTAACCTACCCTTTAGCCGAGCCGTAAGGAGCGATGTGTCCATGAGCGTCATAAATCCTAACCTTAAAATAGAGCACAGCAAGATAGAGCCCGTCGTTGATGAAGTGGAACGTAGATTGCCAATTGCGCAGCTTTTTACTTTAGGCCTTCAGCATGTGTTAGTTATGTACGCGGGTGCAGTGGCTGTGCCACTGGTGATTGGCGGCAGCCTCGGATTACCCAAAGAACAAATTGCTTTTCTGATCAGTTCTGACCTCTTCTGTTGTGGCGTTGTCACACTACTACAATGTCTAGGCATTGGCCGTTTTGCAGGGATTCGTTTGCCGGTCATCATGTCTGTAACCTTCGCCGCGGTAACTCCCATGCTGGCGATTGGGGCTGACCCAACCATAGGCCTCACGGGAATATTCGGTGCGACAATCGCCTCGGGAATTATCGCCACATTATTAGTACCTGTGATTGGCCGACTCATGCCTCTATTTCCTACCGTTGTGACCGGCGTCGTCATCACATCTATTGGCATTAGCATTATGCAGGTGGGTATTGATTGGGCTGCGGGAGGGAAAGGGAATCCTGATTACGGCAGCCCAATCTATATCGGGACATCATTACTGGTATTGGTATTTATTCTATTAGTCACCCGTTTTGCTAAAGGTTTCCTATGCAATATTTCGGTATTGCTGGGTATTTTATTTGGGTTTGCCATTGCTTTTATGATGGGGAAAGTCAGTTTTGCCGGGCTTGGCAATGCGGCGTGGTTTGCCCCCATTAAACCTTTTGCGTTTGGCTGGCCAACATTTGAACCCGTCAGCATCATTACATTAACGGTGATTATGTTGATTACCTTTATAGAGTCGATGGGGATGTTCTTAGCGCTAGGCGATATTGTCGGGCGGCCGGCAAAACAGCAAGATATCATTCGGGGTTTACGCGTTGATGGCATCGGTACTGTTATTGGTGGCTTATTTAACAGTTTTCCACATACTTCATTTTCACAAAACGTCGGCTTGGTTAGTGTAACAGGCGTATCTAGCCGTTGGGTATGTGTTATGTCAGGCGGGATATTAATTGTATTCGGGCTGATTCCTAAAATGGCATTGATTGTTGCTTCAATTCCTCAATTTGTATTGGGGGGCGCTGGTATTGTCATGTTTGGTATGGTCTTGGCTACAGGAATACGTATCCTTTCGCGCGCTAATTACAGTACTAACCGTTATAACCTGTACATCGTTGCTATCAGTTTAGGGATTGGCATGATCCCCACGGTTTCCCATGATTTTTTTAGCCAGCTACCTGCGGCAATCCAACCTTTATTGCATAGCGGGATCCTGCTAGCAACCGTATGTGCGGTGAGCCTAAATCTCTATTTCAATGGTTATCATCCTGATAATGAAACTGATGATACAAAAGCGAAAAAAATAACCTTAGCAAAGGCCATTAAAGAAAAAACAGTTTAAACCCGGATGCAGAAAATGGAGAGGGGCCATTTTCTGCATATTGATGAAATGAAATATCCGTGATGTTGAGAATCATGGATATAAGGAGCTGTCGTGAAAGCTATTCATAATGATGCCATCAATATTCAGGAGAGAAAAAACTCCCCTCAAAATAAGATCAATGTTGATCCAGTTGATGAAATATTACCGTTAGGGCAAATGCTGGTTTATGGTTTGCAGCACGTATTGGTCATGTATGCAGGGGCGATTGCCGTTCCCTTAATTATTGGTAAAGCCGTTGGTTTTACGCCGGAACAAATTATTTTCTTGATCAGCACCGATCTGTTTATATGCGGTTGCGCCACTATTCTTCAGTCGATAGGCCTATTCAATATTATTGGTAGTAAATTACCTATTGTTCAAGGGTGTACATTTGCTGCATTGATACCCATGGCGCTGATTGGTCAGCAGTATGGGATCGGGGGTATCTCGGGCGCGGTGATTATTGCCGGTGGGTTTACACTCCTGTGCGCGCCGTTTGTGTGCAAGCTGGTACGCTTTTTCCCGAAAGCCGTCATGGGGACCATTGTGACACTCATTGGCCTCTCAATACTTCCCGTGGCGGGTGGATGGATAGGCGGCGGAGATCTGGATGCCGCAAGTTTTGGTAGCTACGGCTCATTATTGATGGCCTTATTTACGCTTGCCATTGTGATGCTGATCTACACCTTTGGTAAGGGCATGCTGAAGAATATCGCCGTGCTGGTGGGTATTATTATTGGTACTGTAGCGTATTACTTCATGGGCAAACTCGACCTTTCTCAGGTGGCCGCCACCAGTTGGATGACCTTTCCTTACCCCATGCGTTTCGCCGTACCTGAATTTCACCTCTTTCCAGCCGTTTTGATGTGCATGGTGATGATCGTTGTGATGGTGGAAACCATGTCATCAATGATGGCGATGGGCGAGATTGTAGGGCGTCCCGCCGATCAGGCTACGTTAAAACGTGGTCTCTATGCTTGCGGTTCCGCCACCTTGTTTGGCGGCTTTTTTAATATGTTTCCCTATGCTGCTTTTGCTCAAAACGTAGGATTGGTGAGTATGACCGGTGTTCGTAGCCGGTTTATTGTCGGCGTTGCAGGGTGCATTCTCATTACTCTCGGTTTGTTTCCTAAGCTAGCGGCTTTCGTGGTTGCCGTACCTAAGCCAGTGCTCGGCGGTGCAGGGATTGTGATGTTCGGGATGGTCGCCGTGTCAGGGATCCGCACGCTAGGACAGGTTGATTATCGAAATAATAACAATGGCATGGTGGTTGCGCTGACCCTTGGTTTAGGCATGTTACCCGTGATGGTTCCCCAGTTATTTCAACAAATGCCGAAAGCCGCTGAGATGTTTTTACACAGCGGTATTACGATAGGTACGGTCGTTGCGATTGCAGCTAATCTGATTCTCAATGGGCGAGACAGACAGGCCAAAATTCCCGGCTGCAAAGAATGCACGTTGCAGGATTTAGACATGAACAGTACCGCAGCTCGGGAAGCCTTCACTACAACGCGTGAATATATCGCCATGCGGAGGAGACAAAATGCACAAAAAAACGCTGCTCTTTAAAAATGCAGAATTACTTGTCACGATGGATGATGAGCGAAGAGAGATTAGAGGCGGTTGCCTGCTGGTTGAGGGAAATCGTATTGTTGCTGTTGGGGGGAAAGAGTTGTGCGCAGCCCCTGCTGATGAAGAAATTGATCTCCATGGGCACGTCGTGATCCCTGGTTTGGTGAATACCCATCACCACATGTTTCAGTCGCTAACTCGCGTGATACCTGAAGCACAAGATGGAGAATTGTTTGGTTGGCTAAATAATCTCTATCCGATCTGGGCTGGACTGACCCCAGAGATGATCCGAGTCTCCACACAAACAGCCATGGCGGAACTGATGCTTTCTGGTTGTACGACCTCAAGCGATCATCTTTACGTTTATCCTAACGGTTGTCGTCTGGATGACAGCATCGAGGCGGCTAGGGAAATAGGCATGCGTTTTCATGCATGCCGAGGAAGCATGAGCGTTGGGCGTAGTAAAGGTGGATTGCCTCCCGACGAGCTCGTTGAGAGCGAACAGGCTATTTTGGAAGATTCGCGACGACTGATTACTAGCTACCATGATGCACAACGCTATAGCATGTTACGTATAGCGTTAGCGCCTTGCTCTCCGTTTTCCGTGAGCAGAGAATTGATGGTGAAAACGGCACAAATGGCGCGCGAGTATGGCGTGTCGTTGCATACGCATTTGGCTGAAAATGATAATGACGTTAGCTATAGTCAGTCGCATTTCGGTATGACTCCAGCCCAATATGCAGAGGATTTGGGATGGGTCGGTGCGGATGTGTGGCATGCCCATTGCGTTAAGTTGGATCAGGCTGGCATCGGTTTGTTTGCCAAAACAGGTACAGGTGTTGCTCATTGTCCTTGCTCAAATATGAGATTAGCGTCAGGGATTGCTCCAATACGCACGATGTTAGATGAAGGTGTAAATGTGGGACTTGGCGTAGATGGTTCAGCCTCTAACGATGCAGGAAATATGATTGCGGAAACGCGTCAAGCCATGTTGTTACAGCGCGTCGGCTTTGGCCCAGATGCCATGAATGCTCGACAAGCGTTGGAGATTGCGACTCGCGGTGGCGCTAAGGTGCTCAATCGCGACGATATTGGCTATTTAGCACCAGGAATGGCGGCGGATTTCGTGGCATTCGATCTGAATACGCTAAATTTGGCTGGAGCCAAACACGACCCGCTGGCGGCTCTGGTCTTCTGTACGCCAGGCAACGTTGCCTATAATGTGATTAACGGGCGAGTGGTGATACGTGAAGGGGAGCTGCAAACGATTGATTTACCTTGCGTTGTGCAGCATCACAATCGCTTAGCCTGCTTGTTGGTGAATCGAGGCAGATTATAGGCAGTTTGCTTTCTTTATCGGTGTCTTTGTTTCAGCCAAGTATGGCAGAGACAGTAGACACCGATGGGGATTAGCAACAGCGCCACAGTGGCTGTCACCAAGGCCATGGAGGAGTTTAATCCCGTAGTCCAACCCAGTACGAACGCCACCGCGCTAATGGCATTCAGCGGGTTCAAACTGACGGGCATGTTTTCTGCTTTTGATAACACATCAAGTAAAATCACCTGCGCTTCAAACACAATCAGGGCAATGAGAATACTGATTACTCTGTGTTTCATTTTTCATCCTTCGCTTTTAGCAATGCCTGCCACCAACTTCCTAAGGTTTCATACCATGCTCGTTCGCTATGGCCGAGGTAAAGTGGTGATGGTAGCCAGCGTTCCCAAGGATTTAATGGCGATGAAATAGCAAGTTGATTTGCAGGTACTGGAATCGGATCTAACGCTTCGGCCTTAAAAAAACGTAGTGCGCGTGGGAGATGATTTGCCGATGTGACCAGCAATAACCTCTGCTTTTGCACAATCTTAGCCACTTCCTGTGCTTCCTGCTGCGTATCACGCGGTTTATCCAAGATAATAATTTTTTCAGCGGGTACACCTAAACTTTTGGCCACATTGGCGGCCACTTGGGCACTGCTTATTGGATTGCTAATGGCAGCAGCACCGGTAAAAATAATTTTTGCGTTAGGATTTAACTCAAGTTGCCGGATCCCCTCCGTTACTCGAGGCAAACTGTTATTGATGAGATTTGAACTTGGTGCCCAGTCTGGGTTAAAAGTATAGCCGCCACCCAGCACCACAATGTAATCTGCGTTGCTTGGCGTATTGAGCGTTGGGTAATGATTTTCAAGCGGAGCCAGCAAGCGATCGGCAACAGGTTGTAGGCTTAATAGCAGAATTCCAAGCCAAGCGAGTGAAATGCAGATTTTTCCTAAGCGCTGCCACCGTGTCCACCAGATGCAAATCAGGCCCACTGCGATGATCAAGAGCAACAAGGGCAGAGGCAAAAGGAGCCCACCGACAAACTTTTTTAGCGCAAACAGCATAAATCAGGTGCCTTTCTGAATGAAAAAACGACATCTAGATAGAATATGTGGCCGATAAGATTCATTCTATGCCAGCCTGTGTCAAAATAGCAGGTTTAAAGCGTCCCTCACGGGAGATTTTTCTGGTGATGCGCTGTGCAAATATTCAGGAGCCGACATATTCATGAGTCGAGGTATGCAGGATCGTAATTTTGACAATATCGCTGAAAAATTTGCGCGCAACATTTACGGCACAACCAAAGGAAAAATCCGTCAGGCCGTATTATGGCAGGATCTGGAACAGTTACTGACCCAGCTCCCCAACAGACCTTTACACATTCTTGATGCAGGCGGTGGGCTTGGACAGGTATCCTGTGAGCTCGCCGCGCGCGGTCATCACATTACGCTGTGCGACATTTCCGGTGAGATGCTAAAGCGTGCACAGGCCTATGCGGATGAAAAAGGTGTGAGCCAGCACATGCGTTTTGTGCAAAGTCCCGCACAAGAGATGTATCAATATTTAGAACAGCCGGTTGATCTGATATTGTTCCATGCGGTTTTGGAGTGGGTAGCAGAACCTCAGGAAACACTGGCGTCTTTGATGAAGTGTTTAAATCCCGGCGGCGCATTGTCTTTAATGTTCTATAACTACAATGGTCTATTGATGCGAAATGTGATCATTGGCAATACGGCATACGTCAATCAAGGGATGCAAAAGCGTAAAACTCGAACGCTTTCCCCTGATCATCCTTTAGATCCGCAAAAGGTGTATGGCTGGTTAGAAGAGATAGGGCTGACAATTTCCGGTAAAACGGGCGTGCGGGTATTTCATGATTACCTGCGAGATAAAACGCAACAGATTGAGGCTTTTGACGATTTATTGGCGCTGGAGCAGCGTTATTGTCGTCAGGAGCCTTTTGTGAGTTTGGGACGCTACATCCATGTGATGGCGTACAAACCCGACACGAAGGACCAACTATGAGTGATTTCTCCCAGACTGTACCGGAGCTGGTTGCCTGGGCGCGGAAAAATGATTTTTCAATTTCACTCCCTACCGAGCGTTTGGCTTTCATTTTGGCTATAGCCACTTTGAACAGTGAACGTTTAGACGGAGAGATGAGTGAAGGCGAACTGATCGATGCATTCCGACACGTCAGCAAAGCTTTTGAACAAACACATGAAACGGTAGCAATCCGAGCCAACAATGCGATTAACGATTTAGTTAAGCAGCGTTTACTTAACCGCTTTACCAGCGAGTTAGCCGACGGTAACGCGATTTATCGTCTAACTCCGTTGGGGATTGGCATCACGGATTACTACATTCGACAGCGAGAGTTTTCTACGCTGCGTTTGTCTATGCAATTGTCTATCGTGGCGCAAGAATTGCGTAGCGCGGCGGAAGCCGCCGAAGAAGGTGGCGATGAATATCATTGGCACCGCAACGTGTTTGCTCCTCTGAAATACTCAGTCGCCGAGATTTTCGATAGTATCGATCTGACTCAACGCATTATGGATGAGCAGCAGCAGGGGGTAAAAGCGGATATCGCAGCTCTGCTGAATCAAGACTGGCGCGCCGCGATTTCGAGCTGTGAAGTGTTGCTGTCGGAAACCTCAGGCACGCTGCGTGAATTGCAGGATACGCTGGAGGCCGCAGGTGATAAGCTGCAGGCTAATTTGCTGCGTATCCAAGATGCCAATATGAATAATCCGGATTTGGCATTTGTAGACAAGTTAGTATTTGATCTGCAAAACAAGCTAGACCGCATTATCAGTTGGGGCCAGTTAACCATCGATTTGTGGATCGGCTACGACAGACACGTGCATAAGTTTATCCGTACGGCGATTGATATGGATAAAAACCGCGTCTTTGCGCAGCGATTACGTCAGTCCGTGCAGAGCTACTTTGACAATCCTTGGGCGCTCACTATTGCGAATGCCGATCGTCTGTTTGATATGCGTGACGAAGAGCTTGCGTTGCTCAACGAAGAAGTGACCGGCGAGCTGCCACCGGATATGGAATATGAAGAGTTTTCTGAAATTCGCGAACAGCTGGCGGCAATGATCGAGCAAGAGCTAAAAGTTTATCAAAAAGAGCAACGCCCGCTGGATCTCGGCGCGGTTTTACGCGAATACCTTGCTCAGTATCCGCGTCAACGTCATTTCGATTTGGCAAGAATTTTGGTCGACCAAGCCGTTCGCTTAGGTGTGGCTGAAGCTGATTTCACCGGATTACCTGCCCAATGGCAGGCGATCAATGATTACGGAGCCAAGGTACAGGCCCATGTCATCGACAAATACTGAAAATATGATGCCAGCTAAACTGGCGCAAGCGGTGTTTAACCCGCTGTTTCCCGCGTTGGATAGTCAACTGCGTTCCGGTCGTCACATTGGCATTGATGAGTTAGATAATCATGCTTTCCTGATGGATTTTCAGGATGAGCTGGAACTCTTTTATAGCCGCTATAACGTTGAACTTATTCGTGCCCCGGAAGGCTTTTTCTATCTCAGACCGCGTTCTACCACGCTTATCCCACGCTCTGTTCTGTCTGAGCTGGATATGATGGTGGGCAAAATTCTGTGCTACCTCTATTTAAGCCCTGAACGTTTGGCGCACGAAGGTATCTTCAGCCAGCAGGAACTCTATGATGAGTTGCTCTCTCTGGCCGATGAAAGCAAGCTGCTGAAGTATGTTAACCAGCGTTCCACCGGTTCGGATCTTGACCGTCAAAAGCTGCAAGAGAAAGTTCGTACCTCATTAAATAGGTTACGTCGGTTGGGCATGGTTTATTTCATGGGTAATGACAGCACTAAATTCCGCATCACTGAGGCGGTTTTCCGCTTTGGTGCCGACGTGCGCAGCGGCGATGACCCACGTGAATCCCAGCTCAGAATGATCCGTGACGGCGAAGCCATGCCGTTAGAAAACACGTTGTCGCTGAATGATGAAAACGAAGAAAACGAATCCAGTGCAGACGGTAGCGCGGACAATGCGGAGGATGAACAGGAATGATTGAACGCGGAAAATTTCGCTCGCTGACACTGGTTAACTGGAACGGTTTCTTTGCCCGAACTTTTGATCTTGATGAACTGGTGACGACGCTCTCTGGGGGCAACGGTGCGGGTAAATCGACCACCATGGCGGCGTTTGTTACGGCGCTTATCCCCGATCTAACGCTGCTGCATTTCCGTAACACCACGGAAGCAGGGGCGACGTCGGGTTCTCGTGATAAAGGCTTGCACGGCAAACTGCGCGCAGGCGTATGTTATGCCACGCTTGACGTCGTCAACTCGCGTCACCAGCGTGTTTTGGTCGGGGTTCGCTTACAGCAGGTTGCTGGTCGCGACCGTAAAGTGGATATCAAGCCTTTCACGATCCAAGGCTTACCGACGTCGTTCCAGCCAACGCAGATCCTAACGGAAACCGTGGGCGAACGTCAGGCTCGCGTGTTACCGCTGGCCGAGTTAAAAGAGCGTGTAGAAGCGATCGAAGGCGTACAGTTCAAGCAGTTTAACTCGATCACCGACTATCACTCTTTGATGTTTGATCTGGGCGTGATCCCACGTCGTCTGCGCTCGGCATCTGACCGCAGCAAGTTCTATCGCCTCATTGAAGCTTCGCTGTACGGGGGTATTTCCAGCGCGATTACCCGTTCTCTGCGCGATTATCTGTTGCCAGAAAACAGCGGGGTGCGTAAAGCATTCCAGGATATGGAAGCGGCGCTGCGTGAAAACCGCATGACGCTCGAAGCTATTCGCGTAACGCAATCCGACCGTGATCTGTTCAAACACCTGATCACTGAGGCAACATCCTATGTATCGGCTGACTATATGCGCCACGCCAATGAGCGTCGCATTCACCTCGATCAGGCACTGTTACTGCGACGTGAGCTGCTGGGTGGGCGTAAACAGCTGCTGGCGGAACAATATCGCCATGTCGAAATGTCTCGTGAACTGGCCGAGCAAAGCGGCTCTGAATCCGATCTCGAAACCGATTATCAGGCTGCAAGCGATCACTTAAATCTTGTCCAAACAGCGATGCGTCAGCAGGAGAAGATCGAGCGTTATCAAAGTGATTTGGAAGAGCTGACCTATCGCTTAGAAGAGCAGAATGAAGTTGTCGCTGAGGCCAGCGATCTGCACGCAGACTATGAAGCGCGCTCAGAAGCGGCCGAAGCTGAAGTGGATGAGCTAAAAAGTCAGTTGGCTGATTACCAGCAGGCGCTGGACGTGCAGCAGACCCGCGCTATTCAGTATCAGCAGGCACTGCAAGCGTTAGAGCGTGCTCGTCAGGTGTGCCAACTGCCAGATCTCAACGCCGATAACAGCGAAGAGTGGCTTGAAACCTTCAGTGCGCGTGAGCAGGAAGCGACTGAAATTCTGATGCAGCTTGAGCAAAAAATGAATGTGGCAAGCGCTGCGCATTCCCAGTTTGAAAATGCTTACCAACTGGTCGTTAAGCTGGTGGGCGAAGTGAGCCGCAGCGAGGCATGGCAGGCAGGTCGAGATTTATTACGCGACTGGTCTTCACTCCAGCACCAATCTGAACGTGTACAACCATTACGTATGCGTTTGGCTGAATTAGAACAGCGTTTACGTTCACAGCAAGACGCGGAACGTTTATTACAGGAATTCTGTAAACGCAGCGGACAGCAATATCAGCCTGAAGAGCTGGATGATGCCCAGCGCGAAATGGAAGAGCGGATTGAAACGCTGACCCTCGACGTAGCCGAAGCCAGCGAACGCCGCATGGTGCTGCGTCAGGAGCTGGAACAGATCACCGCGAAAGCAAAAGATCTGACGGCGAAAGCGCCAGTATGGTTAGCAGCGCAGGAAGCACTAAGCCAGCTTAGCGAGCAGTGCGGTGACGAGCTCTCCGACAGTCGTCAGGTTACTGAGCAGATGCAACAACTGCTGGAGCGTGAACGTGAATCTACCGTTGAACGCGATGAAGTTGCCCATCAGAAGCGTGAAATTGAAAACCAGATTGAGCGTTTAAGCCAGCCAAGCGGAGCTGAAGATGGCCGACTGATTGCGCTGGCCGAACGTTTCGGCGGTGTTCTGCTGTCTGAAATCTACGATGACGTGACCATCGATGATGCACCGTATTTCTCTGCGTTGTATGGACCCGCACGCCATGCGATTGTTGTCCCTGACCTTTCTCTGGTGCGTGAACAGTTGGCGGGTCTGGAAGATTGTCCGGAAGATCTCTATCTGATCGAAGGGGATCCGCAGTCGTTTGATGACAGCGTATTTGCCGCGGATGAGCTTGAGCGAGCCGTGGTTGTCAAAGCATCGGATCGCCAATGGCGCTATTCTCGCTTCCCTGAAGTGCCGTTATTTGGCCGTGCAGCCCGCGAAAGCCGTTTGGAAACGCTGTATGCGCAGCGCGATGAGTTGGCTGAACGTTATGCCACCCTGTCGTTCGACGTGCAGAAAACCCAACGTCTACATCAGGCGTTTAGTCGTTTTATCGGCAGCCATTTAGCCGTTGCATTTGAGCAAGATCCGGAAGCTGAATTACGTCAAATTAACGGTCGTCGTACCGAGATCGAACGTGAGTTCAATAATCAGGACAATATTACACAGCAGCAACGTCAGCAATTAGCTCAGGCGAAAGAAAGCGTTGCGTTGCTGCATAAGTTAACACCGCATATTGGTTTGCTTGCTGATGAAACCTTACAGGATCGCGTTGAAGAGATCCGTGAGGAACTGGAAGAGGCGCAGGAAGCGGCGCGCTATCTGCAACAGCATGGGGCAAACCTAGCCAAGCTAGAACCGATGCTCTCTGTGTTGCAGAGCGACCCAGAGCAGCATGAGCAGTTGCGTCAAGATTATCAGCAGGCTCAGCAAAATCAGCGTTCCGCGAAACAGCAGACCTTTGCGCTCACTGAAGTGGTTCAGCGTCGTGCACACTTCAGCTACAGCGATTCTGCTGGCATGTTGATGGAGAACTCTGACCTTAACGATAAACTGCGTCAGCGCTTAGAACACGCTGAAGCCGATCGTGCGCGTACCCGCGATCAGCTTCGTCAACAGCAGGTGCAGTTGGCTCAATATCATCAGGTGCTCGCTTCGCTGAAGAGTTCGTTTGAAGCCAAGCGTGACATGCTTAAAGAGCTGTCTCAAGAGCTGCAAGATATTGGCGTGCAGGCCGATCCAAATGCAGAAGAGCGCGCGCGCATACGTCGAGATGAGCTGCATACCGCATTGAGCAATAACCGTGCGCGTCGTAATCAGCTTGAAAAACAGATTATGTTCTGTGAATCAGAAATGGATAATCTGCAAAAACGCCTGCGTAAGGTTGAGCGCGATTACCATCAGATCCGCGAACAGGTTACCACCGCGAAAGCGGGCTGGTGTGCCGTGATGCGCTTAGTCAAAGACAATGGCGTTGAGCGTCGACTCCATCGTCGTGAGCTGGCGTATATGGACGCGGATGAGCTACGTTCTATGTCGGATAAGGCGCTAGGTGCGTTGCGTCTGGCGGTGGCTGATAACGAGCATTTGCGAGATGTGCTGCGTTTGTCTGAAGATCCAAAACGTCCTGAACGTAAAATCCAGTTCTATATTGCCGTTTATCAGCATCTGCGTGAGCGTATCCGTCAGGATATTATTCGCAGTGACGACCCTGTTGACGCTATCGAGCAGATGGAAATCGAGCTTGCGCGTTTGACAGAAGAGTTGACCTCTCGTGAACAGAAACTGGCTATTAGCTCGAAGAGCGTCGCCAATATTATTCGCAAGACCATTCAACGTGAGCAGAACCGCATTCGTATGCTCAACCAAGGTCTGCAGACGGTTGCCTTTGGGCAGGTGAATAGCGTTCGTCTGAATGTCAACGTACGTGAAGCTCACTCAACGCTGTTGACGGTATTGTCAGAGCAGCAGGAGCAACATCAGGATCTGTTTAACAGCAACCGGTTAACCTTCTCGGAAGCGTTAGCGAAACTGTATCAGCGCCTGAATCCACAAATCGACATGGGCCAGCGCACGCCGCAAACCATTGGCGAAGAACTGCTGGATTATCGCAACTATCTAGAAATGGAAGTTGAGGTTAACCGTGGTTCGGATGGTTGGCTACGAGCAGAGAGCGGGGCGCTGTCAACGGGTGAAGCTATCGGTACCGGTATGTCCATTTTGGTTATGGTCGTTCAAAGCTGGGAAGAGGAATCACGCCGTCTACGTGGCAAAGATATTTCACCGTGTCGTTTGCTGTTCCTTGATGAGGCTGCGCGTCTGGATGCGAAATCTATCGCTACGCTGTTTGAGCTGTGCGAGCGTCTGGAGATGCAGCTGATTATTGCGGCTCCGGAAAACATCAGCCCAGAAAAGGGCACCACATATAAACTGATGCGTAAAGTGTTCAATAACACTGAACATGTTCATGTTGTGGGTCTGCGTGGCTTTGCTCCCGAGAAAAACATAATGGAATCAGTGACTCAAGAAGAGTCAGAGAGTTAAATTCTAATAAATTTCATATACTGAAATCATTATTAACGCAAACGGCCTTCTTATAAGGCCGTTTTTTTTGGCAGAATGTAGGCTGTAACGTATCATCATATAAATAAAACGTGATGTCCGGGCAGTTGATGCACCAACCGGCACTTGAAACGGCAAAAAGTCATTTCTATTTGTATAATTAAGCTAAGGTTCCGAAAGTCGGAGCCAATGAGCTAACAAGGGAGCAAGGGATGGTGCTGAATAACAGATTCCGTCTAGGCCATATGGTTGTCGGTGGTTCAATGGCGATGAGTGCTTTGGCGATGAGCCTGATGCCTGCTTACGCAGAGGTTGCCACACAGCCAGTAATACAGCCAGTAACGCAGCAGCCAGCGGTTTCAGTGGCGACCATGAGTGTGCCTCAGTCGCGTTCTATGCTGATATCGCAGCTTCCGCAGGGAGTATCGCTGCGTTATTTAAATCAACTTTCCTCTCTTTATGCTGCAAATAATATGCAGCCTTTGTGGCAGGATCGTGCCGCCGTCCAGCAGTTTCAGCAGCAGCTAGCTGAAGTCGCGCTTTCTGGCGTACAACCGCAGTTTACTCAATGGGTACAGGCGCTTGTTAACCCAGAGGTCAAAGATATGGCGCGTGACGCTGTACTGTCCGATGCGATGCTGGGGTATCTGCAGTTTGTTTCGGGGGTAAGTGCAACCAAGGGCAGTTGGCTATACAGCTCAGTGCCTTACGCTATAGCCGAGCCTCCAGCAACGTTGGTTAACAACTGGCAGCTGTCCGTACGTGATGGGCGCTTGGCCACGTTTGTTCAATCGTTGGCACCGTCACATCCCCAATACGCTGCGATGCATAAAGCGCTAAAAGATTTGCTGGCGGATACGCGTCCTTGGCCAACCGTAAACGATGGTCCAAGCTTAAAACCAGGCGATTTGAGCCCAGATATGCCTGCGCTGCGTGAGGTTTTACAGCGAACGGGGATGCTTACCGAAGATGCAAGCGCCAAGCCGCCTACACCGGTGCCAGAGGCTCAGCCGCTGCAATCACCCGCAAGTCAGGAACCTAACGCGGTAATCAGTCCTTCGACCACCGCAGTGTCTGAGTTGACGCAGCAGCCAACGCCAGAAGCAACACCGGCGAAAACAATGCCTGTTTCAGCTACGGACAATCGCTATACGCCTGAGTTAGTTGAAGCTGTGAAACGTTTCCAGCAGTGGCAGGGCCTTGCGAGCGACGGAGTGATTGGCAAACGTACCCGTGAGTGGCTGAACGTTTCACCGCAAACACGAGCAACGTTACTGGCGTTAAATATCCAGCGACTGCGTATTTTGCCGGGAGAAGTGGATACCGGCATTATGGTGAATATTCCCAACTACTCTCTGATTTATTACCAAAACGGTACAGAGGTGCTTACTTCACGCGTTATCGTTGGACGCCCGACGCGTAAAACGCCGCTGATGAATAGTGAGCTGAATAACGTAGTTGTCAATCCACCGTGGAATGTCCCGACCACGCTTATTCGCGAAGACATTGTCCCTAAAGCAATGCGTGATCCTGGCTATTTTGAACGTCATGGATATCGTCTGTTTTCTGGTTGGAGTAATGATGCTGAAGTTGTCGATCCCTATATGATCGATTGGGCATCAGTTTCCCCGCGTAATTTCCCATATCGCATTCAGCAGGCACCCGGTGTTAATAATTCATTAGGCCGTTACAAGTTTAATATGCCGAGTCAGGATGCTATTTATCTGCATGACACGCCGAATCATGGATTGTTTGAAAAAGACATTCGTGCTTTAAGTTCGGGTTGTGTCCGTGTGAATAAAGCATCAACGCTAGCAAATATGTTGTTACAAGATGCTGGCTGGAATGACGCACGGGTATCATCTGCATTAAAAGAGGGGAATACGAAATATGTGCCTATTCGTCACCGTATTCCGGTTCGTCTCTATTATCTGACGGCGTGGGTTTCTGAAGATGGAAAACCGCAATTCCGCACAGATATTTACAATTATGATGATACCGTCCGTTCAGGGGCAAAAGTGGCAGCTCAAGCTGAACGTCTTTTTCAGCTTTAGCAAGTAGTTAGCAATAGCGTTGTTTTGTTGATGATGTAACTGCGAGTCATAAATTTCTGTGATATCCCGCCGAGCACGGCGGGAAGCGGGTTGACTCGACCATCCATGGCGGTTATGGTGCCTGACGGTGCGCTTTAATGCGTGATCTTTAGATACTTTGCCGGGTAAAAACATCTCATGGATCCAATCAATATTCATCGTCGCAAGTGGTTAGCTTTAGGTGGCGTTGCTATGGGAATGGCAATGCTGCCTGGGCAAGCGTTAGCAACGCTTTCTACACCGCGCCCACGTATTTTAGTATTGAATAATTTAAATACCGGTGAACAACTCAAGGCCGAGTTTTTCGACGGCAAGAACTATATTCAAGAAGAGCTGGCTCGCCTCAATCATTTATTCCGCGATTATCGCGCAAATAAAGTTAAACGCATTGACCCTCGTTTATTCGATCAAATATTCCGCTTACAAGCGATGATAGGTACGCGCAAACCTATTCAGCTTATTTCTGGATATCGTTCTCCACGTACGAATAGTGAATTACGTGAGCGTGGCAGTGGTGTTGCTAAGCATAGTTACCATACTCTCGGTCAAGCGATGGATTTCCATATTGAAGGCGTTCAGCTAGCGAATATTCGTAAAGCCGCATTGAAAATGCGTGCGGGTGGCGTTGGATATTATCCACGTAGTAATTTTGTTCATATTGATACTGGCCCTGTCAGAAATTGGTAATACTTTGCTAAGCAGGTATTATTAGCGGTAGAGTCAAAGACATCCATCACGTCGGCTTTTGCCGGCGTGTTTTTTTATTGTGATAAATCATTGTGGGCAAGGTATTGAGGCAACGATGAAATATAAAATAATTCCTGTCACTGCATTTCAACAAAATTGCACCCTGTTGTGGTGTGAAGATACACTTCAGGCCGCTATCGTTGATCCGGGCGGTGAGCCTGCAAAAATTTTGCGTGAAGTGGAGGCGCTTGGCTTAACGGTGACTCAAATACTGCTTACCCACGGTCATCTAGACCATGTTGGAGCGGCAGGGAATTTGGCGAAGAGCCTGAACGTACCCATTTATGGCCCACAGGAAGAAGATCAGTTTTGGCTTGAAGGGCTACCGGCACAAAGCAAAATGTTTGGCTTCACCGATTGTGATCCATTGACCCCAACGCGCTGGCTTAACGACGGTGATACGTTGCAGGTAGGGAATCAGACGCTACAGGTGCTCCATTGTCCTGGACATACCCCTGGCCACGTGATTTTCTTCAGTGAAGAGTCACGCTTAGCGCAGGTGGGCGATGTTTTGTTTAGCGGTGGTGTAGGGCGTAGTGATTTCCCGCGTGGTGACCATCAGGCCTTGATTAACTCTATCAAAACCAAACTCTGGCCTCTGGGGAATGATGTTGCCTTTATCCCTGGTCACGGACCTATGTCTACCTTTGGTCAAGAGCGCCAGACGAATCCGTTTGTGCGCGATGAGCCTGCGGTGTGGTAATAACCGTTTAGCCAACCGTAATACAAA
This sequence comes from Hafnia sp. HMSC23F03, assembly GCF_001816025.1. Taxonomy (NCBI): domain Bacteria; kingdom Pseudomonadati; phylum Pseudomonadota; class Gammaproteobacteria; order Enterobacterales; family Hafniaceae; genus Hafnia; species Hafnia sp. HMSC23F03. The sequence continues at coordinate 304,474 of NZ_KV824233.1, forward strand.
AGGAGCCGAAAGGCTCCTTTTGCGTTGCTGAGGTAATACTATTTCAGCACGGCGACAATAGCTTCACACAATGGTGCCATATTGTCTGGCGTCATCCCCGCCACGTTCACGCGGCCAGAGTTCACGGCGTAAACGCCAAACTCATCGCGCAGGCGGATAACCTGCTCTTTGGTTAAACCGCTGAAAGAGAACATACCGTTTTGCTTGATGATGAAGCTGAAATCTTGCTCAGCACCTTTCTCTTGCAGGGTATTAACAAACAGCTGACGCATACGTTGGATACGCTGACGCATATCGGTCAACTCTTGCTCCCAGATGGTACGCAGAGCTTCGTTACCCAGAATAGTCGCGACCACTGAACCGCCGTGAGCCGGTGGATTAGAGTAGTTTGCGCGGATCGTGGCTTTGATTTGGCTGAAGGCTTTGTCTGCCGTTTCACTGTCGGCGGCAACCAATGTGCAAGCACCCACGCGTTCGTTATACAAACCAAAGTTTTTCGAGTAAGAGCTGGCAACCAGCAGTTCATCATGTTTAGCGGCGAAGATACGCAGGCCCTGAGCATCTTCCTCCAAACCATTGGCAAAGCCCTGATAAGCGAAGTCAAATAGCGGTAACCAGCCTTTGGACACTGACATTTCAGCCAGCGCTTCCCACTGTTCCGGCGTAGGGTCAATACCGGTAGGGTTATGGCAGCAGCCATGGAACAGCACCACGTCACCGGTTTCAGCCTGCTCTAAGCTCTTTTGCAGGCCAGGGAAGTCTAATTGATGGTTATCGGCATCATAGTAGTCATATTCGCGCACCTCGAGCCCTGCGGCGTTAAATACGCTTTTATGGTTAGGCCAGCTTGGATTGCTTACCCAAACTCGCTTAGCTGATGTTTTATTCGCAATAAAATCAGCAGCCACACGCAGAGCACCGGTACCACCCGGAGTTTGGGCGGCATGCGCACGTTTGTCCTGAATGATTGGGCTTTCTTTACCAAACAGTAATTCCAGCGTGCAGGTCGCGAAAGCAGGAATACCATCAATGCTCAGATAGTTTTTTGTGGTTTCGTTTTCCAGCAGATACTGTTCAGCTTTTTTAACGCTGGTCAGCACCGGTGTTTTACCTGTTTCATCTTTATAAACACCGATACCTAAGTTGATTTTATTGGTACGGGCGTCGGCACGGAATAAATCGGCAAGACCTAAAATCGGATCCGCTGGTGCGGCTGGGATATTTTCAAACATGTAGGGGCTTCCATGTGTCGAGTTGAGCCAGAGAGTCCTCAGATTACCGCTACGCCGCAGGCTTGCCAACCGTTTGCCACAAAAAGAATACAAAGTTGTTACCTGAACGCTTCAATGACGATAAAAGCACCAGAAATAAGAAGAAAAGGGGAAATGGGAGAGGAAAATAGGGTAGCGAGTGTCGTACGAGGATAGGGAAAAATACTGGCTTAACACAAGGGAATATAGCAGATAGCAAAAGGCAGAGCCGAAGCTCTGCCTTAAATTCTGTTCTGTTACAGTCGTTAGACTGTCGTCAGATTAGAACTGGTATACCAGACCCAGAGCGACGATATCGTCAGTAGCGATGCCGTTAGCTTTGGTGAAATCGTTGTCATCCAGCAGGTTGATTTTGTAATCAACA
>NZ_KV824233.1:306128-364066 GCF_001816025.1 Hafnia sp. HMSC23F03
AGGTAGACATGTTTTTGTTGAAGTAGTAAGTCGCGCCGACATCAACATATTTAACCAGATCTTTGTCACCAGATACGTTGGTGTTCAGGTCTTTACCTTTAGATTGCAGGTAAGACACAGATGGACGCAGACCGAAGTCGAACTGGTACTGAGCTACGATTTCGTAGTTCTGAGTTTTGTTTGCGATACCGTCGTCACCGTATGGAGTCATGTTGCGAGTTTCTGCATACATAGCTGCCAGGTAGACGTTGTTAGCATCGTATTTCAGGCCAGCGGTCCATGCGTCAGCTTTGTCGCCACCAGCTACGTTACCGTTAACTACGCGGCCACGAGTAACTTGCTCGTTGGTACGGTCAGAAGACGCATATGCTGCACCAGCACTGATACCCATGCCGAAGTCATAAGTCGTTGACAGACCCCAACCGTCGCCGTTCTGGCTCTGGAATGCGCGTGAGTTGTTAGACAGCTTGCTACCGTTCCACTCGTCATCAACTTCGTTGAAGTTGTTACCGTCGTTTTTACCCTGATACTGAACCGCGAAGTTCCAGCCATCAACCAGACCGAAGAAGTTGTTGTTACGGTAAGTAGCAACGCCGTTAGCACGACCGGTCATGTAGTTATCAGTGATGGTATAAGTATCACCACCGAATTCCGGCAGCATATCGGTCCATGCTTCTACGTCGTACAGTACGCCGTAGTTACGACCGTAGTCGAATGAACCGTAGTCACCGAATTTCAGACCAGCAAAGCCCAGACGGGTTGCGTTTTTAGAAGAGCCGCTGCCTTCAGTGTTGTTAACTTTGATGTTGTATTCCCACTGACCGTAGCCAGCCAGTTGATCAGAAATCTGAGTTTCGCCTTTGAAGCCGAAACGAGCGTAAGACTGATCACCGTCAGAACTTTTGTCGTCAGAGAAGTAGTGCAGGCCGTCAACTTTACCGTACAGATCCAGCTTGTTGCCATCTTTGTTATAGATTTCAGCTGCGTTTGCTGCACCAGCTGCCAACAGCGCTGGGATCACTACTGCAAGAATATTGCGTTTCATCATTGTTACCCTCTAAAGGAGTTATTTTTTTTTGACACCTGCCACTGCCTAAATTAATTCTGCGCGGAACTATTTCATCACTTACGGAACTAAAAGAGAAAGTATGGTGTCTTCCTGTGTCTGCATCGCAGTGTTCCATTCACTAGGCTGATAATCCACATCGAAAATGATACAAAAGTATAATTCGCGTAACAAAACGCAAGTATGTGTTTCAAATTGTAAAATTTAGGGAACTTTGTGACAGGGGTCTAAGTTTAAAAAAGAGAGGGGCCAGCATTGCTGGCCCCTCTTTTGTAATGAAAACGTTTATATGTTGTTTTATTACTTATTTAGAAAGTTGCGTTTCGTGGGGTGCGTGGGAATGGAATCACGTCACGAACGTTTTGTACGCCGGTGACATAGGCGATTAAACGTTCAAATCCGAGACCAAAGCCAGAGTGTGGAACGGTGCCATAACGACGCAGGTCACGGTACCACCAGTAGTCTTCTTTATTCAGCCCCATTTCTTCCAAACGTGCATCCAGCATGTCTAGACGTTCTTCACGCTGAGAGCCGCCGATAATTTCGCCGATTCCTGGAGCCAATACGTCCATTGCCGCCACGGTTTTGCCATCTTCGTTCATGCGCATATAGAACGCTTTGATGTCTTTTGGATAGTTTTTAACAACCACCGGTGCTTTAAAGTGCTGCTCAGCCAAGTAGCGCTCATGCTCGGAAGAAAGATCCACGCCCCAATAGACTGGGTTTTCGAAGGTCTTGCCGCAGTTAAGCAGAATATCTACCGCTTCGGTGTAATCGACCTGTGCAAAGTCAGAGGTAACAAAACGTTTCAGGCGATCGATCGCATCTTTATCAACACGTTGAGCGAAGAACTCCATGTCGTCTGCGCGTTCATCCAATACGGCCTGGAAGACATACTTCAGCATTCCTTCGGCAACGCCCGCGATATCGTTCAGGTCGGCAAACGCAACTTCAGGTTCAACCATCCAGAATTCAGCCAGATGGCGGCTAGTGTTGGAGTTTTCAGCACGGAAAGTCGGGCCGAAGGTATAAACCTTCGATAGTGCACAGGCGTAGGTTTCTCCATTCAGCTGGCCCGATACGGTCAGGAATGCTTCGCGACCAAAGAAATCTTCGCCGAAATCAACTTTACCTTCATCGGTACGTGGCAGGTTTTCCATATCCAGAGTGGAAACACGGAACATTTCGCCCGCGCCTTCGGTATCTGAAGCGGTGATGAGTGGGGTAGAAACCCAGAAATAGCCATTTTCATGGAAGTAGCGATGGATTGCTTGAGCCAGAGTATGGCGAACACGTGCTACGGCACCGATCAGGTTAGTACGCGGGCGTAGATGGGCAACCTCACGCAGGTACTCGATGCTGTGACGTTTTGCTGCCATTGGATAGGTATCAGGATCTTCAACCCAGCCCACAACTTTGACTTCTGTGGCTTGCAGCTCGAAGCTCTGACCTTCGCCTGGCGAAGGAACTACCTTACCCGTAACTTCAAGAGAGCAGCCGGTTGTCAGGCGTAAAACATCACTTTCATAATTCGGTAGAGAATTATTAACGACGGCCTGTAACGGATTAAAGCAGGAGCCGTCATAAACGGCGAGGAAGGAGATACCAGCTTTAGAATCTCTCCGGGTACGTACCCACCCGCGCACGGTAACTTCAGTGTCGACCGCGGCACGGCCTTGCAGTACGTCGACTACAGGCACTACGCTCATAGATTTCTCTCTTTTATTGATCTTGAATGAAAAATAACCTACTGCCCGGATAATACGGGCATGTTGCTATGTTACTTGTCACGCAAACAGACACAAGAGGAAATCACGGTCAAATCGCAAGAACTTGATGAGATATTGAGGGATTGAATAAAAAATCAAAAAATTATTTGGCTTTCTCTGGGAAGTTGGCGGGTACTGATAATAAAAGAGGGCGTATAGATAGCTACGCCCTCATACTATTTATCCCGATCTTTTAGATGAACTGCATATCTATCAGCTGGCTTTTTTCACCAACGGCAGATCAAAGGCTTTGCGCAGGGCTTTAACAAACGCCTTATCGTGGCAAATGGTTTTTCCAGGGCTATCGGACAGTTTTGCGACCGGCTTGCCGTTGCACTCAACCAGTTTGATCACGATGTTTAGCGGTTTCACATTCGGTATATCGCAGGTCAACCGAGTGCCGATGCCGAAACCTAAATTGATGCGATCGTGGAAATGGCGGTAGAGCTCCAGTGCTTTCTCTAAATCGAGATTATCAGAGAACACCAAGGTTTTGGTCATGGGGTCAATACCCAGTTTCTGATAATGGGCGATGGCTTTCTCTCCCCATTCAACCGGTTCGCCGGAGTCATGGCGCAGGCCTTGGTAACGATTGGCGAACTGTGGGCCAAAATCACGCAGGAAAGCATCCATGGTGATGCAGTCGGTTAGCGCAATTCCAAGCTGGTCAGGATATTCATCTAACCACGCTTGCAGCGCGGCACGCTGGCTGTTGGCTAACACCGGACAAATCTGCTGATGCGCCTGGAACCATTCGTGCGCCTGAGTTCCCATCGGCGCAAGGTTTAGTTCTTGAGCAAACTTGTAGTTGCTGGTGCCGACTAACTGTGGGAAATCAGTCTTTAATGTTTCAATGATGGCGCGCTGCACGCTATGTGAGAAACGACGGCGAGTACCAAAGTCCATCAATTTAAAACCAGCAAGATCGATATCGGCACTCAGCGCTTTGAAGGCTGTGAGCTTTTTACGCAACTGTGTAACCGCCATTTCAGGCGTTGCCAGAGGGGAGCGATCGCGGTGAACCACTTCACTAATGACGGCAAGCAGCGGGACTTCCCACATAATCACTTCACGCCAAGGGCCAGTGATGCGGATATTTAAATGGCCGTCTTCATTACGAATATCGACCTGCTGTGGGTTAAAGCGAAATTCGCGCAGCCAGTCCAGATAGTCTTTTTTGAAAAACGGCAGAGAACTGAGATAAGCGTATTCTTCATCACTCAGCGCAAGATCGCTCATAAAAGCGATTTGCTGAATAATATCGTCGGCATAGCTGCCCAGTAACTCGTCACCACGGCAACGAAATTCCGCCGCGACAGTGAGGTTGCGGTAACGATGATAGACCGCCTGCTGCATGTGCAGTTTATAGGCGTCTGTGTCCAATAATGAAGTTAATATCGGGGAAGCATGTTGAGTCATGGCGCGTTACTGCATCCTCGTCAGGGATATTCCACGTTCGGGATAATCGGCAAAGTCGGTGGAGTATACCTAGTTTATCCCGAGATTGAAGCCTCATAACACCATATGGCATTTGATAGGTCGAGGATTAAACGTGCCATTTGCAGTAGCACCTATTAAGTTACCGTGCAATTGTACAATATTCATACCTTGAGCCATGTCTCGTTTCGCGCGTATTTAACTCGGATCTTTATGCTGCGCATCAAAGCTAATGAAACCACTTTGGGAGTAAAAGCTGACCTGATTTTTACCGCGCTTCTTCGAGAAATAGAGTGCTTCGTCGGCCTGTTTTATCGAGTGGTTGATATTCCTGTAATCGTCGAGACGAGCCAAACCACAGCTGATGGTAAATCCAACGTCAGGCTTATTCGGGATGGTGATTTGTAATAGCTCAGTATTAAGACGTACCGAGTCGATCACCTGCATCGCTTGGGGAACGTCGGTGTATTTAAGCAGAATGGCAAACTCTTCGCCGCCGTAACGGCAATATACCGTGTTTTCGGGGAGTGATTGCGTAAGCAACTGGCTAAAAGCGATGAGGGCTAAATCGCCGACGTCATGGCCGTATCGGTCATTAAGGTTTTTAAAATTATCGATATCAATCAGGCAGAAAGCGAGAGGATATTCCGCACTCTTGATTTGGCTGCATTGATTGAAGAACTTACGCCGGTTGTAAATATTCGTCAGCGGGTCTGTTGAAGACGCTTCGAGAAGTTCGTTGATTAGCTGTTGTTTCTCTAATTCGAGCTGGTGTTTTTCGATTTGATTTTGGCGTAATTGATTAATGGCATTCGAAATAGCGGAAAGCTCACCGCTTACGACAGAATTATCGGGCTGAATATTCAGGTCGCCTTGGGAGAGTTTCATGATGTTTTTGTTGGTAAGAGTGAGCCATGAAGTGATCTTTGAGGAGAACACCAAAATGGGCATAACAATGAAAAGCGCCAGCAGCCAGCAAAGGGAAATCATGCCATAAAGTTGGACACGACTGAGGTCTATCTTGGCCTGTAATTCATGAAGCTCAAGATCGTAGCTACTATTGACGAAAACAGCGGATGCTTTATCCATACCAATAATGTAGCGGTAAAAACCATCGAACGCCTGAGATGAGCGACTTTGCATAACGCTGGTGAGATCGGCGGTCAATTTTTGCATGCTGCTTTTACTGAGTTTTTCTGATAAATCAGCAATTGCAGCCTCGGATCGAGCCGCATCAGGCGCTGTGGCAATAATAAAATCGACCCGAGAGCGTAGCGAATCTAAAACGCCAATCAGTTCAATTGACCGTATATAAGAGCGGTTGCGCTTAACGTCATCGGTTTTGATATCAACCAGTTGATCGATTAATTCAGTTGCGGTCAGCGTTAAACGGTTATTCAAACGAATGCTTTCTATAAACTTGTAGGAGTGGCTGTCTGACAGCGTCGTGTTGTAGACGTATAAGAAATAAAGCTTATTAAGTTCAGTTATATAGTATGCGCTTTTCAAATCAAGTTGGGCCTGAATAAGCGGGCCGACTGCGGATAATTCCTGATTGTCATTAGCCGAAAGACCATAAACAAGCGCTTCAGCTTTATCAAACATCTCATGTGTCTTTTTTTCGAGAACGGTTGAGGGCTTGTCTGTTGGCGAAAGCACTAAGAGCGCTGCATGACGTCGCACCTGTTTTTCTGCATTGAGGATTTCATCCTCAGTGATAGCGCTACTGATAAAACGAATGCGTTTAAGGCGGTGGGCTAACAGTGCAGATTGAAATACTTCGGTGAGTTCGCGCAGCCGCTTGACCTTATACAGATTCTGTTGGTTTTCTGCATAGTCAACATGCGCTTTGTGTAGTGAGCTATAGATAAAAATACCAAAAAAGAACACCAGAGCCGTTGTAAAAATATAGATCAGATTTTTTAGCTTCATGCGCGTTGTTTTCTGGGATTCGAACGTCTAAGGGCTTATATAGGTAAATCGCTGACCGCGGGTACGGGCGCAATGAACAAGAAACTGTTGTTGCAATCATTATGTCAGAATATAGCCACTCAGAGTAAGTATTTAGGTCTGAGATTAATCTCGCTCCATTGTAGTCTATGTTCAGCTAGCCTTACTCTTTTACACCGTTTCTTTGCAGTGAAAAAGCTCACTTTCGTAGCTGGTCATACGCTGATTTGATTGAAATATATACGAACGTTCACGAGTTCATCAGCAGAGCTTCGGTTTTTTGATCGGTGTGATACAGTTTAGTTAACGGTTAGTTAGGGTGCTGATGTGTTGTCAGCGGCTAGCTCTCGATGACGCGGTTTGCCACTCTCCCCGTCAATTTGAAATCTCTAGGTCTATCATCGGCGAAGCCTACAAGGGTATTTATGACACAACAACCTCAAGCCAAGTATCGTCACGATTACAAAGCGCCAGATTTTACCATCACCGATCTGGCCCTCGATTTTGATTTAGATGCTGACACCACGACGGTCACCGCAGTCAGTCAGGTTAAACGTCAGGGAAGCGCGCAGGCACCATTAATTCTTAATGGTGAAGACCTTACTCTGAAAAGCGTTAGCGTGAACGATGTTCCTTGGGAACACTATAGCGAGTCAGAGAATCAGCTGGTTCTGGAAAATCTGCCTGACGAATTCACGCTGACCATTGTGAACGAAATCCATCCGGCGAAGAACAGCGCCTTAGAGGGCCTGTATCTGTCTGGCGAGGCGTTATGCACCCAGTGCGAAGCTGAAGGTTTCCGCCATATTACCTATTATCTGGATCGCCCTGATGTGTTGGCGCGTTTCCGTACCCGCATCGTGGCGGACAAAGCTCGTTATCCATTCTTGCTGTCTAACGGTAACCGCATTGCGCAGGGCGAATTGCAAGATGGTCGTCACTGGGTACAGTGGGAAGACCCATTCCCAAAACCATGCTACCTGTTTGCGCTGGTTGCAGGGGACTTCGACGTACTTCGCGATAGCTTCACCACTCAAAGCGGGCGAGATGTTGCATTAGAACTTTACGTAGACCGCGGCAATCTTGATCGTGCTGGCTGGGCTATGACCTCGCTAAAAAATGCCATGAAGTGGGATGAAACTCGTTTTGGTCTTGAGTATGACCTCGACATCTATATGGTCGTCGCCGTCGATTTCTTTAATATGGGAGCGATGGAGAATAAAGGTCTGAACATCTTTAACTCTAAATATGTTCTGGCTAAGGCTGAAACCGCTACTGATAAAGATTATCTCGGCATTGAAGCCGTGATCGGTCATGAATATTTCCACAACTGGACAGGCAACCGTGTGACCTGTCGTGATTGGTTCCAATTGAGCTTGAAGGAAGGTTTAACCGTATTCCGCGATCAGGAATTCAGTTCGGACCTCGGTTCGCGTGCAGTAAACCGTATTGATAACGTTCGCGTAATGCGTGGCGCTCAGTTTGCGGAAGATGCCAGCCCGATGGCACATCCGATCCGTCCTGATAAAGTTATTGAAATGAATAACTTCTATACGCTTACCGTGTATGAAAAAGGTTCTGAAGTTATTCGCATGATGCATACCTTGCTCGGCGAAGAGAACTTCCAGAAAGGCATGAAGCTTTATTTTGAACGTCATGACGGCAGCGCGGCGACCTGTGATGATTTTGTCCAGGCGATGGAAGACGCCTCCGGCGTCGATCTCACGTTGTTCCGCCGTTGGTATAGCCAAGCGGGCACGCCTGAACTGAGCGTGCGCGACGAATATGATGCTGAGCACCAGCAATATCGCCTGTATGTCACTCAGCAAACACCGCCGACTTCTGAACAGCAAGAAAAACTGCCGTTGCATATCCCGCTAGATATTGAACTTTATGATCCGCAGGGCAATGTGATCCCGTTAATGATCGACGGTGAAGCGGTAAGTAACGTGCTGAATGTGACAGAATCAGAACAAAGCTTTGCGTTTGATAATGTTCCACATAAACCGATCCCTTCTTTATTACGTGAATTCTCTGCGCCGGTAAAACTGGAATATCCGTATAGCGACCAGCAGCTCAGTTTCCTGATGCAGCACGCACGCAATGACTTTGCTCGTTGGGATGCGGCGCAAATGCTGCTGGCGAAATACGTTCGCCTAAACGTGGCTAAATTCCAGCAGAACCAGCCGCTCTCTCTGCCGATGCACGTTGTTGACGCGTTCCGCGCAGTTTTACTGGATGAGTCTCTCGATCCTGCATTGGCGGCACAAATTCTGACATTGCCTTCTGAAAATGAAATGGCAGAGCTGTTCAGCATTATCGATCCTGAAGCCATCGGTGCGGTGCATTCGGCGATCACTCGCCTGCTGGCAAAAGAGATGGCTGACGAGTGGTTAGCGGTTTACAACAATAACCGCACCCCAGAATATCGTATCGACCACGCTGATATTGCTAAGCGCTCGCTGCGTAATGTATGCCTACGCTATCTGGCCTTTGGTGAAGACGTGGTCATGGCCGATGAATTGGTTGTTCGACAGTACGAGAACGCCAATAACATGACTGACTCTTTGGCAGCGCTTTCTGCTGCTGTTGGCGCTGAACTGCCATGCCGCGATCGTTTGATGGCTGAGTTCGACGAACGCTGGCACCAAGATGGTCTGGTGATGGATAAGTGGTTCATGCTGCAGGCGACGAGCCCATCGGCGTTGGTGCTAGATAACGTGAAAGCACTCTTGAAACACCGTTCATTTACCCTGAGCAATCCAAACCGCATTCGTTCTCTGGTGGGGGCATTTGCTCAGGCGAATCCATCTGCGTTTCATGCCGCCGATGGTTCAGGATATGCTTTCTTGACCGAGATCTTAAAAGATTTGAACACGCGTAACCCACAGGTTGCGGCACGTATGATCGAACCGTTGATCCGTTTAAAACGCTATGACGAAAGTCGTCAGGCTTTAATGCGTAAATCATTGGAAGAGCTTAAAGGTCTGGAGAATTTATCCGGCGATTTGTTTGAGAAAATTACCAAGGCGTTAAACGCATAATTAGCGCTGTCATTCACTCACGCCAAGCCCCGTAGTAACGGGGCTTTTTTGTATTCGGCGATTTTTATTAGCCTTCAAAATTAGTTTTCAAATCTGGCGCAGCATCTGTTTAGCCTGCTATCGTCATCGACTTCACCGCTAGCTCTCGATCTGCATCTGCAGCATGGATGTGTTTCATGGCAAAATTTCCGCATAAAACATCGATAAATGAGCGAGTAAGAGTAAACGTTTGCGCCGATTACGTTGTTTTTGTTTTTAATCAATTCCAATCTGTTGAAAGATACCGGATAATACCGCCCCGACTTGCCACCGGGATTCAGGAGATACCATGCTTTACCCCTTCGTTAGAAAGGCACTTTTCCAGCTCGATCCAGAGCGCGCGCACGAATTTACGTTTAAGCAGCTTCGCCGTATTACGGGTACTCCATTGGAGTTTCTGGTTCGTCAGTCAGTGGCTTCTAAGCCGGTAACCTGCATGGGATTATCTTTTAAAAACCCGCTTGGTCTTGCTGCGGGATTAGACAAAGATGGTGAATGCATTGACGCCCTAGGTGCGATGGGGTTTGGCTTTATCGAAGTGGGCACCGTGACTCCGCGCCCTCAGGCGGGGAATGATAAGCCGCGTTTATTCCGTATCGTTGAGGCCGAAGGTTTAATTAACCGTATGGGATTTAATAACCGTGGCGTTGACAATTTGGTCGAGAACGTCAAAAAATCGCATTTTGGCGGCGTACTGGGGATCAATATCGGCAAGAATAAAGATACGCCGGTTGAGCAGGGGAAAGACGATTATTTAATCTGCATGGAAAAGGTTTACTCCTATGCGGGCTATATAGCGGTAAATATCTCCTCACCAAACACCCCAGGATTAAGAACGCTTCAATATGGAGAGGCGTTAGACGATCTATTAACAGCGATTAAAACTAAACAGATCGAACTGCAACAGAAACACCATAAATATGTTCCTGTGGCCGTGAAGATCGCGCCGGATCTTTCTCATGAAGAATTGATTCAGGTTGCAGACAGTTTAGTGCGTCATAATATTGATGGCGTAATAGCCACCAATACCACGTTGGATCGTAAATTGGTTAACGGCTTTAACTATTGCGAACAGGCTGGTGGTTTAAGCGGGCGTCCTTTGCAGTTACACAGCACAGAAATAATCCGACAACTTTCTCAAGAATTGCAGGGGCGTTTGCCTATCATTGGCGTTGGTGGAATTGACTCGGTGATTGCGGCAAGAGAGAAAATAGATGCAGGGGCTTCTTTGGTACAAATTTATTCCGGTTTTATCTTTAAAGGACCGGGATTGATTAAAGATATCGTTAACTACATCTAATTATTTTCCTACCTATTTGCCCCGGGGGTTTATTTCTTCTCCGGGGTAGTCTATATTTCAAGCGTTCTGCTAAATAATTGTCCGATCAAGCCGACCTGATTAAATCAGCCAACGATTTGATCGCATTTAATGATATGTGAAAGAATTGAATACACAATCCTGATGACTGATGCAGAAGAGGGATAGAATGAATATAAAACCGGGCGATAATTGGCGCTGGTATTTTGATGAAGAGCACGATCGTTTGATGTTGGATTTAGCCAACGGAATGATCTTTCGCTCTCGCTTTGCTGGAAAAATGCTAACGCCTGATGCTTTTGATGAGTGTTCTTTTTGTGTCGACGATGCGGCACTTTATTACCAGTTTGAAGAACGTAGTCGCCAGACCGGGCTAAAAAAAGAGCAGCGGGCAGAATTAATATTAAATGCGTTAGTGGCTCAGCGTTTTCTTAAGCCATTGATGCCGAAAAGCTGGCACTTTGCTCCACAGTCCTGTGCGGTGATGCCTGCATTAGGTGAATTGGTTGCCGTGCAGATTTCAAATACGGCAGAACAGGCTAAGCTGCTGGTTGTTGAGGCTGGAGATAGCGCTAGCTTATGTTTGTTAGCCCAACCTTATTTGCAGTTGGCAGGGAAGTCCATGCAGCTAGGCGATGCTATTAAGGTTATGCATGACCGGCTTATTGCTGTTCAGCCATCTGTCGATTCAGAAGATGTTTTAGCTTATGCCGTTTAATAGATGCGGGCGTTAATCACCCGCATATCCTCGTCGTGCTTCAAGCTGCATCTACCGTCTCAATACACGCGAATTATTTTGGCTACATACCCTCTGACTTTAGCTAAGCTTGATACTGCTTTTCGGAATACAACTGCAGCTCAGTATGATGCCATTTGAGCTAATTGCGCTCTGTTTTAACGGAGTGACTTCCCCTTCGACCAGCGTTATTTTGCAAGACCCACATAATCCCGCTCGGCAAGAGTAGGGAATTCTGATGCCTTGTGCTTCAAGCTGCTCCAACAAAATCTGCTGGTTATTGCCTACAAAAGTTTGTCCCTGATACTCAATGTTGACGCTTTTTTCGTTGGTTTGCGGCGTAGCCAATGTGTCGTTAACTTCACTCGCAGAATAGAGGCGAGGAGGGCGGACGCTAAGAATTTCCACACTGTCTCCCTGACGAATAATCCCACCGCTGCGAGCGATCATATTCATACCAAAATCAACGTCGCCATTATCTGCGGTACGAAATGATTGTAGTGTTTTTAAGGGTTCTCCCGCCGGATGTTTACGCCCGCGGTCGGTGCTTACGGTGGTGAGAATACAGCGGCTACAGGGTTTTACGAGATCGAAAATGACTTCGCCAATGCGTATCACCAGCCAGCTATCTTCATCAAACGCCTTAGCACCGCTCACCACAATATTTGGACGAAACTGCTCAATACGAATCGCGTTTGGCGCACGTTGCTGTAAATTCTGAAACGAGGCTTCATTGATGAGGAGGAAAGGGTAGCCGTCAGCAAAGGTAAGAGGAATGTCAGGATGGTGCTTCACTCGGCGGCTAAGTTCATTTCCTAACCAACGCAGTTGAACAGCGCGTTTAAAATAACGACTCAGCCAGTCATTGATCTGTGGAGGAGCCACCTGCGCGGAGAAGTGATTGCCCCACACTTCAGTCGGCTGCTGTAGGTCAATAAAGTCTTCCCATCGCACCAAAATACTCTCGCCGTCAGGGCCTGTTAGGGCAATGCCGTTCGGTAGCAACGCGGGGGTAAATGTGACCATTTGCGGATTTTGGCGCGCGGTAATAAAAGTGCCGTCCGTCTCTGTGACCATCAGCGCTCGGTCGAAGGCCAAACCGCTCGGCAATACCTGTGCCTGCGAAAGCTGCAGGCCACGCATTGATTTTATCGGATGAACATACAGCTTTGATAACGTGATCATTTCAGCACTACCCCGTTCCATCGTTTAAAACGAACTAAAGCAGACAACTTTATGATACCTGCTCATCGTTGAACAGATAGCGCAGCGTTTTCTTTTGTGGGGACAGCGATGAGGATAGGAGAGAGGCAAGGTGCCGACCTGTATGCCACGAGATCGGCACGAGGGAATATTAATTCATCCCCAAACGGATCAGTTCGGTAGGAACGTAACGGCCATTCAGATCGGTGATATCAACACATTTAGCACGGCGAATTTGTGCCGATGGCAGGTTATCAGCGTGGATCGCAGTAATTACACCTATTTCACCGGTGCCACTGACCATCACACGGCTACCCACTTTGATGGCGTTACGGTTGCGATCATAAGTCATCACGCTTTCTGGGTTCATTTTCGGCTCCTCATTCATCTGATATCAATAAATATGAATCCGGAACGAGATCTTAAAATTGTGGGTAGGCGAAAAAAATGATTTTGATCAAAAAAATAATTCGTAGTATCTCCATGAAAACGTTAACGATTAATGAAAATCACTTTCAGGAAGATGAGTCTTTTTCCTATGCCCCGCGACAGCGTTGACGCTGTTTGTCCTGAGTGAAACCGCGGCTGATAGGCGGCTATGTAAAAAAGATGAAGTGAGGAATGAGAGTTTTTGATAGAAAAGTATCAAATATGCGGCTCCGCGGGTTAAAATGACCGATTAACTTACTGATCGATATTTGTCAGAAGCGTGCTTTTCGTATGGCTCGGTGCGCGATTGTGTCGTACTGGGTTATATATTCATTTGATTATTAAGCTGTTTCTGGCTTTTAGTCTCCGTAAATTCTTTTTAGTGATAGTGAAAACATGAAATCTCTGTTTGCCAGCACCGCGCGCGGTCTAGAAGAACTGTTAAAAAACGAACTCGAAGCCCTCGGTGCGCACTCCTGTCAAATTGTTCAAGGCGGTGTGCATTTTCAAGGGGATGATCGTTTACTCTATCAGAGCCTGCTCTGGAGCCGTTTGGCTTCGCGCATTCTGATGCCATTGAATGAATTTAAGGTCTATAGCGATCTGGATCTGTACCTCGGTGTGCAGGCGATTGATTGGACTTCTATTTTTGGCGTGGATAAAACTTTCGCCGTGCATTTCACCGGAACCAACGAAGAAATTCGCAATAGCCAATATGGCGCGTTGAAAGTGAAAGACGCGATTGTGGATAGCTTCACACGTAAAATTGATGCCCGCCCGACCGTGGCTAAACAAACGCCAGATATTCGCATTAACGTGTTTTTACAGCGTGAAACAGCGAGCGTTGCTTTAGATCTGAGCGGTGAAGGTTTACATCAGCGTGGCTACCGTGACTTGACCGGTGCAGCGCCGCTCAAGGAAACCTTGGCATCAGCCATTATTCTGCGCTCTGGCTGGAAAGTCGGCACCCCGATGGTTGATCCGATGTGTGGTTCGGGGACGTTGTTGATTGAGGCGGCGATGATGGCTTCCGACCATGCACCGGGGCTGACTCGACAGCATTGGGGGTTCTCCGCTTGGAATGGTCATAACCCTGAACTGTGGCGTGAGCTGCTGGCTGAAGCGCAGGTACGCGCTCGTCGTGGCTTACAGGCACAAGAAGGACAATCACGTTTCTTTGGTTCAGATAATGACCGCCGTGTTATCGAAATGGCGCGAGCTAACGCCCGTCGTGCGGGGGTATCTGAGCTGATCACGTTCAACGTGGCTGATGTGAGTAATCTGAAAAACCCATTGCCGGAAGGCCCCGTGGGCACCGTGCTGAGCAATCCACCTTACGGTGAGCGTTTGGAAAGCGAGCCTGCGCTGATTGCGTTGCACAATGCGTTAGGTCGCATTATGAAGGGCGCATTTGGCGGCTGGCAGCTTTCTCTGTTCAGCGCATCGCCAGAGTTGCTTAGCTGCCTGCAACTGCGCGCAGAGCGCCAGTTTAAGGCTAAAAATGGTCCTCTGGACTGTGTGCAGAAAAACTATCAGTTGGCAGAAAATCCTTTGGGCACGGCGTCAGGTCAGATCGCCGAGGATTATGCCAACCGCTTACGCAAGAATCTGAAAAAACTAGATAAATGGGCTAAGCAAGAAGGCATTGAATGCTACCGAGTTTATGATGCCGATCTGCCAGAATATAACGTTGCCGTTGACCGCTATGCCGATAAAGTGGTGATTCAGGAATACGCGCCACCAAAAACCGTGGATGCACAGAAAGCGCGTCAGCGTCTGTTTGACGTGATCAATGCGACTCAGTCGGTGATGAATTTACCGTCAAACAGCTTGATTTTAAAAACCCGCGAACGCCAGAAAGGCAAAAGTCAGTATGAGAAGTTGGCTCAAAAAGAAGAGTTCATGCTGGTTAAAGAGTATAACGCTGAGCTGTGGGTCAATCTTACCGACTATTTGGATACGGGGCTATTCCTTGACCATCGTATTGCTCGTCGTATGTTGGGTGAAATGTGTGAAGGGAAAGACTTCCTCAATCTGTTTGCTTACACCGGTACCGCCAGCGTTCATGCAGGCTTGGGTGGTGCTCGTTCAACGACAACGGTCGATATGTCACGAACCTATCTTGAATGGGCGGAGAAAAACCTGCGGGCGAATGGTTTAACCGGGCGTCAGCACCGTTTAGTGCAGGCTGACTGTCTCTCTTATTTACATAATAGCGATGAACAATATGATGTGATCTTTATCGATCCACCGACGTTCTCTAACTCGAAACGTATGGAAGCAACGTTCGATGTGCAGCGCGATCATATTGATATCATGCGCGATCTTAAGCGTATGCTGCGCCGTCGTGGCACTATCATGTTCTCCAACAACAAGCGTGGATTCAAAATGGATCTTGAGGCGCTCGGTGCATTGGGGCTGGAAGCGAAAGAAATTACCGCGCAGACCTTGTCCCAAGACTTTGCCCGTAACCGTCAGATTCATAACTGCTGGCTGATCCGTCATGCCGGCGAGGAAAAGTAATATATGTCGTTAATTAGTCTTTCTGGTGCATGGATTTCTTTTAGTGATGCACCACTGCTCGATAATACTGAATTGCATATCGAGCCAAATGAGCGTGTGTGTTTGGTCGGCCGTAACGGCGCAGGCAAATCAACGCTGCTTAAAGTGTTAGGCAAAGAATTGCCGTTAGATGATGGGCGAATCATCTATGAACAAGATTTAGTGGTTTCACGTTTGCAACAAGATCCACCGCGCAATATCGGCGGAACGGTGTTTGATTTCGTCTCTGAGGGCGTTGCTGAACAGGCGCAGCACCTTAAGGCATATCATGATTTGCTGAAAAAAGTTGAAGCGGATCCGAGTGAGCAAAACCTGAATCGGCTTTCAGCGTTGCAGGAGATTTTGGATCATCAAGGCTTATGGCGCATCGATAGCCGCATTAGTGATGTCTTGACCAAGCTTGGTCTGAATGCGGATACCGATCTCTCTGCATTGTCAGGCGGTTGGCTGCGTAAAGCGGCATTGGCACGTGCGCTTGTTTGCGAGCCGGATGTTCTGCTGTTAGACGAACCGACTAACCACTTGGATATTGAAACTATCACGTGGCTGGAAGAGTTCCTGAAAGAATTCACCGGCAGCATCGTTTTCATTTCCCATGACCGTTCATTTATACGCAGCATGGCAACGCGCATTGTCGATCTCGATCGCGGCAAACTGGTGTCGTGGCCGGGTAACTATGACGCCTACCTGCTGGCGAAAGAAGAAGCGTTGCGTGTGGAAGAGATGCAAAACGCTGAGTTCGATCGCAAATTGGCTCAGGAAGAAGTTTGGATCCGCCAAGGTATCAAAGCGCGACGTACGCGTAACGAAGGCCGTGTTCGTGCATTGAAAGCCATGCGTAACGAACATGCTGAGCGCCGAAGCGTGCAGGGCAATGCCAAAATGCAGGTCGAAGAAGCACTGCGTTCCGGCAAAATTGTCTTTGAAATGGAGAACGTTAGCTACAGCGTGGCAGGCAAAACGCTGGTGCGTGATTTCAGCGTTCAGGTCAACCGCGGCGATAAAATTGCGCTGGTAGGGCCAAACGGCTGCGGCAAAACAACGCTGTTGAAATTGATGTTAGGCCAGTTGCAGCCAGACAGCGGTAAGGTTCGTTGCGGTACTAAGCTTGAAATTGCCTATTTCGATCAGCATCGTGCAGAGCTTGATCCCGATAAAACGGTCATGGATAACCTCGCGGAAGGCAAGCAAGAAGTGATGGTGAATGGCCGTCCACGCCATGTGCTGGGCTATTTGCAAGACTTCTTGTTCCATCCGAAACGCGCATTAACGCCAGTGCGTGCGTTGTCAGGCGGTGAGCGTAATCGTCTATTGCTAGCAAGACTCTTCTTAAAACCTAGCAATTTGTTGATCCTCGATGAACCAACCAATGATTTAGATATCGAAACGTTGGAACTGTTGGAAGAGCTTATTGATGGTTATCAGGGCACCGTGATGCTGGTGAGTCATGATCGTCAGTTCGTTGATAACTCGGTGACCGATTGCTGGATTTTTGAAGGTAATGGCGTCATTAATAGCTATGTGGGCGGATATTACGATGCTCATAAGCAAAAAGCGGATATGCGATCGTTCAGCCAGCAGGCTGCTGCGCCTAAGCCTCAGGGAACAACCAGTGCGCCTAAAGCTGAGGTGAAAAAGCGTAGCAATAAGATGAGCTATAATTTGCTACGTGAGCTCGAACAACTGCCAGCACGTTTAGAAGAGTTGGAAGCGGAGTTAACGGCATTGCAAGCTGAAGTCGCTAAACCTGAGTTCTTTAATCAGTCACATGCAGAGACGCAATCTGTTCTGCAGAAAATGGCTGAAACTGAACAACAGCTTGAATCAGCGTTTGAACGCTGGGAAGAGCTAGAGGCGATGAAGAATGCCTGATAGGTCCGTCTAAGACTGAATAAAGCCTGACGAATGCGGAGTGATGTGTTGTGTCAGGCTTTTTTATGTAATTTAAGTGGTAAATGAAAAGTGGGAAAAAAGTATGTGTTCTGGACATCATCTAGATTCAGAAAACAAAATATTATGCCCGCAATGTGACATGTTGGTAGAGCTGCCTCCGCTCCCAGAGGGTACAAAAGGGAGCTGTCCGCGTTGTCATACGACCCTTGTGGCCAAGTGGCGAGAACCGCGCCGTCAGCCAGTGCTGTATGCTTTCTGTGCACTGTTTATGCTGATACTGTC
Source organism: Hafnia sp. HMSC23F03 (assembly GCF_001816025.1). Lineage (NCBI taxonomy): Bacteria > Pseudomonadati > Pseudomonadota > Gammaproteobacteria > Enterobacterales > Hafniaceae > Hafnia > Hafnia sp. HMSC23F03. The sequence goes on from NZ_KV824233.1 coordinate 323,857, forward strand.
GAATCTTTTCCCCTTTGTAAACATGACCGTTGCTGGGATTAAGAATGCGATTACGCTAATCGAAATTCCTAGGGTTCTCGTATCCGAAGATTATGCCAGCATGGCATCGCTGTTTATGATTTTTGTTCAGCTAGTGCCTGCATTTTGCATGGTCGCAGTTATTCTGTTGAATATGCGGGTGCCGATGCCAACTCAGCTTAAAGTCATGATGGCGAAGGTGCTTTTCAAGTGCCGTTCGTGGTGCATGGTTGAAATTTTCTTGGCGGGGGTTCTGGTTAGTTTCGTCAAACTGATGGCCTATGGCGATGTTGGGGTGGGTAGCAGTTTCCTGCCATATTGCCTCTTTTGCGTCTTACAGGTTCGCGTGTTTCAGGTTATTGATAAACGCATTCTTTGGAGCGATATCTTGCCTGCACCAAAGCACCCTGAAAATTTACGCGTTGGTGTGACGGGAATTCAGCAGGGATTACGTGCGTGTACATGCTGCTCCGCCATTTTACCTGCCGATCAACTCTCTTGCCCACGCTGCCACACGAAAGGCTATGTGCGCCGACGCAATAGTCTGCAGTGGACCATGTCGCTTTTGGTCACGGCCATCATGCTCTATATTCCAGCTAACGTATTACCCATCATGGTGACACAGGCGCTCGGCACTAAGCTGACGTCGACGATTATGGCTGGGGTCATTTTGCTATGGGGAGAGGGTTCTTACCCCGTGGCGATGGTGATTTTTATTGCAAGCATCATGGTTCCCACCCTAAAAATACTGGCGATTGCATGGCTGTGCTGGGATGCCAAATATGCAACTCGCGGCGATAGCGAGCGTATGCATTTTGTATACGAGATCGTGGAGTTTGTTGGTCGTTGGTCAATGATTGACGTGTTTGTTATCGCCGTGCTTTCTGCGCTGGTTAACATGGGTCAGTTAATGAGTATCTACCCTGATATAGGTGCATTACTTTTTGCGATGGTGGTTATTATTACCATGATCTCGGCGATGACATTTGATCCTAGGTTGATCTGGGATCGGGAACGTGGCTTAACGTACAAGGAGCCTCAAAGTGAATGAGCAAGAAACTGGCGTAGCGAAGGTTGAAAAAATCAAACGCTGGTCCCCGGTTTGGATTGTCCCGATTGTGACAGCATTGATCGGTGCATGGGTGATTTTTTATCATTTCAGCCACCAAGGGCCAGAGGTGACGTTGATTACCTCCAGTGCCGAAGGTTTGGAAGGCGGTAAAACCGCCATCAAGAGCCGCAGCGTCGACGTAGGCGTTGTTGAAACCGTCACGCTGAATAATGATTTAACCAAGGTCATCGTTAAGGCGCGTCTGAATTCAGGCATGGAAAAACTGCTACGTAAAGATAGCGTGTTTTGGGTGGTGAAACCTCAGATTGGGCGTGAAGGCATTTCTGGGCTTGGAACCTTGCTGTCCGGTGCCTATATCGAACTTCAGCCGGGTTCCAGCAAAGATGAACGTGAAGAGTTTAATCTTCTGGATCAACCGCCTTTAGCACCACCGGATGCTAAAGGGATACGTGTAACATTAAACAGCGAGCAGGCAGGGCAGCTAAGCCCTGGCGATCCGGTGTTGTTCCGCGGTTTGCGTGTTGGGTCGGTAGAAACCAGCCAGTTTGATACTAAGAATCGTCAGATTCACTATCAGGTCTTTGTTTCTGCGCCATACGATACTTTGGTGACCGATAATGTTCGCTTCTGGATCGACAGCGGTGTTTCATTTGATATGTCCGCTCAAGGCATGCGCTTGGAAATGGGGTCGCTGACAACCCTTTTCAGCGGCGGTGTGAGTTTTGATGTGCCGCAAGGTTGGGCTGTAGGGAAACCAGCAGCGAATCAGTCACAGTTCGATTTGTTTGATAATCAGCGCAGTATCCAAGAGTCGCTGTATACCGAGCATAAAAGTGTGCTGATGTTCTTTAGCGATTCAATTCGTGGATTACAAGTCGGTGCGCCCGTTGAATTCCGTGGTATTCGGTTAGGTACTGTGGCCGAAGCGCCGTATTTTGTGAACGGTCTAAGTCAAAAGTTAGACTCTGACTATCAAATACCTGTATTAGTTAATATTGAGCCGGGTCGTATTCAGCAAAAACTGGGTGACAATTTTAACGTCGAACAGCATCTATTCTCTGGCGTGGGTGAAGGTCTGCGTGCTTCGTTGAAATCAGCTAACTTGCTGACAGGCTCGCTGTATATTGACCTCGATTTTTATCCGCAGGCAAAACCATGGAAAGGCCCGCGTAAAATTGATGGTCTGCCAGTGGTACCAACGGTTAGCGGTGGCTTAGCGCAGCTACAGCAGAAACTGACCGCAACATTGGATAAGATTAATGCTCTGCCGCTCGAACCGATGATCAACGAAGCGACTAATACGTTGAAAGCCAGCCAGAAAACGATGGCCGAAACGCAGAAGACGCTCGATGCACTCAATAAACTGGTTTCGAGTAAAGAAGCACAAGCGCTACCAGCCGACATGCAGAAAACGCTGATCGAGTTGAATCGAAGCGTGAAAGGCTTCCAGCCGGGATCTCCTGCCTATAACAATATGGTGGGTGATATGCAGCGTCTGGATCAGGTCTTAAGGGAGTTGCAGCCGGTGTTACGTACTCTGAATGAGAAGAGCAATTCATTGGTATTTGAGGCGCCAGCGGGTAAAGATCCACAGCCTAAGAGGACGAAATAATGAAAGTCTGGATGATCGGCGCAGCGGCACTGTTGCTCAGTGCATGTAGCAGCCAACCACAGAAAAATTATTATCAGCTACCAGTGCCGACGGCAACAACATCGGTCGTTCATGCTCCCGTCGAAAGCGGGGCACATCAGCTGTGGCTAGAGCGTGTGAACGTGGCTGATTTCTTAAGTGCATTAGGCGTGGTGTACCAAACCAACGATGTGCAGTTTGTGACGGCGGGTAATAACCTATGGGCTAGCCCTTTGGAGCAACAGTTGCAACAAACGATGGTGGCTAATTTGAGCGCCGCTATGCCGGGGTGGATAGTGTCAGCTCAGCCGTTAGGAAACGTTCAGGACACTCTGAATATCAATGTCACCGGTTTCCACGGGCGTTATGACGGTAAGGCGGTTATCAGTGGTGAATGGATCCTGATGCGTAACGGGCAGCTGACTAAGCGTGCGTTCAATCTTGTATTGCCAGTGCAGCAGGATGGCTATGATGCATTAGTGAAGACGTTAGCTCAGGGGTGGCAGCAGGAGGCGCAGCAGATCGCGCGTCAGGTTCAGTAATACTCTGAAGTAAAATAGTCTAAACAAACTCCGACTTGTCGTAACGCGGCAAGTCGGTTTTTTTTATGTAGAACAGGAAATTGTGAATTTTGTTTTTTCTTCTACCTTTGTGCACCCCTGTTTATCGCTCACATTTGTGACAATGGTATGAATTTTGCGCATTGACCCGCAGCCTAAAAGCGTCTATTGGTTAAGTGTAGTCGCTAGACGGCTACTACTGTTTTCTTTCCAGCAGAACTGAAATGAGGGAAATGAGGCATGAAGAGACAAAAACGCGACCGCCTAGAACGGGCTCAATCACGTGGCTATCAGGCTGGTATCATTGGGCGCTCTAAGGAGTTTTGCCCCTATCAATCTGTAGATGCTAGATCGCACTGGTTGGGAGGCTGGCGGCAGGCCATGGAAGACAGGTCGGTTATGGCCTGATGGTCATCGCTATCAATTCATATTAGTGATAAAAACCTCTGCTTAGGCAGGGGTTTTTATTCGATAAGTGATACCTTGGTGAATGTATTTAGCGTTAAGTTAATATTTTTATATGTATCAGATTATATATTTAAACCTAGATTAAAATAGGCTTTATTCTTTATAACCTATCAGATAATGTATGCTTGAATGAAATTATTATAGGGTGGTAAATTCATTCCATGGACGAATAAAAAAGTCGAATCACATTTTCATTTTTAATGAATCAAGTGATTCACATAGTATCAAAAATGGAATTTGCTATTTGGAGTTATTGGGATGTTTGAACATCAGGATAGTTTAAAGTCACTAAGGAAGTTTGACCTTAATTTATTGACAGTTTTTGAAGCCGTGTACTATTACAAAAGTGTAAGTAAGGCTGCCGATATTTTAGGTATGACATCTCCGGCTGTAAGTCAAAGCATTCAGAGGCTGAGACAGTATTTCCCAGACCCACTTTTTATCAGATACGGAAAGGGGATATCTGCGACGGTCTTTGCTGATAGTATGCATGAAAATATCAAGGGTAGCTTAAGCGGCATTATTGACATTTTTGCAGACAAAGGCGACAGCATTCGTAACCTAGTCATCTGGAGCGATCCTCATCTGGCTCAGGTTCTGATACCTGATATCTGTAGCCATTTGATGTCATTACCTAAGCTTAAATGCCGCATTGTGCATAATCTGTTGCCCGAAGATGCTGTCGGCGTGGAGCATGCGCTGTTGTATCATAAGACGGATATTATTTTTGATATTGCGCCGATCTTTAACTCAGCGATTGAGTCTGAATTGATTTTCCGAGAAAAAATTGTCGCCGTATGCGGTAAAGATCACCCAAGACTGAAAGATTCCCTATCGGCGAATAGTTTAAAGGATGAGCGCTGTATTACTATAATGAAAGACAGAAAGAAAATTAATGAGTTTAAATCTAAAATAGACGTCCTTTTGGGTAAGCGAGTTATTTCCTTTGCATCACCATCTTCTCTTATTGCATTGTCAGTAATTGAAAAAACAAATGACGTAGGTTTTTTCCCTGAGTCAATGTATGAGAAGTTTAAAAATATATATAATCTTAAACGTCTAGAATGTGACGTCGATTTAGGTTCTTACGAAGTCTATATGTCATACAGTAAAAAAGCACTTCAGGATAAAGCGCTATTAGAGTTAGTTGAGAGAGTGAGAGAAACGTTTGTTATGAATAACAAAAGCGTTCATCCCTAACATGACCTAATGTATGCATATCAAAATAAAAAAAGCGCAGGAGACTGCGCTTTTTTATCATAGACAGTTTTAGATTAGAATGCGCTGGTGTCTTTGAACAGACCCACTTTAAGATCGGATGCGTTATAAATCACCTGACCATCAACTAATACTTCACCATCAGCCATACCCATGATCAAGCGGCGATTGATAACACGCTTAAAGTGGATACGATAAGTGACTTTTTTGGCGGTAGGCAAGACTTGTCCAGTGAACTTCACTTCACCAACGCCCAGAGCGCGCCCTTTACCTTCACCGCCGAGCCAACCGAGGTAGAACCCAACGAGCTGCCACATAGCATCTAAGCCCAAGCAGCCTGGCATTACGGGATCGCCAACGAAATGGCAGCCAAAGAACCACAGGTCAGGATTGATATCCAGCTCAGCTTCTACATAGCCTTTATTGTAGTTACCGCCGTCTTCAGTCATTTTTACGACGCGATCCATCATCAGCATATTGCCTGATGGTAGTGGGGGGCCACCTGCGCCGAACAGTTCGCCGCGTCCTGACGCTTCAAGGTCTTCTTTAGTATAAGAGTCGCGTTTATCTACCATAATTCTTGTAAGCCTTATTTTAATGAAGGGTGCATCTTAGCTAACACGTGTACGCTCAACAAGTCCGATCAGCCATGGTTGAACCAGTTTAGCCAGCGTAAAGGCCAAGGTAACTGACGTTTATCTAATGGGCTGATTGCTGCAATGCGTTCCTGAATGGCGCCGATCAGGCTAGGCCCACTCTCACTGCGATAGGCAATCCCCGTCAGAATAGGTAAAGCATCCTCTGCATTTTCTACAGCCCAGAGGTGGAACGTTCCGGCTTTAACAGCCTCAATAACTTCAGCATTCAAGCATAAATGGCGTACGTTAGTCGCAGGGATAATCACGCCCTGCGTCCCTGTAAGGCCACGGCGTTGACACGCCTCAAAGAAGCCTTCTATCTTTTCATTCACGCCACCAATGGGCTGTACATGGCCAAATTGGTCAACAGAACCTGTTACGGCGATCTGTTGATTGATTGGCGCTAGAGACAGCGCGCTGATTAGTGCACAAAGTTCTGCAAGCGATGCGCTATCGCCATCAACTTCACCATATGATTGCTCAAATACAATAGAGGCGGAGAAGGGCAGTTGCTGTTCTAAATCCAGTTCAGAAATCAGGAAGGCTTGCATAATCATCATGCCTTTAGCATGCAGATTACCTCCCAATTCAGCCTTACGCTCAACGTCGGTAAATTCTCCATCGCCTAAATGTACTGCGCAGGTGATACGAGAGGGCTCACCGAACATGAGAGGATGGCCTGGATATTCCAAGACGGAAAGCCCATTGATTTGCCCAATGACTTCGCCTTCGGTCTCGATCAATATTTGCCCAAGCTCAATTTCATCATGCATACGTTCGGCCAGATAGCCTTCTCGCCAACGGCGCACCGCTAACGTTTCATTAAGAGCTTGAGCATCAATGACGTCATTACTATGCAACGCAGCTTCGCGAAGAGTACGCGCAATAAGCGTTGGGCTAAGAGGCAGATTGCCCTGATCGCCAATCGCGCGGATAGCGGTATTGACTAGAACAGGCCAAGCATCTTCCGCAATTGCGGGAAGTTGGTATTCATTGGCAATGGTGGTGACCAGCGAGCACCAGCGGCGCATGTCATCGGTGTCCACCAGTGACATATCAGCTTCAAATTCGCCATACAGCGAGTTAAAGCACAAATCTGGCTCCATATCTTGGAAATCAGCTAATCCTTCGCGGTCGCTGACCAAGATAACCTTGAGGTCAATTGGCATATCTGGGATATGCACCGGTAATGGTTTATTCTCATCAGGTGAGAACCACTTAAACTTGCGCCCAAGAACGATTTGTTTCAGTCGCAGCCAAAGCAACGGCTGAGCGAGCATGGTACGCAACGACAGGATCAACACACCGCCGTTTGCGTGATGAACCATGCCTGGCTCAAGGGTAATTTTTCCGTTGGACTGACGGACTGTGCCGAACAACTGCTCGCCCTCATACCAATCAGCAAAAAGAGAGGTTGCGGTCGCTGCAAAATTGGACTGATGTTTGTCCGCAGGCATGATGCTGACGTGCATACCATCGATATGATATTGGCTGCCGCGCAGGGTTAGCTCTGGGAGCAACTCTTCGGTAGCACGGTGGATGAGCGCCAGATATTCATAAGTCTCTTCCGCCTTCAGGATCATAAAAGGTGAAGGTGATTGCGGGTGGCAGAAATGGGCCAAACTGTTTTCCAGGCGAGGCTGATATTCCGAAAATGCCAGCGCAGGCTGTTGTGCTGCGGCAGCGAAAACAGATTGATAAGGTGTCGTATCGGGCAGTAGCGATTGCCAGTCGAGTCGATAATTGCTCAAAGTCGTCAATTTTATTGTCAGTAGGAAAACCGCAATTATACAAGATTCCACCGTGCTGCACAGGAAACAACAGTAGAAGAGTTAAAAGGAAGTGATTTGGAAACCGGTATGTATAAAAAACAATCAATAATAAATCATGAAATATCTGCAAATCTGGAAAAAGTTGTTATTCTTATACAAAGTTACCGTGTCACTGGCAGATATCTCAATGAAATACCAACAGCTTGAAAATCTGGAAAGTGGGTGGAAGTGGAAATACCTGGTGAAAAAACACCGCGAAGGTGAGTCTGTTACACGCTATCTAGAAAGTAGTATGGCACAGCAGGCTGTTGAGCTGCTGCTAAAGCTTGAGAATGACCCTGTGCATGTTCAAGAGTGGATTCGGGAACATATGAACCCAGATCTACAAAACAAGATGAAACAAACGATTCGTGCTCGTCGTAAGCGTCATTTTAACGCTGAACATATGCATACACGCAAAAAATCCATTGATTTGGAGTATCTGGTTTGGCAGCGATTAGCTGGGCTTGCTCAGCGTCGTGGTAGCACGCTGTCTGAAACGATTGTGCAATTGATAGAAGATGCCGAGCGGAAAGAACAGTACGCCAATAAAATGTCTTCGCTGAAGAAAGATCTCCAGTCGTTTCTGGGAAAAACCTCTGAGTGATAATAAACAAAATTCTTTCGATTTGATTATTGCTGAAGTTGAATAACAAGTTGAATAAACAGATAAAAAAAAGCCTCGCTTAGCGAGGCTTTTTTAATTAAAGGAACTACGTGTTAACTTAAGCCTGTGGCTGAGTTACAACGTCTTTGATGCCTTTAACTTCGATTTCTACGCGACGATCTGGAGCCAAGCACTCGATCAGAGCTGCGCGAGCTTTAACGTTGTCACAGGTAGAACCAGTAACTGGGTCAGCTTTGCCCATGCCACGTGCAGAGATTTTGTCTGCAGGGATACCTTTAGATACCAGGTAATCTACAACGCTCTGTGCGCGCTGCTCAGACAGTTTCTGGTTGTACTGCTCAGAACCGATACGGTCAGTGTAACCCAGAACAACTACGGAACCATCTTTTGGATCCAGGTTGCTTAACTGAGCATACATCTGATCCAGAGCCTGCTGGCCTTGTGGTTTCAGAGTTGCTTTGTTGAAGTTGAACAGAACGTCAGACTTCAGAGTGAAACGCTTGGTTTCAACAACTGGTGCTGGAGCCGGAGCTGGAGCTGGTGCTGGAGCAGCTTCATCCTGACCGAAACGGTAGGTAACACCTACGCTCAGCAGGGTGTTGTCTGGACGTGCAGCAGTTTCGTTAGCATCACCAATGTTGCTTACGAACTGATAGTCAAGACGGGTAGCCCAGTCTTTGTTCAGTGCGTATTCAACACCGATTGCAGCCAGTGGAGAAACACCGGTGTCGTTGCTATCGATGTAACGGCCTTTGGTTGCAGAGTTTGCAGAACCGTCAGCACGCCATACCATACCACCCAGACGGGTGTAGATGTCCAGATCGTCAGCAATTGGGTAGCTCAGTTTAGCAGCCAATTGAACGCCTTGAGATTTGAAAGCACCGTTGTTGTCGCCACGGTATTCCATACGACCTAACCAGTCGTAGCCCATTTCAAAGCCCAGGTATGGGTTTGCTTGGTAACCGAAGAACGCACCGCCACCGAGCTGGTCAGGACGTACGTTGGTGCTACCAAAATGGTTGATGCTGTTGTCGTAGTAGTGGGACCAGCCCAGTTTACCACCAACATACCAAGTATCATCTTTAGGTGCTGCTTGCGCTACGGTAGCGAAACCAGCGAGTGCCACTGCTAATGCGATAGCTGTCTTTTTCATTTTGCGCCTCGTTATCATCCAAATAGGCCAAAGAGCTAGAATGCTACAATTAGCCCTTGGTTAAAATCCTTTGCTAGGTTTTCGCTCGATTAATTACTGTGCCAATTTTCTTGGCGTTATAGAGCAACCTTCGCGATAACAAGTCTACAACGAGATTAGAAACTTACAAGTACGATGTGATATAGCTCAACAAAAAAACGATGTATATGTACACTTCGTTTAACGTTTTGTTCAAAAAATAAACGTCGTTATTTTCGTAAAAAAGAGTAGTAACTCAGGTGTGATGCGGCTTTCTGCTATAAAATTAACTGATTAGCAGAGTAAAAATATTTTTGATCAGATTTCTCTTAAATTTACTCAATGAAACAATTTGGACTGAATTTTTAGCAAGTTTAGTTGTCCGTTATCGGATTCCACGTTGTGATCGGGCTGCATGATCAGTCCAAAACACTCTCCATCCTGAGCGGCTTTTCTTAATCTTGCCCGTTCATTCTGTGTCAGTGGCGGAAGCCAGCCCAATACCACACTATAGTTACCACTACGCAGAGCACATTCCATCGCATAAATAGAGTCTACGGGTTCAATCTGGTTGAGTTGCATAACCTTGCTGGCCGGTAATCCAGAATCGGCTAACCATTGTTTGCTCAATTTATGCTGTGGGTTAAGCCAAAGTAACCAGCGAGATTGCTTACCTAACTGACGCAGTAATGGAAGCAAAAGCAATGACAACATAGGCTGATGTTCGCTATAGACTAATTCACTGATAACGCCTGCATAAGCATTTTCTTGTCCCTCAGGTTGTTGAGCTGAAGTGCTTAAAAATGATGGGCGATCGGTGTAGTGCTGCAGTGAGTGTGTGCGCATAAGTATGTTCTCGCTGTGTGTACTGTATGAATATACAGTACATGGGCGGAGCGCTGAGATCAACCTATTTTTTACAATGCTCTTCGCAAATCTGTGATGAAAAACGCTCAAAATTCACTTTCAGTTTGGATGCTTTTCGGTAATTCGCTATGTTCTTAATTCACTGTTATTGCTAAATAAACTTAATATTTATGCTGTGAATGTAATTACAAGGAGATAACCATGAAAGGATTATTTAGTAACAAAGCGGATATTGCACATGAAGTTTTCTCTTCACTTGGTGCAGTGAAATTGCGCTCGCAGTTTGGTGGTTTTGGCGTGTGGCTGGATAAAACAATGTTTGGTGTTGTATCAGATGGTGAGCTCTATTTGCGAGCGCATGACGAGCTCAAATCTCGCTTTGTTACTTATGGCATGAAGGCTTTTATTTACACCAAACGAGGGATCCCCGTTCGTCTTAGCTATTATCGTGTCGAATGCAACATGTGGGACGATCCCACTTTGCTTCGGCATCTGGCCTATGCGTCGCTACAACAATCCATAGAGCTGAAATCATTGAAAGCAGCAGAGAGTGACGGTTTACGAACCTTGCCAAATATTAACAATATGATGGAAAGACTTTTAGGCAAGATTGGGATAACCAGCGCTGACCAACTGATTAGTATGGGTGAGACCGAAGCGTTTATCCGGCTTAAGAAGCTAAATGCCAATTTACATAATCGACTATTGTTTGATCTGGCTGGCGCAGTACGAAAGTGTCATGAAGCCGCTCTTTCTTATCAGGTTCGTATGACGCTTGATGAATGGCTAAAAAACAACACATATCGATGGCAAAAGAAGTAACGAGCTTTGCACGTATGCAGGGTGCGATATCCCGCCTCCTGCATACGTATCCCTGGGGCATCAGCTGGTCATCAGCCCTTGCTTGAGTTGCATCAGTTCAGGCAGTACGCCCATCATTAAGCTGATTTGCTGTACCACAAGCTGTTCAGTGTTATCTGAGGGCGATGAGTACTCGGTAAGACGATGCTTTAGGTTCTGAATGGCGGCTTCGGTGCGTTCCGAGATGCTGCTGTCATAATTTAGTGCATCATCCATGTAGCAGGCGGCATCATCAAGCATGCTCAAAACCTCTGCGTTATCCAACCGATCGCGATGCGCACCTAGCGCTGAAATGTAGCTCAGCAAGGTATGGTTGAGGCAAAGCAGACGAAATGCCGATTCCTGAGTTTGGGCATTGTTTTTCGGTTCGGCTGACATATTTGAGATAACAGAAGCGAGTTCTGCATCGCAATTATGTGCATCACGGCGTGCAACACGATAATCCAGAGCATTCGATTTGCCCTGATGATATTGCACTAGAATTGCGTCAAGGTAGCGACAATCAGCATTCAGCGTTTTTTGCACTACGGCAGGCAGCGCACGGAATTTCCAATCAGGCCAAATAAAGGTCACTGCTGCCCAAGCAATAGCACAGCCGACCAATGTATCGAACACTCTTGGCCCAGCAACCTCAAAGCCTTCCCCAAGCAGATTGAAGCACAACAAAACCAGTAGGGTGATAAACATAGTGGCATGGGCATATTGCACGTTGCGGAATGCAAAGAACAAAACACCGCTGATCACGATCAATACCATTTGCCCTTCGAGGGAGGGGACAAAATAAAGGATAGGTAGGCCCAGCAATACACCCGCGAGTGTGCCCACGACGCGAAGTGCGAGTCGTCTCTTGGTGGCGTTATAGTTTGGCTGACAGACAAACAGGCTGGTGAGCAAAATCCAGTAGCCGTGGTTTAAGCCGGTAAATTGAATAAAGCCATAACCCACACCTAACACTATCGACATGCGGATCGCATGGCGGAAGAGAGCTGACTGTGGCGTCAGATGACGACTGATGCGCAGCTTCATGTCGTTCCAACCGCTGATACGATCGTCTGACAGCGTATTCTCTTCTTCACGTTCGGTGGCGAGTGACTGTTCGGACTCGATATTAGCCAACTGGGCATCAATGGCTTTGAGATTCAGCAGCAGGTTAAACAGCGATTTCACCAGAATATGCTGATGACCATGCTGAGCAGCAATACGCTGTAATGTGGCTTCCAAATGGGTGAAAACACGTTCAAAGCGTAGGTCATGCTGATATTTCTGCTGCAACAAAATGGACTGCGATAGCTGAGCACAAGCGCGGGCTTGAAGCATTAATAGACGCTGAAAGCGAAACAGCACATCACTATAGCGAAACATTTCGCTGAGTTGCTGGTACTGGAAGTGCGACGAACTGGCCCGTTCATGAATGTCCTGAGCCACAAAATAGTAGTGCAGAGTACGCCGAGTTCCGCGCTGGCCACGGTCACCTTTCAAACGTGTGAGCAATGACGCTTTAGTTTGGTTGAGCGTGGTGACCAGATTACTGTTAGCCATAGCCACATCAATCAGTGGTTGATTGAAATTCCCTTCCTGATCGGGATCGAAGAGGTTGGATTTGGCATCGAGATAAACGGCTAGCTGGCTGTAGCTTCGCGCCAAAGACTCTTGCAACGGGCGAATGGGAAAAATGAGATGCCCCATCAGCGTTAGCACGTTGTACCAAACCGCACCGATTATCAGTAGGAGTGGTTGCTGGTACCAGATGTGATACATCGATGTGCCCAGCATGGTGTAAATAGCGATCAGTAGTGCGCCAAACGCAATGGTCGCATAGCGTTGCCCCAAGGCACCTAGCAGAATAAACCCTACGGTCGATATCATCAGACCGATAGCAAACAGCCACGGATAGGGAAAGAGCAGTTCAATGGAGGCAGAGGCAATAAAAAAGCAGGTGAGGGTAATGGCTAAATTGCGCAAGCGACCAACGAGCCGGTCGTCTAAGTCGGTCAGTGCCGCAGCCACCACGCCCAGCGTAAGCGGAATCGTAAGCCGTGGCTCACCGATAAACCAAGGCACTCCGGCTGCACCCGCCAGTGCGATAAAGATACGAAAGTTATATAACAGAGCGCTACTGTATGCGTAGCGCCTTAATCCTGGTGCAAAAGAGAGCACGTTACGACCCTTTATTTAAAACGACGACTCGCGTTGGCCACGCGCATTTGCTGTGCCACTTCGACAGGTACCACTCGGCGACCCACTGGCCACAGGGCGATAGCCGCAATTTTAAAATTGGCAATACCAACGGGAATACCAATAATCGTCACGCATTGCACAATACCTGCTGCAATATGCGAAAGGCACAACCACCAGCCGAATAAAATAAACCACACGATATTCAGCAGCGTGCCACCGGTGGAAAGCAATGCGTTTTTGCGGTCAGGATATAAATCATCGACGTGTACCGCTTCATTACCAAACGGAACTAATGACAGCTTGGTTATCTCCCAGCAGGAACGCGTTAACGGTAAGGTGAAAATTAAAATGATGCTGACGAGAGTGGCTAATAACCAGCCTAGCGTGGTGAAAAAACCACCCAGCACGAAATTAAGGATGTTTAGTACAGTTCTCATAGTTCTCAGTCACCTAAATGAAACCATTAGCGATATTTAACACGCTGAGTTTACCTTGTTTTGAGCCACTCTGATATTCATCTGCAATAACCGTAGAATAAAAGCGGTAAAAACCTATGTGTCCTATTTCAATAAAGATCAACGCAATGACCCAGATCCTAGGTATGCAGTGCGAACATAGGTAAACTTATTTCATACTTGAAGCTGCATCAGCCTTGACGATGCCCGTTGTTTACTTGTCGTCTTGATGCAACTTCAACTATTTTGGGTATAGTGATATCAAAGAGTGAAAAATGATGGCGAAACAATGGAACTGAGAGCAACCAAAATGGGCCAGCATTTGGCTCAGCATCCTTATAATCGCGTGAGGCTTTTGAACGCGGGCGTTGAGGTGAGCGGCGATCGCCATGAATATTTAATTCCCTTTAATCAGTTGGTTGCCATCCACTGTAAGCGCGGCATTGTGTGGGGCGAGCTGGAGTTTGAGCTGCCGGAGGAGAAAGTCGTGCGTCTGCATGGCACCGACTGGCAAGAGACTCAACGCTTTTATCAGTATCTGCAGCAGAGTTGGCAGGCTTGGAGCGAGGAAATGGCGCAAATTAGCGCTGACGTACTCGCTGCTCAAGTGGAAGAACTTGAGAGTCTTAACGCGCAAGATCGTTGGCTTAAGCGCAGCGAATTGAAAGAGATTCGCACCATGATCGAAAGTTGCTTTGAGGCCATTCCGCTACCGCAACAGCGCCTCGAAGAGTTTGATTCCTGTCGCGAGCGCTACCGTTATTGCCTCAAATGGCTGAACTACGGTTTGAGAATGGTTGATGAACGTAATCAACAATGGACAAAACGCATGCTTGAAGAGCACGCCGCTTTCTTTGAACAAGTAGAAAGCCAGCCGCTGAATGCTTCTCAAGCTCAGGCCGTGGTGAATGGTGAGAATGGTGTTTTGGTGCTGGCGGGTGCGGGCAGTGGCAAAACGTCGGTGCTAGTGGCGCGTGCTGGATGGTTATTGCTGCGCAAAGAGGCTACCCCAGAGCAGATTTTGCTACTGGCCTTTGGCCGCAAGGCCGCCGAAGAGATGAACGACCGCATTCAGGAACGTTTACATACCGAAGATATTCAGGCGAAAACTTTCCATGCTCTGGCGCTACAGATCATTAATCATAGCGGCAAGAAAACCACCCATATCAGCAAGCTGGAAGGGGACGCTCAGGCTAGACAAAAACTACTCGTCAAAGCATGGCAGCAAGAGTGTTCGGCAAAGAAAGCACAGGCCAAAGGGTGGCGTCAGTGGTTGACCGAAGATCTGGAATGGCAGGTTGAAGAAGAAAACTATTGGCAGGATAAAAAGTTGGCGATGCGTTTAGCGCCTAAGCTTGAGCGTTGGATTGGCCTGATGCGTGAGCACGGCGGTTCACAGGCGCAGATGATTGAAGGTGCGCCGGAAGAGATACGCGATCTGTTCCAAAAACGCATTCGCCTGATGTCTCCGTTGTTGAAAGCGTGGAAGTCAGCGCTGAAGGATGAAGGCGCGGTAGATTTCCCTGGGTTAATCCAACAAGCAATTGCTGTTCTGGAGAAAGGGCGGTTTATTAGCCCGTGGAAGCATATTCTGGTTGATGAATTCCAAGATATCTCTCCGCAGCGTGCACGTCTGCTAGAAGCGTTACGTAAACAGAATTCGCGTACTAATCTGTTTGCGGTCGGTGATGATTGGCAGGCGATTTACCGTTTCAGCGGGGCAGAATTATCGCTCACCACGGCGTTTACTCAGCATTTTGGCGACAGCGATCGGCGAGAGCTTGATACGACTTATCGTTTCAATCGAAGGATTGGAGAAATTGCGAATGGCTTTATCCAGCAAAATCCTCATCAATTGCGTAAATCGCTTAACAGCTTGTCCGAAGGCCCGAAAAAAGCGGTAACGATCCTGCCTCAGGAGCGGTTGGAAGACTTGCTCAATAAACTCAGTGGATATGTTAAGACAGAGGAACGCATTCTGATCTTGGCGCGTTATCGTTATCTCAAGCCTGAAATCCTCGATAAAGCCGCAACGCGCTGGCCTAAGCTAACCATTGATTTTATGACGATTCATGGCAGTAAGGGGCAGCAGGCTGATTATGTGATTATCTTAGGATTGCAGGATGGAAAAGATGGATTCCCTGCAACGACGGGAGAGTCGGTGATTGAGCAGGTATTGCTGCCGCAAAGTGAGGATTTTCCCGACGCGGAAGAGCGCCGTTTGTTATACGTGGCATTAACGCGAGCCCGTCATCAGGTGTGGCTATTGCAGGATACCGATAATCCTTCGGTGTTTGTCGACCAGCTAAAACGACTCGGCGTAGCGGTGCAGCGTAAGCCATGAAATAGATCCTATATACCCAAGAATTGAAGCGTGACGGGTATAAACTCATGGGGACCTAGGTCCCCATTTTTGTGTCTTCTTTTGTGGCTTTATACTACTTCAAACGATCGGCCAAATAGCGCTGATAGTCAGGGATAGCGATCTCGACTTCTTCGTTAAACATTGGGGAACTAATCAGGAAATCGGCAGTAGAGCGGTTATTGGCCACGGGAATATTCCAAACGGTTGCCAAGCGCAGTAACGCTTTCACATCAGGATCGTGGGGGACGGCGTTGAGAGGATCCCAGAAGAAAATCAGCATATCGATTTTTCCTTCAGAAATCAGTGAACCTACCTGCTGGTCTCCGCCCATTGGGCCGCTAAGCATGCTGTTGACTGGAATTCCGGTAGCACGTTGAATCAAATTACCGGTGGTGCCCGTTGCTGATAGCTGATGTTGTGCCAGTAACTCTCGGTTTGCTTGCACCCAGCTTAGCAGCGCCTGTTTACAGTGATCGTGAGCAACAAGCGCAATATGTTTTTTTTTGGCAATGGTGCGGGTGGTGAGTTCCATGTCTAAGCCCTTAGCGAATCATATGAATCCACATACATTACAATAAGGTTGTTCACCATAATCAGACTGGACGCAAAAAAAATCGTCACCTGATGATTAATTCATCACTTCGAGGTTTTTTTTATGAGCTCGGGAAGGGCTGCCGTGGCGTTTGACGAATTATAGCGTTGTATGGCCTGCTCGTAGTTAGCTAAAAGAGGCTGGCTGACATGGAGGACATCCGATTTGTAGTCGACGTTATTCCCACGATTATTCAGCAAGTCAAAGCTGAGGTTTTTCTCAAACGCTTTAACGTCATGTTCATTATTCAGTTTTGGCAGTTTAATGTTTATCGACGTAGAGTCGCGCACGTCAAACACCACCACTAAAGGAACAGAGGTAAACATGCGTTGATTTGGCCCAGCGGCTGGAACCATTTTTTCGACACGAAAGAGAATTTGATGCACTCCGCCACTAAGCTCAAGGCTATCGGCACTCTTGAATAGAGCGCTAGGTAACTGCTGACCATCAACGGCGAGTAGTTCAATATCTGAACCAAATTTCAAGGTGGTGGCAAAAACGGACTGGCTGAGCAAAAATAGCAACGCACCTGTCTGTAAAACGCGATATATCATGAAAGCCTCAATTTTAGACTGTGCGAAGAGCATTGTTCAGTAGCCGGTATGGTGTGTCAAAGTATTTTATTATTAATACTTACTTACATGTTAGCCAATTATGGTCAAATGTCGCTTAAGGTCTATCTTAAAGACATTATTAGGGGCCACTTCTTGCCCAATATTCTGTTAGCAATCATTGGAGCTCAGCATGACCGAACAAGAAATTAAAACCATCTTGCAGCAGGTGAAGAGTATTGCGCTAGTTGGCGCCAGCGATAAGCCTCACCGCGCAAGCTATGGCGTTATGGCTTATTTACTCGCGCAGGGGTATCAGGTTATTCCGGTAAGCCCTAAGCTGGCCGGTCAAAAACTGTTAGAGCAAAAAGTGTATGCTACCTTAGCTGATATACCACAGCCAATTGATATGGTTGATGTTTTCAGAAATTCAGAAGCGGCGTACGGGGTTGCAGAAGAGGCTATTGCCATTAAGGCGAAGGTACTTTGGTTACAGCTAGGCGTGATTAACGAAGAGGCTGAAAAGTTAGCCACCGAGGCGGGACTGAAAGTCGTTATGGATCGTTGCCCTAAAATCGATATTCCGCGTTTGGGTCTAGAGAAAGCATAACGCTTTAATTGAGCTGTGTTGATGTATAGCAAAAAGCCCAGAAAACTGGGCTTTTTCGTTATGAGGGGGCTAGTTTCTCAGACGAGGCGCCTGAAGCTGGTGGCGTATCGATTCTGCTAAGTCATCCATCGACGGTTGTTCTGGATGAGCATCGCTATTTTCCCCATCAAGCTGTGCTTCTGCGAGATAGGTATGCACCGCTTCACCCTCTTCGTTTTCCATCACGACATGATACCAAGGCATGTGGCGCAAATGTTCATTTGCCCCCAGCTCATCGGCGTCTGGCGCGACTTCAAGTGAATATTCAGGGTCAATATCTATTACCACACCCAAAGAGCCTAAGAGTTTGTGGCGTACCTGCTGTCCAATGCCAAATTTGCTGGTAATCATACTGACCTCCTGAGAAAACGTCGCTCTATCCCTTTCATTATCAACCGCACTATACGGTTTAAAACATCCAATCATGCGTATAAATATGTGGGCGTAGACAAACGTTTCAAGCTTTCCCTGAAACTTGAAGCTGCTGCAAACGGTGCCAATAGCTTCAATGGTGTTGGATTAGCCGATCACTCGGCAAGCAAAGCCTTTCAGATACAGCCCTTCAGGGTATGACGCAATCACAGGGTGATCGGCTGCCTGACGGTACTGCTCTATAAATTGTACATCACGGCCAGCATCTAGTGCGGCATCCGCCAAAATTTTCTGGAACAGTTCAATCGGCATCAATCCCGAACAAGAGAAGCTTAGCAAAATACCGCCGCTGCTTAGTAGGTTGAGCGCCAGCATGTTGATGTCTTTATAACCGCGACATGCACCTGCGAGCTGGCTCTTGTTCTCTACGAACTTTGGCGGATCCATAATAATGAGGTCAAATTTACGTCCCTCATCACGATATTTGCGTAATAGTTGAAATACATCGTCGCGAACGAATTCGGCCTTACTCAAATCTAACTGGTTGAGTTCAACGTTTTGGCGTGCGACATCAAGCGCAGCCTGCGATGTATCGACGCTAATCACATGTTCACAGCCGCCCATCAGGGCTGAAACAGCGAAGGCGCCGGTATAAGAGAAGCAATTCAGTACTTTTGCATTGGCTGCAAAACGACGAGCGGCTAAACGGCTGTCGCGCTGATCGAGATAAAAGCCGGTTTTGTGGCCTTCTTTGATATCAACCAGAATTTGCATGCCATGCTCACGAATAGGGAGCAGCGCAGGCGGTTCTTCTCCGACAACGGAGCCTTGGGTCAGAGGTAATCCCTCTTTTTTACGTACGGCGACGTCAGAACGATCGTAGATCGCGCATTCTGGATAGCAGTGCTGCAATGCAGCAACCAGATTGGCACGCTGATACTCTGCGCCAGCAGACAACAGTTGCAGCACGATAAAGTTCTGGAAGCGGTCAATGGTGATGCCAGGCATACCATCGGATTCACCGGCGATCAGGCGATACCCAGTCAGGTCATCACGCTTGGCCAGCAAGGTGCGCCACTGCTGAGCGGTTTGAAGGCGGTTGATGAAGAAATCACGATCCACGCTTTCCTGCTGATCAAATGTCCAAACGCGCGCACGGATTTGAGACTGAGGAGAGAAAGCTGCGCGAGCCAGCCATTTCCCCTGAAAATCGCAAACGTCGATGGTTTCTCCTGATGTAGCATTCCCTTCAACGCGGGTTACGGCACCGGAGAATACCCATGGATGGCGGCGGAGTAAGGACTTTTCGCGTCCTTTGGCAAGAAATAAACGTGCGGTCATGTTAGTTTTCTATGATCTATGATGAATCAGACAAAAAGGTGCGACATTGTCCGGTTATGGGACAAGAAAAGCAAATATCCAAATTACCTAGGCTTCATGAGGGGGAATTATGTCAAGAGTCAGTATTGCGGCTTATGTGGCTGGAAGCGTACAGGGTGTTGGATTTCGTTATAACACCCAGCGTCAGGCTCGGGAGTTAGGGCTTAGTGGCTACGCCTATAATATGGATGACGGTCGGGTTGAGGTTGTTGCTGAAGGCGAATCTGACGTGGTACAGCAGCTGGTTGATTGGCTAAAGCAGGGCGGGCCACGCGGTGCCAGAGTCGATCAGGTACTCATAGAACCGCGTCCGTTAGCGCATTTCACTCAGTTTAAAATCAAATACTGATCAAATGCATTTCACCGGTTTCGGTAAACCCGCGAGCTTGGTGGCTTGTTTGGCCGGGCCTTTGGGAAACAGGCGGTAAAGATAACGGCTGTTTCCTTTCTCTTCGCCATACTTTTGCGTCATCGCTTTGACCAGCATACGGATAGCCGGTGAGGTATTAAATTCTAGATAAAACTCGCGCACGAATCGTACGACTTCCCAATGGGCTTCGCTCAATTCAAGACCTTCTTCTGTGGCCAGTAGCGGAACGAGATCTTCGCTCCAATCAGCGCTGTTAAGCAGATAGCCCTGAGCATCCGTTTCAATCTGGCGGCCAGCAAATTCTAACATTAGACAAATATCTCTTATCGACAAATCAGTGGCTATTGTAACTCAAGGGAAGGTCTGGCAGCAAAAGAGCTATTGGTACGCCTAGATGTAATCTAGATAAAAGAAAGCCCCGCGGTTAGCGGGGCACATTTGCGTTGGGTAAAACAGGTGGTACATATCCAGCTATGCTGAATTAGTTACTACGAGCGAAACCGAGAATGCTCAACAAGCTGATAAACAGGTTGTACAGAGAAACATACAGGCCAACGGTGGCTCGGATGTAGTTAGTTTCGCCGCCATGAATGATGTTGCTGGTTTCCCACAGAATGGCGCCGGTGGAGAACAAAATAAACAGGGCGCTAATGGCCAGCGATAGCGCTGGGATTTGTAAGAACAGGTTAGCGATAACGGCAACCAGCAGAATCACGAAACCGGCCATCATCATGCCTGACAGGAATGACATATCTTTGCGTGTGGTCAGTACATAGGCCGAGCAGCAGAAGAATACGGCCGCTGTGCCGCCTAACGCCAGCATAATCAAATCGCCTGCGCCGCTAGCAATAAAGGAGCTCAGAATCGGACCTAGCGTGTAGCCCATAAAACCGGTTAGCGCGAACACAGCAAGAATGCCCGCAGGGCGATCGGCCAAGCGATAGGTCAGGAACATCAAACCATAGAAACCCACCAGCATTAATAACAGGCCCGGCGCTGGCAGCATCAACACAGTGCTTGCAGTGGCCGTTAACGCCGAGAATGCCAGCGTCAGTGCCAGCAAGAAATAAGTATTGCGCAACACTTTATGCGTGCTCAGCAAAGAGTCGCGCGAAGAGGAGCTGGAAACAACAATACGGTCCATAGAATTTTTCTCTTTTGTCAGTAATCAACGGAAAATTATTGATCTAGAGCAAAATAATAGAGAGGAGGCTACGTACGCGAAAGGCGTTTTACCCTTCTTTACTTTGATTACCTCACGAAAGTATCTACAGGCAAAACGAGAATCCGTTGATGTTTTCATCATTGCGTTGAAAAATAAAACAAACAATCGCTAGTTTGGTGATTTTATCATCACTTGAGCATTCTCGTGCTTTACAAGAAATTCTAACGCCGTTATAGTTCGTCCCGTTGCGGAGGAGTGGCTGAGTGGTTTAAGGCAGCGGTCTTGAAAACCGTCGAGTGTAACAGCTCCTAGAGTTCGAATCTCTACTCCTCCGCCAAAATTCGAAGGCCACGCTAAATAGCGTGGCCTTTTTGCTTTTGCGGTTTGTCGATATGCTATTCAGGGGGGGATCTCCTTAAACCTCTCCAGTGCCCAAAGTAGTTGCAAACGCCAAGCCGCAACCTATAGCTGCAGTTAATCTGTTGAAGAATTGAATTACTCAGTGTCAACAAAAAAGCAGTCGCAGCATCAGTAGCGTGTTCCCTCAAATATCTCTATTAATAGTAGGTGAAAATTCTGAAAATGTTTTCATGGCTTTGTCTATGATTTTTTTCTTTCTATAATATAGACGTTTTTAAATTTAAGTCTGAAACTAAGAGTTGCGTTTTTTATCAATCAGCATCATTAGTACAATAGGTACTCCATAAGACGGGCATTTATTATATTAATTAAATTCAAATAACCATTGGTTTTAGTTATCTTTCTATGATTAAAAACAACCAGCGGTTGATTTTTAATTCATTTTGGCGTAGTCATATAAACGTGTTTATATAACTAATTATTTAACTTAAGAACATTAAATAAAATGGTGTGACATACTTTGAACATGATATTGCCTTTAACATTAGCCAGCATGCTCACATCGTATGCTGCAAATGCAGAACCACTGAAAATAAATGATAGCGTGTCCGTTGACGTCAAGGAGTCACCTGCTTCCCACCCACTCCAACTGCTTGTTACTTTACCATCAGGGAAAACGCAATACTTAGGGGCCAAAGATGGACAAGAGGTGGCCGATGAAACGGCGGTGCTATCACACATTGATGCCGATATTAATGGTGATGGTAATACGGATATAATTACCTCTATCCCCGCTGGAATGGTTAATAATTTGTCCAATGTGTATCTGTGGGACAAAAACCAATACAAAGAAATATTACCTAATTCATTCGGCATGTGTGGTGGGTTTTCAAACATGGATATGAGGGACGTTCTTGCCACTGGCGTATTTTATTCATCTTGTCGTGGTGGGCCTTCGTGGTCTACCGATGCTTATAAATTTACTAAAAATGGTAAGCTTTATTTGTATGAAGATCAGGAAGCGAATTACGCCATTGATTCTGATTTTAATATATTACAATTCGATTACTTTGACAGAACTTATGATGAGAGTGGAAAGGTTATCTCTAAGCTAGCATCAAATATGGATGGGGATTTTCATTATGTTATAAAGGTGAATAAAATCCAGCTATTTTCTATGCCGAATGAAAAGAGTCCCCATAAGGCCTATTTGATTAAAGGTGATAAAGTGGATGTTTTAGATGCAAAATTGCAAGAGGATTTTTACTGGGTAAAAGTAAAATACAATAGCTCAAAAGGTCCACTGATTAAGTGGGTCAAAGCTCAGGATACAGAGGATGAAATGACACCTAACGGTTCTTAGGCGCGAAGAGTTAAATGCAATGGACTCGTTTAATAAGGCAAGCATATAAATAAGGTAATGAAAAATTTAATAAAAATGAAAGCAAATCGTCCTCAATTGACTGATTTGTTTTCTGTCTCACACTTACATCAGCTCTTATCCTGAACGAAATGACACAAACACATGCCTAGAGGTAGAGGTCGGCTACAGCTGACAAAATGTTAACGGGGTAATGTTAGTCTCACTTTGGCTCAGAAGGCTGAACCGATAAGCACGGTTGTCGTTATGCCCACATGATTGCCTGTAAGGTATCAACGGATGTTCACTTCTCACTTATTCAATTAACGTCACTGCTTCGGCGAAAATGAAGATAACAATCCTATTCACGCGAAAACATGAAAGATGGAAATACCTAGAGACTTGTCTCATCCTATGATGGCTTTGCTTCATTCAATCCAGAAAAATTGTACAATGGCGCGGGGCAGTTTAGAGCAACTGTAGACAATATGAATAGTTACCAATATGTAATCAAGGTGATGGAATGCTTGAACTATTTGATGTCAGTTATGATGAACTAAATGGAGTGCGTTCGGATGAACTTTATCGACTGAGAAAAAAAACTTTCAGCGATCGACTTGGTTGGGATGTCGTTTGCAACCGCGGTATGGAGTTTGATGAGTTTGATAATCCAAACACGCGCTATATCTTGGGCTTGTATGAAGGGCAGTTGATTTGCAGTGTTCGTTTTGTGCCGCTTGAACTGCCAAATATGATTACTCATACCTTCCACTCTTGTTTTCATGATGTCTCATTGCCAGCCGGTGAAGTGGAATCAAGCCGATTCTTTGTCGACAAAAGTCGCGCTCGAGATTTGCTGGGGGAGAGATATCCTGTTAGTCAGGTTCTTTTTCTGGCGATGATCAACTACGCTCGTCAATATAACTTAAACGGCATTTATACGATTGTTAGCCGCGCTATGCTGACAATACTAAAGCGCAGTGGCTGGCAGGTGAGGGTACTTAAAGAGGCATATCTGAGCGAGGAGGAAAGGATTTATCTTCTCTATTTGCCTACAGACTCTGATAGTCAGGCGAAAATGGCGACAAAAATTAATGCATTTGAAGGTTGTTCACTGCCTGAATTTGAGCACTGGCCGATGTCGGTGGCGGTAATTAAGACTGCATTGGTGTAATCAGTTCGAGTTCAACGCCCAGCCTGATCGCCTGACGGGCGTTACTCACACCCAATTTACTGACCACGTTGCCCATGTGAAATTTAACCGTCCTCACTGAAATACCAATGATTGTGGCGATCTCCGCGTAAGTTTTCCCCATACTCGCCCAGTAAAGTACTTCATGTTCTCTGGCTGTAAACGTTGCTTTGCTTACGCCCATCTCTGAACTATCCTTATCTACTGAAACTGACTGCACGAGCCGATACATTTGCTCATTAATCTCAATCAATAACATCTGCAAGTTGCCTTTCTCAGAAGAGAACTGCTCTTCCAGGTTCGCTTTCATATTGCTATCAATAATTAACGATAGTAGCGCCAGATTGTTGAGATGGTCGTGCAACACGAACGTATAGCCGTTGGCGATATTGTATTTCTTGGATAAAGAGAAAATCTTTGAGACCTTAAGGTCAGACATCAACGTGATGTTCTCATCCCACACGAAAGGGGATGTGCGTTTAAACGCGGTCAGGATCACGGGGTCAATGTGCTGCAGGTTATTCGCAATGTACAGGTTTACCCATTCATCAGGATAGCTTGAGATGATAAGCAGTTTTGACGGGTTTTTCTTGTTGACGACGGTGTAAGCGTACTCAGGACTACCAAATTGGGTCAGTTTTCTATCGATATAATCACGAAGCGTTTCCGTTATTATTTGATTTTTATTGAAAATAGAAAACATATGGCATCCCTGAAGTTTGTTCTACAGTCTCGGCGGCAGTGGTGTACTTAAGTACAGGGTGAGTACAGTACTTAAGTACAACTTACGGAATCTGTCTACACACTTATAATTGTCCCGTGAGTTGAAGATAAAAAAAACCTGACCACGAGAGTCAGGTAGCCAATTCAGCCAACACCAGGGAAAAACTCTGGGCAGTGCGTTTTCAGAGACCACTGTCCAGAGGAGCCTTATAGTAGCATTACTAACGTGAATCTTTCAAATCTTCCCCTCTGAAATCCTGTTTACGGCCTTGTCATGTCTAGTTTGCACTCCGGTTTAGCCGCACAGACAAACGCCAAAGAAGCCTTACTTTATCCCCAAAAATTCCATTCATTATTCTTTATTTTAATAAATTTTATTTACTTAAAAGAAAGATATATCAAATTAGATGTATTGAGTAATATATATGTCTGTTTTTTTATCTTTTATTTTTAAGTATATATTTTGGTTTGTTCTGAATTTTATGACTTCTTATAGACTCTTGCCCCTGTTTTAGGGTAGGCCTAATCTCAATAGCGCTTAATTTTTCCATATAGATTCAATCTGGGCATAAATCCTATTTTTAACATGCAATTTGCCGCTGTTAGTGATGCTTAACGGCGGAGTTTTGTTTTGAAAATACCTTTTTCATATGGATGAATTAGTCACGCTATATGCTTTTGAAGAATGATTGTGACTCAGCGGTTACTTGCATATGAGGTTTGTGCTTTATTCCCATAAACACTGTCTTAGTACGTGCCAAATGTTATTTCGCCATTAAATTTAGCACCGGAAATATCTGATTTTTCCTTCCGAGTTACTCCTGGAATCATTAATGTCGCTTGTGACTCAACCCATTGACCTACAAGGATTGTGGTTTTGTTTTAAAGGAAATTTCTTATATTTCAAATGGATGATCTTGATCACAAATCATCGACACTGTTACATTCTGTAACAGTTAAGGGTTTCTTAATTGTGCCTAAATGTTCTTAGACTCGTGCCTGAGTATATTGCGTACTCACCTTTCCTTATTGTTTAAATAAATACAGAGATAGACCAAATAGCGCCAATCGATGAACGTTTTTACTACGCCGTTTATTCGTAATTAATCCACCTGTCTGCGGTGCTTTAATTTTAGGTAGGGAATGTTTGTCACGACTGGCAGTTATCCTTAATTTTCAGTTGTAAGGGACAGTAAATGGCTTCATCAAGTTTCCAAAATGAAGTACCCAAGGCTCGTGTAAATATCAAATTGGATTTACATACAGGTGGGGCGCAGAAAAAAGTTGAATTACCTCTGAAATTACTGGTAATGGGCGATTACAGCAACGGTACAGAACAACGTCCACTTTCAGAACGCAGCAAAATCGATATTAATAAAAACAACTTCAACAGCGTACTCAGCGAATTCCAGCCAAGTATTAAAATGGCCGTCCCTGATACTTTAGCGGCAGATGGAACAGATACCGCAGTGTCTCTCACTTTCAATGACATGAAAGATTTCGAGCCTGAACAGGTTGCCCGCCAAATTCCTCAGCTACGTGCTCTTCTCGCCATGCGTAATCTGCTGCGCGATCTCAAATCTAACCTACTGGATAACGCAACTTTCCGCCGTGAACTCGAAAACATCCTCAAAGATGACGCGCTGAGCGATGAACTTCGTACGGAACTGGCGGCGCTGGCGCCAAAAGACTGTTAATTACTGGTTTGGATAAGAGAAGGAAATGCTGATGTCTGTACAGGAAAACAAAGCACAAGGTAATGCTACCGCTGTGTTGGAACACGAAGCACCAATCATGCAGGGCGTTTACGCGTCGTTGTTTGAGAAAATTAATCTCAATCCGGTCTCTTCAATGACCGATATCGAAACCTTCCAAAACAATGAAGGCCTTGCAGAAGCCTCTGCTGATGAGCGAGTGACCGCTGCCGTAAGCGTCTTTTTAGACTTACTCAAACAGTCTGCACAAAAAGTGGAAAAGCTGGATAAAACCCTGCTGGATGGCCACATTGCAGCGCTTGATGCCCAAATTAGCAGCCAATTAGATGCGGTAATGCATCATCCAGATTTTCAACGCGTGGAATCCACATGGCGCGGTGTTAAGTCGCTGATTGACCAAACAGATTTCCGCCAAAATGTGCGTATTGAACTGCTAGATGTGAGCAAAGATCATCTGGCACAGGATTTCGAAGACGCGCCAGAAATTGCGCAAAGCGGCCTTTATTCTCATACCTACATTCAGGAATATGATACCCCAGGCGGTGAGCCTATTGCGGCAACGATTTCTAACTACGAGTTTGGCCGTGGCCCGCAAGATATCGCTTTGCTACGCAACATCTCCAAAGTGGCCGCCGCGGCACATATGCCGTTTATCGGTTCCGTAGGCCCCGCGTTCTTTGGCAAAAACACCATGGAAGAAGTGGCTGCCATTAAAGATATTGGCAATTACTTTGACCGTGCTGAGTATCTGAAGTGGAAATCTTTCCGTGAAAGCGACGATGCGCGCTATATCGGCTTAACAATGCCGCGTGTGTTAGGACGTTTACCCTATGGTCCAGATACTATTCCCGTGCGCAGTTTTAATTACGTAGAAGAAGTCAAAGGGCCGGATCACGAGAAATATCTGTGGACCAACGCTTCGTTTGCCTTCGCCGCTAACATGGTGAAAAGCTTTATCAACAACGGCTGGTGTGTGCAGATCCGCGGGCCGCAGGCGGGCGGGGCTGTCACCGATTTACCTATCCACCTGTACGATTTAGGGACGGGTAATCAGGTTAAAATCCCATCAGAGGTGATGATTCCGGAAACTCGCGAATTTGAATTCGCTAATCTGGGCTTTATCCCACTCTCTTATTACAAAAACCGTGATTATGCGTGCTTCTTCTCTGCCAACTCCACGCAAAAACCGGCGCTGTATGAAACGCACGATGCCACGGCCAATAGCCGTATTAATGCGCGTTTGCCATACATCTTCCTGCTCTCGCGTATTGCTCATTACCTGAAACTGATCCAGCGCGAAAACATCGGCACAACCAAAGATCGTCGTTTACTTGAATTGGAGTTGAACAACTGGATCCGTGGTTTGGTTACGGAAATGACCGATCCCGCAGATGATTTGCAGGCTTCGCATCCTCTGCGTGACGCCAAGGTAACCGTTGAAGACATCGAAGATAACCCTGGTTTCTTCCGCGTGAAACTGTTTGCCGTACCGCATTTCCAAGTTGAAGGAATGGATGTGAATCTGTCTCTGGTTTCGCAGATGCCTAAAGCCAAAGCTTAATCGGGACGGATTTGAAGATGAAAATTGACCGTCCGTTATGGGCTGCCGGGACATTATTGTCTCCGCAGCAGTTCCAACAGCAGGCTCGCTGGGAAGCGTACACCAATGAGTGTATTGCTCGCCTCGCGTTGGTCCACCCTTGGGGGATCATGGCGGCTGAGTTCGACAAGGACGCATTACGGTTGGGCAAACTGAAAGCGGATCGCATTTGCGTCCGCTTTCAGGACGGTACGCTGCTGGATACCGAAAGGGCAGACGTGTTGCCACCTGCGCTGGATTTGGCGCAGGTGCTGCCGGCGACGGCACAAAGTGCCACGCTGCTGCTGGCACTGCCGCTTGAGCACGCCAACGGCGGCAACTGCCTGCCAACGGATGCCAAAGCCGATCGCCCGATTCGCTATCGTCAGGACTGGGCCTCAGTGCAGGATATTTTGGGTAACGATACGGAGTCAATGGCTGTAGCCCGCTATGCGCTTACGCTGCGCTTGGATGGCGATGAAAACGGCGATTACCTCACGTGTCCTGCGGTGCGTTTAGTGCGAGATGTTCAAGGCGTATGGGGCGTTGATCCGCAGTTCGTACCGCCGCTGTTGCAGTTTGGCGCACATGCCGCGCTGATTAGCTATCTGGATCGTTTGCTGACTCAGCTCCACGCTAAACGTACTCGCCTGATGGGAATGCGCCGAGAAAGTAATCAACGCATGGCCGATTTTGCCGTGGCGGATGTATCGCTGTTTTGGCTGCTCAATGCGCTTAATAGCTATGAACCTGTGCTGAATGATTTTCTGGCTCATCCAGCCCTGCATCCGGAGCTGGTGTATCGCGAACTGGTCAAACTTGCGGGCGCACTGCTGACATTTTCCCTCGAACATGACATGGACGCTATTCCTGCCTATGACCACGCGCGTTTAGGCGCGGTATTCCCGCCGCTATTCAGCCTGATTAGCACCTTGCTCGAAGCGAGTCTACCGTCGCGTGTCATTACGCTTGAGCTGGAAAAAGTCCGTCCAAATCAGTGGCAGGCTGCATTGAACGACGCACGTCTGCGCGAAGAGGCAGATTTCTATCTTTCAGTTCGCTCCGCGCTACCGGCTCACCTGCTTCAAACCCAGTTCCCGCTGTTATGCAAAGTCGGTGCGCCTGACGACGTCAATAACCTGATTAACGTTGCCTTAAACGGCGTTCCGCTGATCCCACTCAGCCATGTACCTGCCGCCATACCGCTGCGTTTGGAGAATCAGTATTTCGCATTGGATCTCAACCATCCAACGGCGACGGCGATGCTGGCTTCGGGGTCTTGTGCGTTCTACGTACCGGGAACGTTGTCTGATGTGCAACTTGAACTGTATGCGGTGCTGAGAGCATGAGTAAAGAGACAGTCATTGATATAGACGAATTGCTACAAGATACCTGGTTGCTGGTGGTTCAACTGCGCCAAGGTGTCCCTGTAGAGCACGGGCAAAGCTTATGGCAGCACTGCACCAAGAGCATTGAACGCACCCAGCAGGTACTGAAAGACGCAGGTATGCATCAAAAAGCGATTGACCACATTCGCTATGCGCAGTGTGCGTTGTTGGATGAGACGGTGTTAGGACGACCTCAGGATGATGGTTATTCGGCGTGGCACGCTATGCCACTTCAGGCGCATTTTTTCCACACCTTACAGGCAGGGGAATTGCTGTATGAGCGTATGCGAGAGGTATTACGTGAACCTTCGCCCAATATGGCTGTGCTGACCTGTTTTCATCGTGTGCTGATGCTGGGATTCCGTGGGCGCTATGGCGAAAACGAGACACCTGAGCGTCAACAACTGGTGGCTGAACTGAGCCAGCGCGTCAAACCGCTGGATGTGGATCAAAGCGCGCCGCTGCTGGTCAATGCCGCCGCTTCGCGTCGCTACCGCTGGCTGCATTCGCGTTGGGTTCACGTTGCCGCTGCTGTGGTGGTTTTGGCCGCTGTTTGGTGGGGATTCCACAGTTATCTAACGGCGCTGGTCACGACGCTGTTACCCAGTAAGCCATAAGGGATTGATGACATGAGTACCACCTACAAGCGCGCCCTTTGGGCATGGGGCGGATTGCTCGCGCTGTTACTGTGTCTATTTTGGCTACCGCTCACGCTGTTAGGGCTGATTATCACCATTGTGGTGGTGTTACTGATCGTGGCATTCGGATGGAAGCGTGCGGCGCGTATTGATGCCCATGTGCTTGACGTGTTAACCGATTTGCCACCTGAACATTTTCGGCATCCGGTAGTGGTGGTGTGTGGCGATAACCTTGATGCGCTGTTTGGTTCCACGCAAATGCGCGAAACGCCGCGAGGCTGTTATTTACGTTTACCCGTAGATCTACGGTTAGCCGATTTTGTGGACTCTGTGCTGGCACAACGCGCGGGCTGGAGTGAGCAAATCAGCGTAATGCGAGTGATTAATCCCCAGCAACAGGTTGATGCCGCGGTATTGGCGGGGCAGATGCGCGAGTTCTGTTATCAGGTATCCCGCGTGAGCAAACTGTGTGGCAGCCAGACGTCCGTGCTGCTGACCAGCTATTTGGCACTGCCAAAATCTCATGTTCCTGATGAGTGTTGGTTCGAGTGGGTGGCGGGAGAGACTGAGTGCAGCGTCGGTATTGGTCGTTTTGCTCCGCGCTCGCTGATTGATTGGCTGGCAGCTCATCGCAGCGATGAGGGAGAAGCCCAGCAAGCTGAACGCTTCCAGTGTGCGGTAACGGTAAAAAGCTGGCGCGCGTGGATGTCTGAGTTTGTCTTACCGCACTGCAGGCGCCAAGAGCATTCGGCTGCGGCTTGTCGTCCCGTTGCGGTTGCGTTATCCCCAGTTTCCGCTTTAGGCATGGCGGAGCATTCGCTCTGGCAACAATGGCTGGCAAGCAAAACCACGTTAACCGATGTTGTCGGCGTGAGTTCGGCGTCTGCGGCAACGTTAGCGTTTCCAGACAGGCTATTCCGTTTGCTGCCCCAGCAGTCTGGTTTTACGCCGCTGCATCGTGCGCAGGCGATCGGTATTGGGTTATTTACCTTGGCCGCGATTGCTGCGTTGGGGAGTTCAGCATGGCATAACCGCCAGCTACTGCGTCAGGTCAGTGATGATATTCAGCGCTATAACGCTATTCGTATGACCGATTTTATCCCGAAAAAACAGGCCGTTGATGTTTTGATTCAGGACGAAATCCAGTTGGATAACCACTATCGGCAGGGCGTGCCGCTACGGATGGGGCTCGGGCTGTACCCCGGTGAGCGCTTGCGCCAACCGCTACTGACGACGATTGCCACCTATGTGCCTCCGCCGCCGGAGAAAGTCGAACAAAAAGCCAAGGTCGTTATACCGAAGGCCGTGCGTTTAGACAGCCTGTCTCTATTTGATACCAATAGTGCGCAGCTGAAATCGGGTTCGACCAAAGTGCTGGTAACGGCGCTGGTGGATATAAAAGCCCAGCCGGGCTGGCTGATCGTGATTGCTGGGCACACAGACTCTACCGGCAATGCCCAGCGCAATCTGGCGTTATCTCAGGCGCGAGCCGAGGCGGTGCGCGATTGGATGCGCAGCATGGGAGATATTCCGGTGACCTGTTTTGCGGTGCAAGGCTATGGTGCCAGCCAGCCTATTGCCAGTAATGAAACCGACGCGGGCCGAGCGGCTAATCGTCGGGTAGATATTCGTCTGGTGCCAGAGGCGGGAGCCTGCAAGCTGCCCGCCAAGGCATCAGATTTTTAACCAGCCGCCAAGTTCGGCGGCTTACAACAGTGTACTTATCAGCACCCCAAGTACGGATAAGTACCTCCCCAGTAACAAGGAGTTTTACATGGCAATTCCAGCATATCTGTGGCTGAAAGACGACGGCGGCGCAGACATTAAGGGTTCAGTAGACGTACAAAAGCGTGAAGGCAGCATCGAGATGGTGGCGCTGGAACACTCTCTATACATCCCAACGGATAACAACACCGGCAAACTGACCGGTACACGTATCCACACTCCTCTGGTGTTCACCAAAGAAGTCGATGCATCAAGTCCTTACCTGTACAAAGCCGTGACTTCCGGCCAGACCCTGAAGTCTGCCGAAATCAAATGGTACAAGATCGATGACGCTGGTCAAGAAGTGGAATACTTCAATACCAAACTGGAGAACGTCAAAGTCGTAAAAGTTGCGCCAAAAATGTGGGATATCAAAGATCCTTCTAAAGAGAAACACAACCATCTGGAAGAGGTTGAGTTCCGTTACGAGAAGATCACTTGGACCTTCAAAGACGGCAACATCATCCATTCAGATTCTTGGAATGAGCGCGCTTCAGCGTAATACCTCAGGCAGGCGGGAAACCGTCTGCCTTTTCGTTTTTCTGCTCAGCGCCAAAGCGGCATCGTTCGGGCTCTGAGCACAACAACGAACGGATTTAAACAATTTAATTTGATGACCTTATGGGCCTTGGTTTCCTAGCACGGAAAACGGCTATGGGCGGTAGCGTGCCTAATGAGGGCTACGGGCTTAAATGGGAGAGAGAATGTGATGGGAAATAATTCAGCAAGCTTACTGCGTCGGTTAAATCCATATTGTGCTCAGGCACTGGCTGCCGCCGCAACCTTATGCCAGACCCGTGCCCATGCGGAAATCACGGTAGAACACTGGCTACTAAAGCTGTTAGAGCAGGGCGAAGGTGATATTACGGTGATCGCTCGCCGCTATGAATGGGATATGGACGGCCTATGGCAGGGATTGCTGGATCATTTAGAGCGTCTTCCACATACCATTCAGGGAAAACCGCAGCTTTCCGACAAACTTCAGCAACTGATCAAACATGCGTGGCTAGATGCATCGTTGCAGGAGAATACCGACGCCGTGCGTTCCGCACATCTGCTTGCCGCGTTAATCAGTAAGCCTAACTTACTGGCGACGGATGCCGTTTGGCCGCTGCTGAGTATTAGCACCACACAGCTTTCCCGTTTGTTACCGCTGCTAGACGCCCAGTCAGAAGAGCGCCCTGAATTGCAAACTGGGCTGCAACATCCTCAACAGTCATCCGCAGCTAATACCGAATCGGCTTCTAATGAACCGAGCACCAGCGGTGTTTCGCCGATGCAGGAAGCGCATTTGGCGGTGCTCAACAAGTTTACCCTCGATGTGACCGAAAAAGCGCGATCCGGTAGCATCGATCCCGTCTTTGGGCGCGATATGGAAATCCGCCAGATGGTGGATATTCTTTCTCGCCGCCGCAAAAATAATCCGATTCTGGTTGGTGAGCCGGGTGTAGGTAAAACCGCACTGGTAGAAGGATTGGCGCTACGCATTGCCGAAGGCAACGTCCCTGATAGCTTAAAAACCGTTAGCGTACGCACATTAGATCTCGGTTTGTTACAGGCGGGCGCGGGCGTGAAGGGCGAGTTCGAACAGCGTCTGAAAAACGTCATCGAGGCCGTACAGCAGTCGCCAGAGCCTGTCTTACTGTTTATCGATGAAGCGCACACCATCATTGGTGCGGGCAATCAGGCCGGTGGTGCCGATGCGGCTAACCTGCTGAAACCGGCGCTGGCACGCGGCGAATTACGCACCATTGCCGCCACCACGTGGTCTGAATACAAACAGTATTTCGAACGCGACGCCGCGTTAGAACGCCGTTTCCAGATGGTTAAAGTGGACGAGCCCGACGATGAGATGGCGTGCCTGATGCTGCGTGGCTTGAAAGAGCGCTACGCCACCCATCACGGCGTGCATATTCAGGACGCTGCGGTGAAAGCGGCAGTCACGCTGTCGCGCCGGTATATCACCGGACGACAACTGCCGGACAAAGCCGTTGATCTACTCGACACCGCCAGCGCGCGTGTACGTATGAGCTTAGACACCGTGCCAGAACAGCTCACGCAGATGAATGCACAACTCGCGGCGCTAGAGATGGAAAAACAAGCGATTGAACAGGATCTGGTGTTCAGCAGCGGTGCAGATATTGAGCGCCTGAGTGCCATTGATAAGCTCAGCGTGGAATTGCAACGTCAGCAAGCGGCGCTCGATGCTCAATATCAACAAGAGCGCGAACTTACTCAGCAATTGCTCGAAGTGCGTCAAGACATCAGCCGTCAGTCCGAACGCGCCGCGATTCAGCAACAGCTCAGCGAACTACAGGGCAACCATCCACTGCTTTCTCTCGACGTTGACGTGCGTACCGTAGCCAATGTGATTGCTGACTGGACAGGTGTTCCGTTAGGTAGCCTGCTCAAAGACGAACAGACCAGCCTGCTTCAGCTTGAGCATCAGCTCGGCGAGCGGGTTATCGGCCAACAGGCGGCGTTAGGTGCCTTGGCTCAACGTCTACGAGCGGCTAAAACCGGTTTAACCTCAGAAAACGGCCCGCTCGGCGTATTTCTGCTGGTCGGCCCAAGCGGTGTAGGGAAAACAGAGAGCGCATTAGCGCTGGCCGATGACCTGTTCGGCGGCGAAAAATCGCTGATCACGATTAATATGTCCGAGTACCAAGAAGCGCATACCGTTTCTCAGCTTAAAGGCTCGCCTCCGGGCTACGTGGGTTATGGTCAGGGCGGGATTTTGACCGAGGCGGTACGCAAGCGCCCGTACAGCGTGGTGCTGCTCGACGAAGTTGAGAAGGCACATCGCGACGTTTTAAACCTGTTCTATCAGGTATTCGACCGTGGCTTTATGCGCGACGGCGAAGGGCGCGAGATCGATTTCCGCAATACCGTGATTTTAATGACCGCCAACCTCGGCAGCGATGAGCTGATGGCGTTGTTAGAGCAGCAGCCGGAGGCCACGGATAGCATGCTGCACGAGCTGCTGCGTCCGATCCTGCGCGATCACTTCCAGCCTGCCTTACTGGCGCGTTTCCAAACGTTAATCTATCGCCCGCTAGACGCCGTGGCGCTCCGCCGCATTGTGGCAATCAAATTAGGGCAGGTGGCGAAACGCCTTCAGCGTCACTATGGACTGACTTGCCATATTGAAGAGAGTTTGATGGATACGCTGGTGGCGGCCTGCCTGCTGCCGGATACCGGCGCGCGCAACATCGACAGCTTGCTCAATCAACAGATCTTACCGGTGCTTTCTCAGCAGCTATTACAGCGTTTAGCTCAGCAGCGAAAACCCAACAGTCTGACGCTGGGTTTCAACGACGAGGAAGGTATTACGCTGGATTTCGGTGATGAACACAACGGTGAAGCTGATACGGATTGCTCGGTTACGACGGAAGCGAGGGTGATATGTTAAATACTGCTGCTCAACTGATGTTCGATCACAGCCACCATGTGCTGAAAGTTTGGGACAACACGGCTCCGCTAGATGTGTTGGCGTTTACCGCTGAAGAGCATCTCAGCCAGCCTTATCGCTACACCATCGAATTCACCAGCTCGGCCAAAGACATCCAGCCCGCGCAGATGCTGATGCAGGACGCCACATTCACCCTGAACGCTACGCCGAATGCGTTGGCCTCCTTAGGTGCCGCGTTGTCGATGACGCCGCCGATTATGCAGGCGCTGCGCACGGTGCACGGGGTGATCCAGAGTTTTAAGCGTCTTTCTACTTCGCGGGACGAAAGCCGCTACGAAGTCACCCTCGTACCACGTTTAGCGTT
Source organism: Hafnia sp. HMSC23F03 (assembly GCF_001816025.1). NCBI lineage: Bacteria > Pseudomonadati > Pseudomonadota > Gammaproteobacteria > Enterobacterales > Hafniaceae > Hafnia > Hafnia sp. HMSC23F03. Next base: position 359,371 of record NZ_KV824233.1, read on the forward strand.
GTTGGCGAAAAGCCATCAGCATGCGATTTATCAAAACCTTTCGGTGCCGGAAATTGTAGAAAAGATCTTGCGAGATCGCCACGGCTTCAAAGGGCAAGATTTCCTGTTCACGCTGGCGCACACCTATCCCAAACGTGAACTGGTGATGCAGTACGGGGAAAATGATCTGCAGTTTATCAGCCGCCTGCTGGCTGAAATTGGCATCTGGTTCCGCTTCACGGCCGATCCCAAACTTAACATCGACGTTGTTGAATTCTATGACGATCAGCAACACTACCAGTTTGGCACCAGCCTACCGCTGCGTAATCCGTCGGGCATGAATGACGTTGGCGTCGAATCAGTGTGGGGCTTAACCAGCGCTCATCAGGTGGTGGAAAACCGCGTCACCACCCGAGACTACAACTATCGCCAAGCTCAATCGTGGATGGACGGCGACGTTGACGTCACCCGCGGAGACAAAACCACCTACGGCGAAGCCTATCACTACGCCGATAATTATCTGTCGGCAGGCGATAAAAACAGCCCGCAGCCTGAGACGGAGAGCGGTGTCTTCTATGCCCGCCTACGCCATGAACGTTATCTTAACCAGCAGACCCTGTTACATGGCTTCACCACCTCAGCGGCGCTGTCGCCGGGGCAAGAGCTCAAAGTTGACGGTGACGCGCCTGAGGCGTTCCGCCAAGGTGCGGTCATTATTGGTATCAGCAGTAAGGCGCGTCGCGACCAAAGTTATGAAGTAGAATTCACCGCCATCCCATATTCTGAAAACGTCTGCTTCCGCCCAGAACCCACCGCCAAACCGGTGATGGCGGGCACGATTCCGGCGCGCGTCACCAGCACCGTGGTGAACGACACCTATAGCCACATCGACAAAGATGGCCGCTACCGCGTGTCGTTTGATTTTGACCGTGACGAATGGCAGGCCGGCTGCGAAAGCCTATGGGTACGCCAAGCGCGCCCGTATGCCGGTGACACCTACGGCTTACACGCTCCGTTGCTGGCGGGTACCGAAGTGGCGATTGCCTTCGAAGAGGGCAACCCTGACCGACCGTACATCGCCTACGCGCTGCACGACTCCAAACACGGCGACCACGTCACGCTGCAAAACTACAAACGCAACGTGCTGCGTACCCCCGCCAACAACAAACTACGCCTCGACGACGAACGTGGCAAAGAGCACATCAAACTCAGCACCGAATACGGCGGCAAAACCCAGCTCAACCTCGGGCATTTGGTCGATAGCCAAAAACAGCAACGCGGCGAAGGCTTCGAACTGCGCACCGACGACTGGGGCGCGATAAGGGCGGGCAAGGGGATTTTCATCAGCGCCGACGGTCAGCCGAAGGCGGGTGGGAAGGTGTTGGAGATGGGGGCGGCAATAGGCCAGTTACAAAGCGCACTAGAACTAGTGACTGCGCTTGCTCAGAGTGCAAAAGTTTCAGGCGCACTGGATGCAGATATTGCCTCGCAGCAAAAGTTAAGCAGCGTAATTAACCAACTGAGCAGCTCAGGTTTATTAGTGTCGGCCCCTGCAGGGATGGCCTATACCACCCCTAAAAATATTCAGATGTCAGCAGGTAAGACTGTCACCACGACTGCGGGTGAAAATATCGATTTTAGTATTTTTAAACGTTTTACCGTTGCTGCGGGGGAAGCAATCAGTCTGTTTGCCCAAAAAATGGGGATGAAATTATTTGCTGCGCGAGGGCCAATTTCAATTCAGGCACAAACAGACGCAATGACCCTTCAGTCAGATCAAATGATGAGTATCAATAGCGTCAGTGGTGAAATCGTCGTTAACGCCGCTCAGGGGATCACCTTAGTCAGCAAAGGTGCCTATATCAAAATTAAAGATGGCTCTATAGAGATTGGTGCACCTGGCACAATAAAACTCAAAAATGACAATATTAGCTGGGGTGGAACAGCCTCCTTAAGTGCAGCGTTGCAACCCATGTCTGTTGAAGATCCCGCATATAAATATCCAATGCAGGGTGGTTTTCAGGTTATTGATAAAACGACTAGCGAGCCTAAGGCCTATATCCCATACCGCATTGAGACCGACGATGGAAGCGTGTTACGCGGTGTTACTGATAAGAATGGGTTTACCCAGAGCCATTATGGCATTGACCCACAAAACATTAAGCTGTTCTTCGAATAACAGGGAGGATAACGAGCATGAGTGAGAATAATAAGCCGGTTTCTCAGGCACAACTGGATAAAAAAGAAAATAACATTATTACAGTGGAACATGAGTCTGTAGATACCTATTTTATTACCGGCACTCAAGAGCTGATATTGCTCACCGCAGAGGCATCAAAACAATTAGATGAACATGCACGCGAAATCATGACCTGCGTGGATGAACACCACAAAGCCAGCGAGAATTATTCGGCGGCGTTGGAGAACTATGGCAAGGTTTACTCACAACCAGAAAAGTCGGCGGAGCTAGCTAATCTTGAAAACGAAGTAGTTGCCGCAGAAAAAATATTGCAAGAGAAAAAGGATGCACTGCAAAGTACGTTAGGTGATTTTGAAGCCACAGGCACCGGTTATAAAGAGGTAGTTGAGCTCATTCCTATCGCAACAAAAAAGAAACCAGGTAGCAAGCGTGGAGTAGGAAGTCGTTATGCTTTCGTCAAGAAAGGCTACATCGAGAAATTAGGCGTAGGTGTGCGGCATAAAGTTAAAATCACAGGTAAAGATAAAGCGTCGGCATCAGAAAGCATTTTTACTCGCGACGGTAACAAAAATATTAAAGGAATTAATACACAAAAAATAAAGAATCAGCTTAAAGAACTCGACTCTGATAATACTGGGATTAAATATTTCTCTGCTGAGGATATAGGTAAAGTAGATAAAACCTTAACAGACTGGGCTGATAGCTGGAATACTAGTTTGGCGAGGGCTAACGAAACTGAAGTAAATGCAAATATAGATGTATCTGCTGGCGCTCAATTTCTTCGTTTTACCTCTAATTCGGGCGCATCCGGCGAATGGGATCCCTATGATGGTAAACTCAGTTTCAAAGTTGAACACAGTTCTGTGCTTTCGATTGCCTCGGGTACCGTAAGTGCGAAATTCTATATGCCAGATAGAATAGGGTGGCCTTTGAAGTATGCTGCGGAAGATAGAGTAAAACCACTGGATATGGGGATGCTACGGGTTTATTTTGAAACGTCGCTGATTGGCTTTGCTGGCGCTTCGGCGCAGGTTGAATCGCAAATACAAGTAACAACCATTGGAACGAAGCAGGTCGTTATGGGTATTCGTGAGCCACAGCTTCCTCGTTTTCGTCAGCGTCGCGCGACTGGTGCACAGTTTCATAATGCACGCAAAGGTGAGAATGAAGATGAAGGGCTGACAGCATCTGCCGAAATATTTGGTGGCGCGAAAGCCACACTTAAACTTGCTGGTGGGGTGCAGTGGCTACAGCCGAAAGCTTTGACTGAGTATCAGGGAAAAACGGGTGAGAAGGCTAAAGCGGCGGCTGAGTTTGTCGATTTCTGCTCAATCTCTGAGAGCTTAGTGGGCATGGCTGGGCTTGGAATTGGTGGTACTTTTAAATGTGATTTTGTTAATGGCCGTTTTTGTTTCAAAATAGCCGCCAGTCTGTGTGTGGGCGTGGGTGCAAAAGGCAGTTTTGAGGCCGCGGTGGATTATGACAAATTGTCCGATTTTGGCGGGTGGCTGATTTATCAACTGTATGGATTGGACTATGCGTTTTTTGAGTTGGTGACTGAGCGAGCGTTTAGTACCTTTAGCAAGGTGTGCGTCATGATGTTCACAGATAAAAAGGCTGTTATAGAGAAATCGCTCAAAAATCTTGAAGCTACAGTGGAAACGATAGATGCTAGCTTCACATTGTTTGTGGAATCAATTGAGAATGGTTTAAAAGAATCGAAAAAAAGAAATCAATTGGCATTAAACATTATTTCTTGCAAAGAGAAGCTACTTAGTTATCCCCCTGAAGCTAAAGGTATACTTATTTACCTGCTCACTCGTCATGGGATAGCAGATCATATCGACACTGATAACCGAGGGAATAAGATTATTCCTGATATCTACAGTGACAGAAAGGATGCCATAATAATAATTTTAGAAAGTATTCAGACTCAAAAAGAATGGTTTGAGGTGTTTAGTCATTGCACCGCGGATGGAAGCTCCTTATCGGTAGGGAATCCTGCATTAAAGTATATGGTATCTCAAAAACAAATGAATAACCTGAGAGATTTTCTACAAGAAGGTATGAATAGGGATCATGAAATGGAGACGATTTACAGACGTCTTAGAGTGATCCCTGCATGGGGGTATCCATTGGCATGGAATAACAGCGAAGCGTACCGACTCTATAATGGGATTAATCCTTTATACTCCAAGTCTGCTATGTTTTCACCATCCAGTGAATTTCCAGAAATGACAGCTTAGTTGAGGTTTTTATGCGTAGTTTTTACAAGGTTTCCTGCTTAAGTTTTTTGGTTTTTTTTATTAACGGATGCGATCAAACAGCCGCCGACACGAAGACAGATGATAGCCGTGAAGCAGAGCTGAATACTATTATTAATAAAGTAAAATCAGAGCTGGTTTACGTTAAAGGCGGCGAGTTTTTGATGGGGGATTTTGGTGAGCAATATGGCAAAGAGCATTTGCCCTATGATGCGAATTCAGACAGTAAGCCCCTGCATAAAGTGGAGCTAAC
>NZ_KV824233.1:364086-364945 GCF_001816025.1 Hafnia sp. HMSC23F03
AATTCAAAGTGGATAATACCGAATATAAGTTTTACTTGGCCTACAATAATCTTCCGGGAAGAGTGGTTAATGGTGGAGTGAGAACTAAGACTCGGTGGGAAGAGAAGAACAGTATAGCTAACGGGCCGGCACACGTTGACTGGTATGAGGCCGAGGCTTATTGCCAATGGCTAGCTAAGGTGACAAAGTTACCATTTGCGCTGCCTACGGAGGCACAATGGGAATACGCTGCTCGTAACCGCGGGCAGTTCGTGATAGCTCCCACCAACGACGGGACGATCCGTGCTACCGATGGCGAGGAGAAGAATGTAGCGACAGAAAAAGATAGTAAAGCCTATTCGCAAAAAATGGGCACGTCACTCGGCGTATATTCTCCATTACCAGGAAATCTATATCCACCGAATCCTCTAGGCATATACGATATGGCCGGAAATGGTTGGGAGTGGATGAAAGATTGGTATGATCCAGATTACTACCAAACATCCCCAGTGAAGGATCCTCAAGGTCCAGACAAGCCCGCGTATAAAAATGATGATGGTTATTTTTATAAGGCTATGCGCAGCCAAGATTACTCTGGACCAGGACGCGGGTTAACCGTTGTTCGTTATAAAGCAGATCCTAAAAGCAGAGACTTTTTACCCAGCGATAAACCCGCCCGCTGCGTGGTGAATAGCCCTGAGCCGATAAAATAAAGGACGTATGAGGGTAAGGGAAATGAAAAAAATAGGGATAACAGGTTTCCTATCTTTTACCATCGTCATTCTTAGTGGCTGCGATCAGAAGGCAGCCAATACAGAAACCGATAATAGCCGTGAAGCAGAGCTCAATACTATTATTAATAAAGTAAAATCAGAGCTGG